>NZ_JBQFQX010000004.1:0-381581 GCF_056537105.1 Ruegeria sp. CH11
ATGTGATCGCAGGCAAGGCGGTGGCCTTTGGCGAGGCGCTGCGCCCTGAGTTCAAAAGCTATATCCAGCAAGTCGTGGCCAACGCGCAGGCACTGTCGGATCAGCTGATCAAGGGCGGTCTGGACACCGTGACCCACGGCACCGACACCCATGTGGTGCTGGTCGACCTGCGCCCCAAAGGCGTCAAGGGCAACGCCACCGAGAAGGCTTTGGGCCGGGCACATATCACCTGCAATAAGAACGGCGTGCCGTTTGACCCCGAAAAACCGACCATCACCAGCGGCATCCGTCTGGGCTCCCCCGCCGGCACCACCCGCGGCTTTGGCGAGACCGAATTCCGCCAGATCGCCGACTGGATCATCGAAGTCACCGACGGTCTGGCCGCCAATGGCGAGGACGGCAACTCCGCCGTCGAGGCCAAGGTCAAGGCCGAAGTCGCAGACCTCTGCGCCAAGTTCCCAATCTATCCGAACCTGTAAGCGGTTGTAAGAAAACGAAAACGGCGTCCTCACGGGCGCTGTTTTTCGTTATCGGATCCGGTTTCCGGTCGGCTCAGATAAACCCGCGCCATCGCAAGACAATCAAACCGACCGCAGTCAGCGCCAGCAATCCCAAGGCAAGCGAGCCCATAAAGCTCAGAAACCAGCCCCATCGGCGATCCGCCAGATTGATCGCCGTTAGATGAGCCTGCACCTCTTCCGACGCTTTTTCGAGCTTTGGCGTGTCGAGAACCAACCGGAGCTTGGGGTGTTCGGCCATCTTCTCGGCGCGAGCCAACAACAAAGCCTGCTTGTAGATTCGACGCGGCAGACGGCGCTTTGCGCGTTTGACCGACTCGGCCAAAGTCTTGTCGCGCAGCCCAAGCTTCTTGCGCAACAGCAGGATTGTCTCGGCAATCCGGGTCTGAATATCGAAATCCTGCGACATCGCGCCTCCTGACGGGGCAATGTAACCGTGTGCGGTGGCCGCGACAATGGGGCTGGTTGTTTCACGCATCGGCGGGTATCACAGCGTCATGCTGAATACGATCCTTCATGGCGACCCGACCGATCAACCACCTTTGCTGATTGCGCACGGCCTTTACGGTTCGGGCCGCAACTGGGGGGTGATCGCGCGCAGACTGTCTGATGAACGGCAGGTTATCGCGGTTGATATGCGCAACCATGCCTACAGCTTTTGGGACCCCAAGCACACATACCCCAGTCTGGCACAGGATCTGGCCGAGGTCGTTGATGCCCATGGTGGACATGCAGACGTGCTGGGGCACTCGATGGGCGGCAAAGCCGCGATGATGTTGGCGCTCAGCTATGGCCAGAAGGTTCGCAAGCTTGTCGTGGCCGATATTGCGCCCGTGACCTACACGCATAGCCAGATTCAATTCATCGAAGCAATGCGCGCGGTGAACATGGACCAAATCACCCGGCGTTCGGACGCGGAACAGCAATTGGCCGAATTGGGTGTCGAAAAGGCGTTGCAAAGCTTCTTTACGCAATCCTTGGACGTCAAGGAAAAGCGGTGGTTGCTGAATCTGGATGTGCTGGCCGACGAAATGCCCAATATCATGGGTTTCCCAGCGGTCGATACCTCATGGGATGGCAAAGCTCTGTTCTTGTCCGGGGGCGCGTCGGATTATGTGTTGCCCGAACACCGCGACCAAATCCGCGCCCTGTTTCCAAACGCGCGATTTGCAAAGATCAACGGTGCCGGGCATTGGCTGCATGCCGAAAAACCCCGTGAGTTCGAAGGCGCGGTTCGCGCATTCCTCAACGCTTAGGACGGGTCAGAAACCTCGCCACCGCCATTGACCCAATCGGTCAGGCCGCCAAGGTTATAAACTTCGACATAGCCCATGTCCTTCAGCAACTTGCCCGCCAAAGCTGCGCGCCCACCGGATGCGCAATACATGACGATCGGTCGATCCCGGCGCAGTTCCGAGTCATGCGACGGCAGGTCCGGGTCAGCGCGAAACTCAAGCATCCCGCGCGAGATGTGATGAGAGCCTGCGGCGCGCCCTGTCCGCTCAAGCTCTGACGCGTCCCGGATGTCGAGCAACAGCGCCCCCTGCCCGATCAGTTCTTTTGCGCGGGCAGTGTCGATGCGTTCGACTGCGGCGTTTGCGGCCTCCATCATGGTTTTGACTGTTGCGGGCATGGGGCATTCTCCTGTTCAGATTTGACAGGATGCTAACATGCAATTTTTGGAAGATGTAGCCGCTGCGTCAATGCTCTCGGAAAGCGCGGGACATGCTGTCTGTCACCGGTTTGGCGATATAGGCCGCAAAGGTCCGTTCCTCGGTCTGGATCATGATCTCGGCGGGCATGCCTGGTGTCGGAATGAAACCACGCACCCTGTTCGTTTCTTCTGCGGTGAGCGAAATGCGTGCAAGGTAAACTTCTTGAGGAATACCCGCCGCGTCCTCGAGCAGGGAGTCTGCCGAGATATAGAAAACCTCTCCGTACAAAACCGGAGTCGTGCGCTGGTTTAGTGCAACCAGCCGCACCGTGGCCGTTTGGCCTGTGACGACACTGTCAATCTCGGTCCGCGGGATCTGCGCCTCGATAATCAGCGGCGCATCAGCGGGCAAAATCTCGGCAATCGGCTCACCGGTTTCAATCACACCGCCAGGCGTATGATGGTGCAGCCGCACCACTGTGCCCGTGACCGGCGCCCGTACAACTGCACGGTCCAGAATGCTGCGGGCCTGACGGGCCTTTTCGCGAACACTTTCAAGATCGGCTTCAATCACGCCCAATTCGTCAAGCGCCGCCTCGCGATAGGCCGACCGGGTGCGCGTGATCTGTTCTTCGTATTTCAGAAGCATCGTGTTCACTTCGGCGGTTTCCGCCTGCAGACGCGCCAACTGGCCTTCGGCCTCGGCCTGTACACGGCGGATCGTGTTCAGATCACCTTTGCGCACGAGGCCTTTTTCAAACAGCGACGCCTTTGTGTCGTACTCTTCCTGCAAGATCTCCGAGCGGCGCTGCATGCTGCTCAGTTGCGCCTCAAAGCCTGTCGCGCGAATGCGCAGCGCCTCCATGTTGCGCGCCAGCAAGGCGATGTCGTTCAGCAACGTCTTGCGCGAGACATCGAAGCTGAGCTTTTGGCTGTCGAGAATTGTCATCACTTCGACGTCATCAGAGGCGTCGATTAGCCCCTGAGAAAAGACCAGCCGTTCCTTTTCGCTGTGTTCTGCCAACAGGCGTTCGGTCATGGCCTGAAGACGGATTTTGCGGATGAACAATTCTCGTTCATTGGCCTCGGCCGAAGTCTGGTCCAGGGTCATCAGGATTTGTCCAGCCTGAACCGCTTCGCCTTCGGATACCAGAATGTCCTCGATAATGCCGCCTTCAAGGTGCTGCACGATCTTGTTGCGTCCGGTGGCCACAAAGCTGCCCTGCGCGATGACTGCCGCCGCCAGGGGCGCGCGGAAAGACCACAGGCCAAAGCCGCCAAAACAGACCACCAGCATCACAAGGCCCAGAACAATCTGCTTATGGATCGAACGTGGAACTTCCGAATACCAAACGGCCGGGTCCTCGACCTTCTCCAAATCGGTCATTGCTTATCCCCCCCGCCTTTCAACTCGGGCTTTGGTCGCGGCCCGTTGAGCTGTTCCAGCACCTGTTCGCGCTGACCGAACAAGGCAACACGCCCGTCCGTCAGCAGCATGATCTTGTCGACAACGCTCAGCAGCGTCGGCTTTTGCGTGATCACCACAACGGTAATCTTGCTTTCCTTGGCCTGCGAAATCGCCCGGGCCAGGGCCTTGTCACCCGCAACGTCCAGATTCGAGTTCGGCTCGTCGAGCACCACCATGCGCGGGTTGCCGAAGAACGCGCGCGCCAGAGCGATACGCTGTTTCTGGCCGCCCGACAGGGGCGATCCGTCAGCCGCCACAACCGTTTCGTAACCCTGTGGCAGCGTTGCGATCATGTTGTGCACATCGGCCAGAACGGCAGCATCGTGAATCTGTTCATCCGTCGCGTCCGAGCGCATGCGGCCGATATTGTCCTTGATGGTTCCCGGAAACAGCTGCACGTCCTGCGGCAGATAGCCGATGCTTTCACCAAATTGGCGCGGGTCCCAGTTGCGGATATCCATCAGGTCCAGCCGCACACTGCCCGAGGTCGGCAGGATCGACCCGACCAGCGTCTTGCCCAACGTCGTTTTGCCCGCACCGGAATTGCCGATGATGGCCAGCGTTTCGCCCGGATTCAGCGAGAAAGAGATACCGTTCAAGACGACGCGTTTGGTTCCACCCGGAACATACAGCAGGCGTTCGACATCCACACGCCCCTCGGGGCGTGGCAGGCGCAGCTTTTCGAACTGCAAGGCCGAGTTCGACAGCAGATGCTGAATCCGCCCGAACGCGCCGCGTGTCAAAAGGAAGGTGTTCCAGCCTTCGATGGACCCCTCGATCGGGGCAAAGGCGCGGCCAGCGATGATCGAGGCGGCAATGACCATGCCGCCGGTGATCTCGCCCTGCAGTGCCAGATAGGCGCCCCAGCCAAGGATACCGATCTGCGTCAGCAGTCGTACGGCGCGCGAGATAGCTGCGAAAATCACGTTCCGGTCCTGTGCCTTGACCTGCCATGTCAGGGATTGCGCCGTGTCCCGACCCCAGATGCGGACCGCCTCGGGGATCATGGCCAGCGCGTTGATGATCTGGCTGTTGCGCGACATCGAGTCGAGATGTTGATTGGCCAGCGACTGCGCCATATTGGCCTTGGCAAAGGGTTTGGCCGTCATTTTCTGGTTGATCAGCGCGATCACCATCAGGATCAGCGCGGTGGTCACGACGATCATGCCAAGCTGCGGGTGGACCAGGAAAATCATCAGGATGAACAGCGGTGCAAAGGGTACATCCAGAAACGAAATCAATGTGCCGGACACGAGGAACCCGCGCACCTGCTGCAAATCCCCCAAGGTCTGATACTCGCGCCCATTACCGTGCAAGGACGCATGCGCCGCTGCGCTCAGAACCGGTGCGCCGAGACGTGCGGCGACCTCGACCGCGGTGCGCATCAGCATGAACCGACGCACAGCGTCAAACGCCGCTTGGAAGATCACCGCGCCGGCCACGATTACGGTCAGCATGACCAGCGTGTCCAATGACCGGCTGGTCAGCACCCGGTCACTGATCTGGAACAGATAAATCGGGATCGCCAGGATCAGAACATTGGTCGCACAGGTCAACAACAACACGAATGCCAGATTGCGCCAGATCGCCTTGAGCGACGTGCGCAGCGTTCTTTGGAAATCTTCCGGCGGTGTGCGTCGGTGAAAGGTTTGGGGTGGCCCCTTGCCGTCTCCTCCGCCCGACGTCGAGCGGACAAGCGGCTCATTCGCCTTACCTTCGATCGTGGTGCCTATGCTCTTTCCGCCGCCAGACGGCGCAGAGGGGGTCATGCGCGCGGTCGATGGCTTGGCGGGGTCACGATCAGGCTCTTCGGCCTCGGCGGCCACCCCAGTGTCGCCTCCCACATGGTCTTCGTCTTGCGCGGGTCGCGACGATGCGCGCCGAAGGGGAGAGCCGGCGCGCGGTGGTTCAGATCTGTTTGGTTCTGGCTCTGATGGCTGATTAACGAACCTGGTCTGTGCCTGCTCGGCCGTCCCGGTGCCAGACGTCGCCTTTAGCGCCCCGTTCAGAACCGCCTGCGCCCCGTCGGAGGCAGCAGCCGCAGGGCATTGCGCGGAATCTGGCACTCGCATCTCCTTGTCCAGACGCAGCCGGGAAACAGGTTTGGCAGCGTCAGCCTTTGAGGACCCGGAAACCAATTCGCTGGGTTTCAGAGCCAAGGGTCCGCCGCCACCGTGCCGGTCTAACGGACTGGCAAAACGGGTGCGGCGTGACGAAAAAACGATCGACATATATGGAACCTTCGAGTCACTCGTAACTTACAGGAAAATCAGGCCAGCATGGTTTGCAGGCCATCGTCGGCGGTCGCCATTTCACCGGGCGTCAGATCGGTACCTTTCGGCCCGATACCGCTTTCGTCGCCGGGCTTGGACATATCCTCCATGATCAGGGCAATCGCCTCATTGGCGATGTCTTCGATCTCTTCGTTGGTGGGCACGTCGAGCAGGCTTGCCTGATGCAGCAACAATTCGGAGAACTCACCATTTGCGGCCATGACCGTCGAGTCGACCCCTGTCTTGGTGATATTGGCCGCGTTCAGCATCGCATTGCTGCCCGCTGTGACTTCGGTCATCGCGCCATCGGGACCCTTCAGGTGGACGTCGTCCTGATCCGCCAGCACCGTTGCCTGTTCGATCAGGTTGACCTGCAACAGATTGCCTTCGATGTTCAGCACCCGCAGTTGCTCCATCCCTGCGAAGGTCGGATCGTTCAACAGCGCCTCCTCCAACGCCTCCATATTCGCCTCGGTCATGTCGAGCGCGGCTGACATGGTGTCGTGCATCTGTTCGTGGACATCTTTGCCGATCGTGCTGACCGATGCCTGATTCATCATCAGGTTTTCGTCGGTCCCAGCTTCGACATCCGCCATGCCACCAGTGACCACGTCGTCATCCAGCAACACCAGCGACTGCATCAGCATATCGACCGAGATCATGTCGCCGCCGATCATCACCAGATCGTAGTACGAACCCAACTGAACGATGTTGGTCACGTTGACCATGTCGTTGTCGCCCAGCGCATAGAGCGTCGACGTAGCCGAAATCTCGGTCTCGATATGGTCGATATCGGTCGCATCGATGGTCTGTTTGACGAAATTCGTGACGACCAGATCGCCATAAATCCAGTCGACAACGACCAGCGACGGTTGCTCCTCGCCGCCCGCCTCCTGATCCACCCAATGCGCCGCGTTCTCGTCGATTGCGATATGCGAGGTCTGTACCACTTTGGTGCCGGATTCGTGCCCGGGCGCACCTTTGTCCATGTCGGAAACCATGGCCACCTGACTGACAAGCGTCAGGCTAACCGACTTGCCGCCCACAGCGATGTAGGGCGCATCCACCCAGGCCACCGTTGCGTTCACCTGATTGATCGCGAGGTTTCCACCGGTGACAACCGAATGACCGTCGCCGAACTGGAACTCATCATCCTGATCCCACTCGGCTGGCGTCGGATCGGGGGTATCGTCTTCTTCCTCGTCTTCAGACTTGTGATGAGTCGGCAGAAGGTCCTCCCATTCCGGCGCTTCATCCACGTGTTCGCCATTCACGATGATCCCGAACGCGTCCGCGCCCTGGAACTGATGGACGACCACACCCTCGACATCCGTGACAAAGGGCGTCAGCATTTCTTCGGCCAACCCTTCAACATATTCCACCGAGTGATAGTCGGAAATTGCATAGGATGGCGCCGAGATCACGTGCAGCGAAGCTGCCAGCTCTGCCGCAGCTTCGGCCTGCGCCATCAGCACCTCGGCATCGCGGAAATCGCCCTGCCCCACCGTGTCGTTGTCGACCAGCTTTAGGATCTGGAACGTATAAGTCACTGCAGACCCGATCAATTCGGTCACGGATTCAGGTTTTTCCATAATCACGTTGTACTGGTATTCCACACCGCCGAACGGCTCGCTTTCCGAAAACAGGGGCGCTTGGACAAAAGGCATACCGATGTTGATCACCGTCTCTTCGACCGGCCCGCCGAAATATGGCGGAGGCGTCGGATCGTCAGGCGGTGTCATGAATTTGTAGGGGAGCGGTTTGTAAACGCCGGGATCCAGGTCCAGCTTGGCCTTGATCCGAATTGCAATCGGATCTTCCAGCTCTTCCAGTTCAAACTTGCGCCGTTGCGCCGTGAACTCTTCGTATTGATCCCTCAGGCGGGCTTGCTCAATCGTAAGATCAAAGGTTCCAATAAAGTGTGCAATCTTTTCGGTAACACTGTCGAAAGACATGTCAATGATCCTTAACTACCGCCCCGGCAGAAAATTTCCGGTTTGGTTTTGCTGGGCCGAGGCCGCACTGGGCGGCCCCGGCAATTTCAATAAGCCGGGGGCCGGTAATGCGGCCCCCGAAACGCGTATCTCATACGTCGGTGTCGTCGCTCGAGTAGCTCGAGGTCATCGAACCACCAACCATGGTCGTGTCGACATTGTTGCCAAGCACGTTGGCGCCCATGACGATCGACTGGTTGAAGGCCGATGTATCGACCACGGCTGCTGCCGAAGCGTAGGACTCACCGTTGACGATACCGTCGCCACCGTTGTCCGAACCCCAGCTGCCGCCCATGCCGCCAGCACCGCCGGTGCCGGAGTTCGCGCCGGACGCTTCACCGCCGGTGTTGGTCGCACCGGTGGTCGCACCACCGGTCGAGCTTCCCATGACGTCGCCGCTGGTTCCGCCAGTCGCCGCTGCGGCACCACCTGCGCCACCTGCGCCCGAATACGCGGTACCGGTTCCGGTGCCCGTTCCGGTCGAGGTTGCATCGTTGTCGGAGTCGGCGTCACCACCATATCCGGCAATCGCTTCGGCCAGGCTTTCAGCATAACCGTCATTGGCTGCGTCAGACATCGACTCGGCGTATCCACCGTCACCGGCTTCGTTGGTCGCATCCGCAGAACCTGCGCCGCTTCCTGCCGAGCTTGAAGTCGGGCTTACCGTTCCGCCAGCACCACCGACACCATCTGCGGTCGCAGTGCCAGAACCGTCGGCATCTGCCATACCGTTTGTGGTGTTGGTTCCACCGTCTCCACCGGAACCGTCCGGTGTCTGCATGTTGGTGGCAGTACCCATGATATCGCCAGGGCTCTGGTCAATATCGGGGCCTGTGGCGTCCTGATCGCCTACGCCTTGTGCGTCTGCATCAGCATCGGCGCTGCCGCCACCCGCGCCACCGTCACCGGAACCACCGGAACCGTTGCCGCCGTCTCCAGCACCACCAGGTCCGTTGCCACCATCGCCGGAACCACCGGAACCGTTGCCGCCGTCTCCAGCACCACCAGGTCCGTTGCCACCGTCACCGGCACCGCCCATTCCCGCAGCGCCCGCACCTGGGCCACCGGTGCCATTGGCATCACCTGAGGATACACCGGCTGCGGATTCGTCTTCGCCTTCCTCATCACCGGGTTCTTCTTCAACCAACGCGGTGCGCAGGATCGGGAAACCTTCATTGATTACACCAGTGTTTCCACCGGCACCCGGACCACCTGTTCCGTCACCGCCCGGTCCATTGCCGCCGTCGCCGGAGCCACCAGATCCGTTACCGCCGTCACCCGAACCACCAGGTCCGTTGCCACCGTTACCGGTTCCGCCGCTGCCGTTGCCGCCATCGCCCTGGCCGCCATCACCCTGGCCACCATTGCCGTTGCCGCCCGAACCGTCGTTGGCGCCCAGTGCACCCGCACCGGCCAGACCAAGGCCAATGTTGCCGCCACTTGACGACTCGTTGGCTTCGTTGGTGCCTTCGCTGGTATTGTCAGCGTTGCCGCTTGTGTCAGCGTCGCCGCCGCCACCTTCTGCACCGTCCGCCGACGAGTCATTTCCGGCCAGTCCCAGACCTGCAGCAAGTGCGCCAGATGCGTTGTCGCCACCGCTTGCATCGCCCTGAGCGTTCGAACCTGACAGTCCCAATCCCAGACCAAGACCAATAGATCCGGCGTCGCCGCCTTCACCACCGGTTGATTCTGAGTTTGCACCGGCTACGCCAAGGTTGACCGCGCCGGAGTCGTTATCGGCGTTACCGCCGGTACCGCCCGAGCTGTCACCATCTGCGTGCGCTCCGGAAAGTCCCAGACCAACGCTGGTATTGTTCGCGTTGCCCGAGGCCGCGCCATTACCACCCGAGGCTGTTCCATCGGCATGCCCCGACTCTCCGCCAAGAGCAAACGAATGGCTTCCACTGGTATCACCAGCCGCGTCGCCACCATAGCTGGTGCCGCCATTTCCGGAATCACCACCATCTGCGTTTACGTCGATGCCATCTTCAGCATGCGCTTCGCCGCCAGTCGCGTTGCCGCTCTGATTGAACTCACCTTCGTTGTGAACGGTTGCTTCGCCGAGCCAGTCATTGTCTTCCAGCGACGCCATCTGATGGTTGATCGCCGAGAAGTCATTGCCCGGTCCGTCCAACGAGATATCAAGGTTCAGGTCATCGCCGGGATCATAGTCAATGTCATTCCCAGCGGTGATGACATCACCATTTACATCGCCGTTATTGTCGATATCCACATCGACCTTGTCGTCGTCGCGCGGAATCCATTCACCACCACCAAAGTCGATGTCGACGGTTGCGGTGTTGGTGTTGCTGTCATCGCCACCATTGGATTGAGAGTTGCTGTCGTTACCACCGTTGGTATTGCTGTCGTTGCCACCGTTGGTGTTGCTGTCGTTACCACCATTGGTATTGCTGTCGTTACCACCGTTGGTGTTGCTGTCGTTGCCGCCATTGGTGTTGCTGTCGTCACCTTGCTGCTGCTGTTGCTGCTGCTGTTGTGCGTTCAGGTCATCAACCACCAGAATGTCTTCTTCGACCTCGGGAACTTCTACAACGGGGTCCTGATCGACTTCGCGGCCATCATCTCCGGTTGGTGTCACGGCTGTTAATCTGCGATCTGACATAATAATTTCCACTCATCTTCGAGCACCGGGCCACCATTCATCTACAAAGCGACATGCGGTGCGGTTGAAACAAAATTTTCCGCAACAAGCAGCGGACCATGCGCTTGTGCGGCAGAGTTTTTTCCTTATCGGTCTGTCACCCCCTTTCTCGGCCAAGCCGACAACGTGACCGCCTGAGAATCGCGAAAATGCGCGGAACGCGGGCACGCTAGGAATTACGTCGCTTCGCAAAATGAAGCCCGATCATGGTCGCAGTGGGGTTGTGGAATGCATAGCTGGCCGAAAGCATTAAATTGGGCAACATTATGACAAGAAAAGAGTTTTTTCTTGCGCCCCCATTTTTGACGCATTTTCCGCCATCGGCCCAGGCCAAAAGAATTAACGTAAATATATCTCCATATTTTCAACCACATACAGTCTGTCAGCGCATCGGAACCTGATCGAAAGTTCTATGCCCAAACGGTCAGGCTCTTGCGGCTGTATTGCTGAAATCTGCACTTTAAGCTATCATTGACCACAGTTTAGAATGTTTCGGTTTTCGTATTGCACCGCCAAAAGTAGCACCAGAATCCTACTGAATTTAATGGGCGGCGCAGGTTTTGGTGAGGGTGGATCAATGAGCTTCTCATTGAGTAACGATGTTCGTGAAGAAATGAATTACCCCGAAGAATTGTCTATCGTATTTTTTGGAAAAGAGCTTTTTTATTCGAACCAAACTCTACGAAGTGTCCAAAGCGAATTCGGGGTGCAAGCCCTGCGTTTTGAATCACTGGATAAGTTCCTGGCCGACAGCGCCGAGACCGAAGCGTCCGGCCACATAGTCGTTGTTGATCAGATGATGCTTGAGGACCTGCTGAACCGACCGGCAGAGTTCGTGCGGGCGGCGGATTCCGGATGTCTGGCGTTTGCCTATCGCAAGGAAAGCTCGGCCCGGTTTCTGTTTGAGCACTGGGACCGCGCGCAGTTCGGGGATATCGGATACCTTCCGATGAATGTTGCCCCGGATGTTTGGCGGTCGATCCTGCGATTGCTGATGCACGAAGAACTGCATCTGCCGAGCTTTCTGGCCGACTGCGTTCCGGTCGTATCAGAAACTCCCAAGCAACCGCCCGTACAGCGCCAGCCCGTCCCTGCCGCGCAATCGCGCAACATGCCTTTGTATTCCAAGCTGACCAAGCGCGAGAAACAGGTCTTGCGCCTGGTTTCGCAGGGCGAAAGCAACAAGACGATCGCATCAAAGCTCGGCATAACCGAACATACGGTCAAGCTGCACATGCACAACGTCTCCGGCAAAATCGGCGTCAGCAACCGGACCGCTGCAGCGCATTTCTATTTTGAGGTCGCCGCCGACGACATTCACGGCCCCGGCCTTGACTGAGCCCTTTGAATCCCGGTTCGACCGCCTGATCCTGCTGGTCGGGCGTTTGAACTATATGTGGACCAATACCGAAAGCCTGCTGATCCACCTGATCGCAGGCCTGACCGGAGCCAACAAGGATGTGGCGGTCATTATCTTCCTGACGCTGAACACCACCCGAGCGCGGATTGACCTGGTCGAGCGATTGGCAAAGATGGACGGTCGCCCCGCCGATATACGTGATCCGATCCTGGACCACACTCAGCGCCTCTCGCGCCTGTCATCGGTTCGCAACAAATACAATCATTGCATCTATTCCTTTGACCCGGAAAGCGGGAACCCCAAGACCATCCTGATGCGCATCGCAGACCGCAAAACCGGGATCAAGCTAGGGCGCGAAGACACCGTGGACGAACAGGCCATGCATGAGATCGAGGACGTGGTCAAACAGCTCTCGGACGCCAACCGGGACATTTGGCAATTGATCAAGGACTTAAGTTTTCCGGTCTGAGGTCCTGACCCGTTCATACCTGTAACCGGCGATGGAAACAGGCCCCATTCGATCACCATGTCCACGGGGAGATCGAATTTGGTCCGTGTCTCTTAGGGTTCGAGAAACCGAATGTCGGGCATGGTTTGCAAGACACCCAGATCCTGCTCGTAGAGTTCGGTAAAGGCGGCGACGATGTCCTCGTTCCATCCTGGCAGGTCCAGCTCTTCCTCAATCGCGTCCGGCAGGGCATGGTCTTCGAATATCCGAGCAAGCTCCTTCCGGCTCTCGGGATCGCCGGGCGAAATCTGTTGTTCGATCAACGCCTCAATACTTGCCTGCCCTTCCGGTGACACCAGCGAATTGAGCAAGGCAAACTCACCGTTCACGGCCGCATCTTCGGGCAGCCCGATCATGGCCCGGGCAATGTCGCCCCAAATCAACGGAGTATCCTCGTCGCACCACAGTGTAATTTGCACATCGGGCGCGAGATCACGAATGTTATCGATCAATGTCAGCCAACTGAGGCAACTCAGATCGGTTTGTGCCAGAACTCGTTGCCGCTCGGATTCGGACTGGGCCATCAGCGCCTTCGGAATGAAACTGCCCGGGTTGCGCAGGCCTAAAAACAGTTCAACCTGCATTTCGTCGAACACATCTTCCAAGTAAGCGATCCGTTCGCCGGCGGCGGGATAAAACTGCCCATCCATGATCGACGTCTGAATCGGGCCCAGATACCCGGCGTTTGTCAGGATGGCACGGTCGACCGTTCGGTCCTTTGGCATGAGGCCCAGAAAGCTCTTGCGCGCATTGTGCAGCATCGGACCCGGCTCTTGCGCGTTCAATACCTGCCTGAACTGCCGCCGGAACACGCGCGCACCCCAAACGGCGGCATTGCGGGCGACCATCGCGTCAGCGTTGGCCCGCAACAGGCCAAAAAGCCGGTCCTCGTCGGTAAACGCAACACCAGCATGGATGACGACCTGCATGTTCCGATTTGCCCTTGTATTCTGACGCGTTCAATCGGGGTTACATCCTGACAAAGACGCAGTCAAATGACCCATTGCCGAGCCCGTGTGCCGCGCCCATTACAGAGGCTCCTCCCAACAACCCCTTGCACGAATTTTCGGGCTTGCAGTTCCGATGCCGAAACAGTAATCGACTGCCAGTGCCCCTATAGCTCAGCTGGTAGAGCAACTGATTTGTAATCAGTAGGTCCGCGGTTCGAGTCCGTGTGGGGGCACCACTTTCAAGCACAAAATGCCAAGAATTTATGGTTTTCACTGGAAACGACCGTTTCCAGCGCAAAACTGCCACACAATTTGCCACACACGCATTGTGTCACGATGATTTCCCGTCTCCTGCTCAATCGCGCTCCGCAACCGCTTTTCTGTTGCCTTGCCAACTGAGGTGCCGTTCGCATCAAACTCGAACGGCTTTTTGCCAAACGATCCCACTTCCTTTTCGGTCAAGAAGAGGGATATCCGTGAACGATCAAGTGAAGCGATTGGAGAGAGCATTGGAAACAATGGTAACCATCATTTCCGATAGAAAGGATGGCCGGAAGTTTGTTCCTGTCGTGCTGCGATTGGAACAAGAAATCGCGGCCCTTCGAGACGAGGATCAGGAGTTTGAAAGAATTTTGAAATTGGCAGCGGCTTCCGTGACATGAGGGCGGAGTTAACACTTTTAGGGCTATCACAGGAAGTTCAGTTTGGCACCTATGCCCAGTTGGCGGCAAGCACGGCGGAAGGCAAACTTGCGCTCCATGCGGCAATTGGGCTACCGCGCGGGGAATAACGCTCCTTACTGCGCGTCGCCATAATCTCGGGACTTCATGCGGAATGTAGTTTAGGAGGAATTTCGCCTAAACCCGTATAATAGAAGATTATTACTGTTTGCAGAGCTTTCCTTGACACCGCCCGAAGTGCATCTCAGATTGCTACGAAAACTGGGAATTCAACTTTGAGTCGCACTGCCGAACATTCGATCAGAGGATATCTCTACCAATTCCTCCGTTATCTTTCTGAAATCCTTGCGGCTGACTCTGAAACTCTAATCAGTATTGAGGGCGTAATTGAGGATGTCGACGTCGTTTCCCCGGATATGACGACTGCTATTCAGTGCAAACTTCACGAGCAGGCTGACAGATTTACTCTTGGCAAGATCTACAAGCCGGTCTTACAGATGCTCGAACACTTCGGGAAAACCGGCTCAATAAGTCCTAAGATTGAATACCGCTTGTTCTGCCACTTTCCAGACAAGTCTGGCACGATGTCTCTCACACTGGAGGATCTGGCGACGATCGAAGCGACAAGTGCAGTGCCGCTAAAGAAAATCGTAGCCCAGATCCCCACATCAACCGACCGGGCCGCGTTCCTTGAGGCATTGACCATTGAGTTCGGACCCCGGCTGGAGGAACTCGAGAAAGAGGTCTTGGCGGCATTGGAGGCCAAAGGGTTCTCTGGCGACGATATCGAAACCCTAATCTACCCGAACGCGGTGCAGCGAATCGTCAATCTCGCGACTAAGCTGGACTCTGAAGACCGCACCGTTGAAGCTGGCGCGTTTGTGCAGTCGCTCGAGGATGTCCGGCAAGCAACATTCACCAAGTGGACGCTCGCGCTCAAGACGCGTGGCCAAGTTGTGAAAAGGTTGAGGGACGACCTAAAGCATTCGCTTGGCGAAAACTCGAGATCACGGTTCTTCGTTATTGGTTCGGAGGGCGGTTCCGATTTCGATGGTGAAGTATTTGGTTTCATAAAGAAATTCGTGGAAAAATACAGCTTTAAATACCTTCATGATAATCCCCCCCTTTTCTTGCTCGCTAACCGAAATGATATCGGAGAAATTTCTGCGCAGTTGCATGACTACGGAATTTCATGCGCGACCGGAGACATCGGCGGGGGAACTTTTCGTGTGGACAATCTCTTACGCAAACCCATGCGCGGAAGAAAGCCGGTCACGCATGAGTTCCGAGTTAGAATTGCGGCACGAGACGATCTTGTCGACTTACCGAAGCCAAGTCCGGATGACCTAATCCTGATAAATGTCTCCGATGATCCTTGGGATCGCCCTGGCATTGCTGTGCACAAGATTAAGTCTGAGCAAATTTCAGAAATCGAATATGCTTTTCAGTTGAGGAAAAATTATGTCTGAGTATGGCGATCCAATTGGTTTCGTGACCGAAAGCTCCCCTTCGACGATCCGTGTCGAAATCAATGATGCGAATGAGTTCGAGAAGCACAAACGCAAGCTTGGGATCGGACAATACCTGCTTATCGCTTCGGGTAACAATTCTCACCTGCTGTCGACAATAACTGCGTTGCGGGCCTCGCAAGCGGACAAAGTCGCCGGAGTTCCTGAGGTCTCAGGGGTAAATGCGGACGAAACCGAATTCAGGTTCCAAATTGACGCGCAGCCGATCGGCTCTTTGACAACCGATGGCGAGTTTAGCCGCGGTTCGCAATCTTTGCCGGTCCCGACCGAGCCCGCATTTATTGCACCTGCCGAAACGTTGGCGGATATTTTCACCACACAAATTACGTCGCCTTTCACTCTTGGATCTCTGAGCATTGCGCCGGATATTGAGCTTAAAGTCGATGGAGATCGGTTCTTCAGTAAGCACGTAGCTGTCGTTGGCTCCACTGGCTCAGGTAAATCGTGCGCTGTGGCTAAGATCCTGCAAACTGCCGTCGGTATCAACAACGGCGCCAATACTCACAAGGCGCAGCAGAAGAACGCGCACGTTGTTATTTTTGACATTCACTCCGAATATGCGGCTGCGTTCGCCTTCCACGAGGATGAGTGCTTTACGCTGAACCTCTTAGATGTGAACAATCTCCAGCTCCCTTACTGGCTAATGAACGCACAGGAATTGGAAGAAATATTCATAGAGAGTAATGAGGCCAATTCCCACAACCAAGTTTCACAGTTTAGGAATGCGGTGGTGCGCAACAAGAAGCGTCACAACCCAAAAGTCACGAACGTTTCCTTTGATACACCGATCTACTTTTCGATAAATGAGGTCGTCACATACCTCGAAAACATGAACATTGAGGTGATTGGCAAGCTTGAGGATGAAGGAGTCCCGAAGCTCGCAGACGGCACCTTGGTTACGGACCGTGACGAAGTGTATTTCGATGCGGTCCAATCATTTACGGTTTCATCTACCGCTGCTGCGAAGAAAGCAAGCAACGGGCCGTTCAACGGTGAATTTGATCGTTTCATCCTGCGCCTAAAAACTAAACTCGAAGATCCGCGACTTCGGTTCCTTTTCTATCCAGAGAAAGAGGGTGGAGGGCATCTTGGATCGGCCGACTTTACGGATGTCGTGAGACAGTTCATTGGCTATGTGACGAAGTCCAACGTGTCGATTGTAGATCTAAGTGGAATTCCGTTCGAGGTGCTCAGCATCGTTGTTAGTTTGATCTCCAGAATGATATTCGACTTTGGGTTCCACTACTCTAAGTGCATGCATACCGGGGGGAAGGTGAGTGACGTTCCGATTATGCTCGTTTGCGAGGAAGCGCATAATTATGTTCCGCGCGCCGGTGGCGCTCAATATGACTCTTCTCGAAAGTCAATTGAAAGAATTGCCAAAGAGGGCCGGAAATACGGGGTCACGTTAATGGTGGTTAGCCAGAGGCCTTCTGAAGTATCGGAGACCATATTCTCTCAGTGCAGCAACTTCATTTCTCTGAGACTAACCAACGCTGCAGATCAAGGTTACATCCGATCTCTCCTTCCCGATCTGACCGCCGCAGTTGGTGACTTGCTGCCAAACCTTGGTCAAGGTGAGTTTCTAACTGTTGGTGATGCGCCCTTGATGCCTACGGTAGGACGCTTCGGCATGCCGTCTCCAGAACCGCATTCCCGTTCGATCAACTACCTTCAGGAGTGGAACGCTCCTTGGAAAGAAATTGGGTTCAAGGAAGTTATTGATAGGTGGCGAGGCTCGGTCGAACCCTGACAGTAGTCGACCGGATCTGTGAAATTGTGCCGCACGGGATATGTTGGAAATCATCATGACCTTGTCGTCCCTTTTGATACAGCCTTTCTTTCTCGGGGGCGTTCCTGTGGTTGCTTGTGATTGCCACGATGTAGCTGGATTTTGAGCAACTGCCGCCTCAAAACATCTCGTAACATAGTTAGTTCACGATAAACGCGCCGAGCAGGGTTCCGATGACGAGAGCTGCGGCGAGGGTCCACCAATTGAAGAAAGGGTGGTGTGAATGCACTGGCATGTCCTCGTGGGTCGGCTTGTCCATTTCCCTCACGTAAACAGCTGCTTGCTGAAGTTCCTTCTTGATTTCTTTGATCAGGGACAAATGTTGGCGCTGGTTCTCGATGATCTGCGCCACTCCGAAAACTACTCGTTCGGTGCGCCGGGACGCTGCAGTGGCCGCCAGCTCTGTTGCCTCCATTGAGGCTTGCCAGTCGATCGGTTCGTGCATGCTCATAAATCTGTTCCTTCGTCCTGTTAATTTGGCGGATTATTCTGTTCGCTTCGACGCGGGTGTGCCCTTCGTCAATCAAACGCCATTCTGGCTTCAGAGTGACCAGAACATTCTTTTTCATTACCCGAGAACTTCCTGCGCCAACGTGAATGGTGGGGATCTTGTCTATTCCACGGGAAGCAAAAGACCGATGGTCGATCATTGAGGCCTTTGAAAACCCCCAGCCTTTCATCAGGCGATTGTGAATTTGAGACCAATCGCGCGCGGCGTTTTCGATGGCGTTTTTTTTCGCCATTCCGAGAATGCTCCTTGGCCGCCCTCGACCGCCCGTTCGAACAAATGCGTCGAACATGACAATGTGAACATGTGGATTGTTTAGGTCATTGCCGTTTTGATCGTGAATTGCGGCGATATAGCCTGCACTTCGCTTCGTCATGTGTTCACAGAAGGCGCGTGTCAGAGCCTCCCGTTGGTCGATGTCGCACTCTGCGGGTAGGGCGACGACAAAGCGCTCACACACCCGCCCTCTGCGCCTCTCAGCCTCTTTCTCAGCTTGTCTTGCTGCAACCACCAGATTTGACGACGTCAAACGATCTGAAATCACCGTGCGGGCGGCGGCACTTCGCGTGATGTATCGGATGTGAGCGACGGTTTGGCCGGGCTTCGCCCTCCTGTCTTCACGTGTCACCTTTTCGGAGAATGTCTTTGTGCTGTGTCTGAAAGAGAATAATGCCATCGCCGTTTCTTTGGTTCTCTGGGACAAAATTTCTATTTTGTCCGTTGTGCGCCTTAACCTTTTTACGGAGATAGAGAACTTTCATGGCGGTCAAAAATATTGACGAAACTTTGGAAACACTTTTGGTTTGGTTGTCCGCGCATTGTCGCAGATGGCGGTTAGTGGATTTGAAATTGGACCTGCTGACTAAAGAGCAACGTTGCGCTGTGATGGGCGCAACGCTGGATTATTTGGAACGAACTGTAGAGCAGGAACATCGTGTGAATGCTGCAAAGAAGCCGGAAGCTGATCAAGGCAACGTGCCGACGCGGGAGCGCTCGATTGGGCGCTGACACAATCAGGTGACTTCGCACGGCAGATATCGCGCAAATAAACAAGACCTTAGAGCCCGGTTGCGTTTTTTGGGTCTTCATTGCGAAGGCCGTCTCCTGCAGGGAAGGCAATGACATCTCCGCTTTGTGGTCGGTAGCGGTGCATTGAGGTCCGGTGCGATTTAAGAACTGCTGCCAATCTCTTGCGATTACGCCATTCTTCCTGTTTGTGTTTGGCGGATTTCAACGCAAGATGCTTGTCAAACAACTGCTCAGAGATGGACGGGGCGTCTGGAAATAGCGGCATTGGGTGCGCTTTTTGGATATTCTCCACCAAGCCCCGTATTTCCTTTATCCGATCCGAGCTTAGATTTTGACGAGCCTTCGCGCTAAGGCTTCTGCTGATGTCGCGCACCGATGGATTTGCGTTGCCTTTAGCAATAAGTCTTTCAGTCTGTCGCATAACAGTCTGGATTTGGCTGCTGCTTCCATTGTCATACTCGCGGATCATTACAAGAGCGCTTTCAAGATGGAACTCGGCGTATTTTGTGGCGATCTCAGCTGTTTCAATTCCAATGGGGCGATTGGAGAGCCCAAGCAAGAAGTGTATGACGACGAGGTAACTGAAAACTGAAAAGCCAATACGCCGGATAAATGATCCGGGAAGAGTGCTGCCGCCCCAAGCCGGACGAAGGTCCAGCCACCATTTTTGAATAAATGGAAGTGTTTCAGGCGATAGGCTGTATGCTTCCTTGGCGCCTTTCTGGCAGCAAAGCGCAGCCCAAAGTGATTTCAACTTTTCTTCGTTCTGTGCACTGCTTTTTGTGCCGAAATACAGAAAATGCTCGAACATATCCGTGTCTTGACGCGGTTCGGCGATCACGTAGTTGAACCTTTGGCACAGCCCGTCAAGCATGCTTGATAGGTCAATGTCGCTTTTCCACGTCTCACGAACCGAAAGCCCGTAAAACGTAAAGTGAGGGTCTTCCACCACGAGCTTTTCGGTTTCACTCTTCAACCTGTTTGAGATCGTTTTTTGCGAGTAGGCGTCAAGAATCCAAGGCTTCATGCGCGCAAACTGCGAACTTGTAAGAACTTTGTTTAGGTATTTTCCAGCTTCATCTTGAAGCCAAAAGGAACCATTGTTTTCCTTCAAGTCCAAAATCCACTGTGCATCAGATCCACTATCGGGCAGGGTCGAAATTGCATGCTCTTCCCCTGCGCCGTCCAAAATTTTCGACACTCGATCAGTCGCGAGTGTTTTTGAGCTTCCGGAAGGCGCGAGCGCAATGCTCCATAGTATCGGGCGATGCGGACCGAGGTGTGGGATCTCAAGAACTGCACCGCTTTGAACAAGCCACGAGGATGCCGACATAATCAGCTGAAAGAGCGGAAGTGCATAACTTGAGTCGGTGTCTTTGAAATGATGTGTCATTCGTTGGATGAATGATCCGCGCGGGATCAGTGGCGTGATGTCGAGTGCTTCCGGACGCTCCTTTGTCATCAGCATTGCTGTGAGGTCGGATATTTCGGAAGCGGACAATCGCCGTTTAGTGTTGCCTTCTTTGATGCGTAGGTCAGCATACAAGGTGTCTTGTTTGCCTTTGTGTGACTTGGGTCGGTTTCCTGCTCTTGGTGCCATCTGCACGCCCTTTTGGGTTGTTTCGTGCCGATGAAGTGGTGACGATGAAAAATTTGAGAAACGCGGTTTGTTTGATTTTTATTGCCGGATTTACGTGCCTGCACCGACAGCCGACAAGTTAATTAAGTAATAGATAAATATAGTAAAAAATGGATTTTGTGCTGCCGACATCGCGCCGACAGTCCGGAATGGAAAGCATCGCAATCCCAATTTTCTGCCCAGAGTAAAAGCTCCTCGAAGCAGGCCCAGAGTTCATTCCACGCGAAAGCCTTGATCGGCCAGTAGCTGGTCTAATTGAGCGCGTAACTCCTTGATCGTGCGAGGGTGCCAAGTTGTCGTGGGGAACGAGATCATCTCTTGGTATAGAGCCCGGATACGAAGGTCTGGTTTGGAACCGTAAACAGGCCTCCCTCTTACTGCACCTACGGAGTGCCCCATCAAATAGGCCCTTTCCTCATTGGACATCTTTGCGTGCAACATGCGATCCTCGAAGGTGTGCCGAAGGCAACCCACGGTGTATTTGCCGTCGCTATCCTCCGGAAGAGGTGGGAAAAGGTCTCGATCACGAAAGTGCTTGTTCACTGTTCCGGAGAAGCTCTTTTTGCCGCGATACTTTTCGAATCCAGTAGGGTGACGTTTCATTGCTTCCAGCGCTGCACCGAGAAGAATGACGGGGCGTGTAGACGCAGAATTTTTTAGTTCTCTTTTGAATCGGTTGTCTCGTTCGATCGCAAGCTCAACATGAGGAAATTCGTGATCGAGTTTAATCGCTGTTGGGGGCAGATCGTAAATTTCCGTATGTCTACACCCACATTCCGCGGCAATCGTGAGAATGTCGCGTGCTTCTTCGTTCAAATATTCCAAGCCACTTTGCTCGATCACTCTTTGCTGGACCCACGGCATCGGAAACGAAAGCTTGGTGTTAGCCTCGTCTTCTGTTCCAATCTTTTCGATCTTGAGCCCTTCAAAGGGGTTTTTTCGCTGGCTGTGTGGAACATCGAAGCGCGTGAAATACGCCTGGATCAACTGCTTAATAAAGCGAAGCTTTTTGTCCGCGTAGTCAGTGGTTACTTGACCTGAGTCACGACGGTTTAGCCAGTGCCGATGGTATTTCATTGCGTCTTGTTCGGTAATATCCAAGACTGCTTTGTCGGCGACGATAGCGCCGAAGCACTTAGCGGCATGCCGATACTTGTTGTTCCACTCGTCGAGCTGTCGGTCATTCTTTGTGGAGATTTTCAGTCGATTCACTTCGGCGATTACTGGCGGCATCTCAGAGATTTTCACTGTCGGAAGCTCAAGATGTCCAAGAACGGCAGGGACCTTCGCCGAGGTTGCCTCAGTATTTTCCAAGGCCTCGATACGTTGAAGTAACTCTTCCAGTGGGGCTCCAAGTATTTGTTTCTGGGGCTGATAGGGAAGGCCCATGCTGCGCATCAGATCGAGAGCTGCGTCAAAAGCTTCTATGGAGGTTTCCCCCCGTGCTTCCGCAAGCCTAAGGTCCCAGTCAGCCATGAGTGCTCGTTTTGCAAGTGCCAGATTTGCTCTGGCTTCTGCGAGATCCCGTGTCTTCAGAGATCGGTTGATTTCCTTGCGCGGTTCAACAGCTGCATAGCGCTTTGGCACCCTCCAGCGAAGGTAGTAGACTTTTCCCCGGCGCTCGATGCCCTCGACGCATTTGTCCTCAATTGCTACCATTTGTTGCCCCACATTCTGCCACACACAGTGGCCCCTTTCGATTTTCGGCGGTTAGGAAGAAAAACCGCGATTTACTCAGGGAAACTGTGAATCTTTCGGAAAATTCAAAATCGATGTTTGATTCCGATCAGACCGTGTGGGGGCACCAGTTCATCTGACTCAACCGTCGCAAACAACAATTTGCTGGAGCCCTGCGTTGCTTGAGTGGGCTATCCTTAGCAGTTTGCGTTTCAGCCCGCCCTGAACAGCGATGGATGATTTCAGCACCCTGTTGTCTCTGAGCGTACAGGTTTCAGCAAAACCGGCTATACTGACCATTATCCGAAAAAGGGAAAATGCGATGCTTTATCCACTGGCGACACTCGAAGCTGACAAGCTCAACGCGGTTCGGGCGTTGGAAAAGGAGATCGGCAGCCCGGTTGTTGCGTTTACCGCTGTTGACGCGAATACGGCTCAACTGCCGGACAACCAACTTCGAAAGTTGCAGGCTCTGGAGAGTGAGCTAGAAGTCGTTCTCGTGGCGGTAGGATCCAACTGAACTGCCAATACGGTTGTTGTCGCCACCCGCGTCTGACAGTCCCCGGGCCTTGTCAGATGGTCATTCTACCCTCCATTCGGCATGAGGTCCTCGGTTTGGCCTCATCAGCCGTCAGGTCAATTTACCGGCCGGAATTCGACCGCCAAGCTTTGGACTCGCAAACACGCAAGCAGCAAGATCCTGTGCATTTTGGTCGTGTCACTGTGACGCGACCACATCCAATGAGGCCGTCCCAGAGATCGGTGCGTCGCAGTGGGGCAACAAAAATTTGTTGCAGTCCGGCAATGGTTTCCCCGCCAAAAACAGTGAGTTTCCAAGAGAATCATGGACACAATTTCGCCATAATGCCACTCTGTCGGTGCGGGCGGCATGTCCAGATTTTAGTATGTACTGGTTTTTTAACTAGCTTTAGAGGGGGTTATGAGTACGACGTGCCGCCCCACCGCATCGGAACTTCACTGAAAAACCTGTGGAATGGCGTGTGATCGCGCATCGTGATCGCCTGCAAAGTGCGTCTTTGCGCTCAAAGATTTAATCAAACTGTCACAATTCAACCATGCCCTCAGGTTACCCAGCGGATACGGCGCGTCTGGGGATGTCTGACGATTTTCTTTGAGGGGGTACGAGTTCGGCGCGTCGTACCACTCCTCCGTCAAAACGAAACCGCCAAGTGTTCGGACCGCTCCGCAGGGAACCGGCGGATTCGCTGATGGAACTGCCCGCCCTGCACTTCGCTGCAAAGCAGATAGGCGCCGGATCAGTTGATACGATAGAAAAACGACAGCTTGCGGCTGACGCCGCCTGGCGGGCGTGGAAACGGGGCGGCGCTGCGAACCTGCTCCTTGGCGGCCCGGTCAACTTCGGGAGAACCGGAACTGTCGACGACATCGACCCAAGCCAGGGTTCCGTCGGGATTGATTTCGAAAAAGATCTGCGCAAATCCGCTGGCGGCCACATAGACGATCGGTGCGCGATTCAGGTGTACCAGAACCTCGCCTGCATAGTTTGTTTCGTCCGAATTGCCGGGGCCCCGCCCCCCTGCCCTCGATGCGCTGTTGCGGGTCGAGAACGCGTCTGTGCCGTCCCTCTGATATTGCGCCAGTGGCGAAACCACCGTGTTCTTCGGATTGCGAAAAATTGCGAATTCATCCTGCGGCTCGTCCGACGTCTCGCTTTTTGGCGGTGCTGGCCTCTGCTCGGGCAGACGGGGACGGATCGAGGCAGTGACCGCCAGATCGGACTCTTCGGCGGCCGATGCATCCTGCTCGGCCGAAACAGTCGGGAGAGGTGGTTCGACCGTGGGCTGGGCACTTGCCGGTGACTCGGTCGGCGCTTGCACCGGGCGCGTCGGTTCAGGCGGTTCAGCGGCGGCTTGCTCACTTTTCTCAGACGGTTCATCGCTTTCGGTCACGTCTGGTTCCTGCGCGTTCGGTCGAATGATCGCTGATGCTCCGGTATCCGGCGCATAGACGCGCTGTGGGTCGGGCGATGCGACCTTGGCGTCGCTGGTGGGCGTCTCTGTGCGCTCGGGTTCAGGTGGCGGATCCGGCTGGGTCGCAGGCTCGGGCTCGTCTGGCTCGGGAACCGGATCCGCGAAATCCTCGAACGCAGTCGTCAGTTCTACCGAGCCGGATCGTTGCGGATCACTAGGTTGATGCGTCAGGTTTGGCGCGGTGAACGTCAGCCCAAGAAAATGCAAGCCCAGCGAAAGCACGATGGCCAGCGCCGCAACAAATGCAGACTTGCGGATCATTCCAGAGCCTGCCGGGTGACCAGAACTATGGATTGCGCGCCCAACGCCCTGAGCTGAGCGGTCACTTCGATCAGTCGCGGACCAAGAGCGTTGCGATCAGGCACTATGCGGACCGGCCCGCCTGTATGACGGGCCATATAGGTTTCAGCATCAATCGCCTTACCCTGATAGCTGAGCATGCCGTCGCGGTGCAAAACCAGCGTATCGGGCGGTTCGCTGCCTTGCAGGTCGCGCGTGTCCACCAGTTCAAGATCGGGGTCCAGAGGGGTGGCTATGGTGCCCGCGATCAGGAAGAAGATCAGCATCAGAAACACGACATTGATCAGCGGGATCGTCGAGTCGCGTTTGTGGCGGGGTCGGGCATAGCGGATCATCTGGTCACTCCAACACTGTGACCGTCAGGCCATCCCGCCCGCGCAAGCGCACCAGCAGATCCACCAGACGTTGGGCGGTCGTGTCGGCATCCAGGCTCACCAGAACCTGCCCGGCTTCCAGTTCAGCTTCCAGGTCGTCCAGCGTCACGGCCACGCCGTTCAGAGACAGCCGTTCGGTCCCAAGCTGCACGAAATATCGATCCGAAGGTTCGGAGGTTGCGGGCGAACCGGCGGCGGCCTGGTTCAGTTCGATCTCTCCGAACCGCGAAAACGTCGAAGACAGCATGAAGAAGAGCAACAGCAAGAAAATCACGTCGATGAGCGGAGTCATCGACAGCGGGCGGCGGACGAAGGGTGCTGCTTTATGCATGCTCGGGCTGGGCTGCCGCGCCGCTGATGCCACCAACAGGTGTAAGCGCCTGACCGGGCACCAGAACGGTCCGCAGCGCCTTGTCGGCAAAGACCCTTTCTCGTGCAGTGCGGCTTTCCAGCCAGGACAGAACCATCGACGTTGGCATGGCCACAGCCAGCCCTACTGCAGTGGTGACCAGTGCGACCCAGATCCCCCCGGCCAGCACTGATGGGTCTACCGAAGCTCCGGCCGACTGAAGGCTTTGAAAGGCGTTGATCATTCCAAGGACAGTGCCAAACAGACCCAACAACGGCGCAAGCTGCGCCACAGTGTCCAAGAGGCGAAAGCCGCGTTCCAGACCGGCCAGCGCTAACCCTGCCTCGGCATCCAGCCTGTCATCCACGCCAGGCACATCCGCCGCATCCATCGCCGCACCGACGATGGGGGCGAGGTAGCTGCTGCTTTGGTTCAGTCGCGCGCGGGCCGTTTCATAATCCCCCGTATCCCAAGCGGCCAGTGCTTCGGACAAGACGCGATGGCGACCAACGCCGCAAGCCGCGAATTGCCACAGCTTGTACAAGGTGACCGCCAGGGTCAGAACCGACATCACGATCAGGATCGCCACCACCGGCCCGCCAAGCGCCAGTATTTCGCGGAGGGCTGCCAAAGGGTTCATCCCAATAGCTCCAATTCGACCCGGCTGCTCGGCGTCAGCGCCTGCTGACACAGGGCGCTGTCTGCGCTATCGACGGTGCATTTGTTTGCCCCGTTGATCAAGACACGCCCGATTGAGGAACACGATCTGTCCGCGAGGCTGTACTGACGCACCCTTGGTCTGCCCGCAGGAAGATCGCTGAAATCATAGACCGCAAGGTTCAGCAGGCTGCCTTCGGCGTCAAAGAAAACAAATTCGAAGTGGGCGCTTTCGATCGACACTCCGGTTTGGTTCTGAACCAGAAAAGTCAGCTGGCACGATCCGTTGACGTCCTGCGTGGTGTTGAGTTCGACCAACAGCCCGGTTGAGGGGTCCTGGGCTGTCTGTGCCAGTGCCAGCGACGGCAGCGCACCAACCAACAGTGAGCCAAGGATGAGGTTTCGTAACTTCATAGACGGGTCCCTATTCTCATGCCTTGATCGCTGGGGCCGGTTGGCCTTTTGCGGTTCCCTTCTCTCTAACCCAGTCAGAAACTGCGTGAAAGAGTGGTCGATTTCGAATTCAGTTGGAGCGACAGATACGTCAGGACGCGCGAATTTCAAGCCGGGTGCGATGGGGAATTGTTGTCGAAGCCACAAGCCAACGCCATATAGGCACTCACGAAACGAGCGTCTTCGCTACTGTATTCCAACGCGCAAGCCCTTTTTGTATCACCAGATGCCTGCTTCAGAGTAATTCGGGGGCGTTTTACTGGATGACATGTCGGACAGAAATTCCTGCGTTTCCACCCGCAAAGCGCATTGTATTCATGATCTTGTGGCCGTATGGAGTTTTTTATGGCCCAAAATAGGCCCGACACGCACGCCCGCGTGGTGGAATGGTAGACACAAGAGACTTAAAATCTCTGGGCCGAAAGGCCGTGCCGGTTCGAGTCCGGCCGCGGGTACCAGCTTGAGCAAGGCATCTGAACTCGTTCTCGTGCTTACCACGTCACATTAAGTTAGGATGCGTAGCGAAAGTGATGGGAAAACGATGAGTTCCCGTCTTTCAACTTAAAGATGAACGGTGCAATCTCGACTCACCACATCTTTTTGAAACGCTTTCACACAGCTAATGACATAGACGCTTACTGGAACATTCGTGATCAACAACCCGACAAAGATTATGCCGCTTACCCTGCACGTTTACAAAGACCTCGTCGAGCTGCCACTTCCAATTCGAGTGCTCTCGCAATTTCTGAACACACTTTCTTCGGATTTCTGATGCAAACATTGGACCGAAGCGATACCATCAATATCGAACTGTCTCGTAGCTCGCTTCGAACCCGCGCTTGTGCAACAGATCTTCCACGTTTCGATGAGGCAATTGGAACCGAACGTACAGCATCACAGCCAAACGGATGACCTCGGGACAGGTTTTGAAGTACTTGTATGGCGATTGCTTATTCGAGCATCTAGGCTACGAAAGTTCTCAGCCCGCTTCCAGCCAAGTTGGTCGAACAAGGCCACCACGGCCGGATGAGTGATTTCAGTGCTGGTTCTGCGATTCTTGCCTGGCAACCGTTCTCGCGCGGGCGGAAGCCGCGCACCCTTGGTTGTCTCGAACCAAGCCCTTCGACTGACCGGTAAGGCTATCTTTTGTTTTTCGTGGTCTGTCTCAAAACCAAACGCGTGGGCGTGCGTACGTGTTGCGCAGGCCTGGTTCCGTCCTGCAACCAAAGCAAAACAGTATCCGCGACCTTTTCGCCAAATTCCGAAACGCCACAATGCACAGTAGATAATGCTGGCCAGCATTCAGCAGCTTCCTTGATGTCGTCGAATCCGACGACCTGAAACGCGTCGCCAATGTTAACCTGGGCCTCATGGCAGGCATTGATCATCCCAAAAGCAACGAGGTCATTGAAGCAAACAGCGGCATCGCATTCGGGATGCTCCTTGAACAATCGCACGGTTGCCTGATGCCCAAATGACCGACTGGACTTCCCTGTCGTTACAATGGCTTGCAAGCCGTTGTCTTTCATTGCATCAATGTAACCCGACAGCCTTTCCCGGGTGACTTCCGCACCGTCCAAGCCACCAATGAAGGCGATGTGCCGTGCCCCGGTATCGATCAGGTATTGTGTGGCTGACCGCCCGCCATCTGCATAATCCGGGGCTATGAAGGGGTATCGTGCGGTTTCGTTGTCAACTTGCCGCAAGACCTGCATCAAAGGGATGCCGGCTCGCTCGACAGCTGAGAGAGTGTTTGAGACATCGCCATAAGCAGGTGACAGGATCAAGGCGGATACGCCGTGTTCAAGCATCGCGCCCACCACCTGATCCTGAAGCGCGGGGTCTTCGTTTGTGTTGGCCACGACGACCGCATAACCTCGGGACCCCAATGCCATCTGCAACGAAGTTGCAAACTCCGTGAAGAATGGGTTTGTCAGGTCGTTGATAACCAAACCAATGAGCGCCGTTCCCGTAGATCTCAGATTTGCCGCCGACCGGTTGTAGACATAGCCAATTTCCTTCATCGCGGCATGAACTAGCTTGCGTGTCTCAGGCTTCACCTGCTGGCTGCCCTGCAACACAAGGCTTACTGTCGATTTGGAAACACCCGCTGTGTTGGCGACATCTATGATCGTGGGTCTGCGCATTCAGGCTATTGTTCAACTCCGTGCAGGCTGAGAAGCGTGGTCATCCGTGCTTTAGCCAGTTCAGGGTCCAAGAGCAAACCGGCCTGATCCGCCAGTCTGAACACCTGTGCGTAATGGCAGATGTCACGGCTGGATTGGAACCCACCAGGCATGATGAAATGAGACTGGGATCCGTTCAGCCACGCCAAATAGGCAATGCCAGCTTTGTAAAACCGGGTTGGTGCGCGAAAAATCTCTCGGCTAAGGGGAACGGTCGGTGCGAACAGCGCATTGTAGCGATCCATGTCATTCATCGCCAGCGCCTCAAGCGCTTGGCTTGCAGCCGGAGCGATAGCGGCAAAAATCCCAAGCAGAGCATGAGAAAAGTGCGCGCCATCTCCGGCAATCAGATGGGCATAATTGAAGTCGTCACCGGTATAAAGGCGGACGTCATCAGGCAGTCGCGCGCGAAAGGCTTCCTCATGTGCCTGATCCAGAAGCGAGATCTTGATCCCATCCACCTTGGCGGGATTCTCGTTGATCAACGACAGCACGAAATCGCTGGCCACGTCGACATCCGTACTGCCCCAATAGCCTGTCAGTGCAGGATCGAACATGTCCCCCAGCCAATGCAGGATTACCGGCTCTGCCGCGCCATCGATCAGCGCGCGATAGACATCGTGGTACGTGTCCGGGCCTGCGTTGATCGCTGGAAAAGCGCGCGATGCCATCAGGATCAGTTGACCTCCGGCTGCTTCGATCGACTCGGCCTGGTGCTCGTAGGCCGACAAGATTTCGCCCGCAGTGTTCAAAGCGCTTTGTGGCAGGTGATCGGTCCCTGCCCCACACGCGACCCGAGGCGACAACGGATGCGCCCTTGCCGCCTTCATGGTGCGTTGAATCAACTCCAGTGCAGTTTCCCAGTCGACACCCATACCGCGCTGAGCAGTATCCATGGCTTCGGCGAGACCCAGACCCTGATCCCAAAGGCCCTCTCGGAATTGTAGCGTTGCCTCCCAATCGACCGCCGGACGACCATCCCACGGGTTGCATTCGGCCAGTGGGTCCGAGACCACATGTGCCGCTGCAAACGCGGTACGAGTCAAAGGCACCTTGGGCGCACGTGGCACCAGAGGTGTGCCGGTCAGCGTATAGGTTTCGAGATGGCCTTCGGAATTTGGCAGAACCAGTTGCATAGCCTCAGACCTCCAGATCCAGTACCAGGATACCGTCGATGCCACCAACGGCGTTTTCGACAAGTTGAGCGCCCAGCGCTTTGTGCGTTTCGTTGTTTTGGTATCTGTCCAACGCTGCCCAATCGTCAAAATCGATCACGAAACCATGCATGTAGCCGCGCTCGATCTGCTCGGGGCTTTCACTGCGACCACCGGTAAACCCATGGGCCCCCGGTAGTTCGTCGGACACTTCAGCGAGACCTTTATAGATTGCGGCAATGCTCTCCTCGGTCACGTCAGAGCGGAATTTGGTCAGTACGATATGGCGGATCATGTCAAATACCCTGATCTTGTTTGATCATGTCAGCAGCCTTTTCGCCGATCATGATGGTCGGAGCGTTGGTGTTCGATGAGTTGACCGTTGGCATGACCGAGGCATCTGCGACCCTCAGACCCTCGATCCCGTTGAACCGCAAGCGCGGGTCCAGTACTGCCTCGGCGTCGCTGCCCATCCGGCAAGTGCCTGCGCAATGGTGCGATGTTTTGGAGTGTACGCAGATGAAGTCAAAATATTCCTGCTCGGTCCGCACATTCGGCCCCGGCAGCCGTTCGGCCAGAATGTAGGGCTTGAGAGCGTCCTGGGACAGGATGTTCTGAACCAGTTTCAAACCCCGGATGGACATTTCGCGATCATATGAATCCGCCAGATAGTTGGGGTCGATCAGCGGCATTGCCGCGGGATCGGCGCTTTGCAATCGGACTGTGCCGCGCGATCGTGGGCGCAGGAAACAGGCGTTTAGGGTAACACCGCCATTTGGCATCGCCTCGACCCCGGCCTCGATGCCGGTGCCGAGTCCCAGATGCATCTGCAGATCGGGCGAGCGCGCATCCGGATCGGCATACCAAAACCCACCTGTTTCAAACAGACTCGACGCCACCGGCCCTTTGCGCGTGAACAGATATTGCAACCCTGCCAAAGCAGACAGGTGCAGCTTGGCAAAACGATCATAAGTATGCGGGCCGGTCACTTCGCAAATCGAGTACAGGTCCAGATGATCCTGCAAGTTCGCACCCACCTGAGGTTGATGATAGACCGCGTCGATGCCGAGACCGTCCAATTGATCCGCCGGGCCAATGCCCGAAAGCTGCAACAAGCGAGGTGATCCGATGGCCCCGGACGCCAAAATGACCTCTTTCGACGCGGTGATCTTGTCACCGTTCAGCATTTCGATCCCTGTCGCCCTGCCTTTGTCGACAGTAATGCGGCGCACCTGCGCGCCTGTACGTACCGTTAGGTTCTGACGGTTGCGGTTGGGCGCGATGAACGCCATCGCGGCGGACGAGCGACGCGCATTGCGTTGAGTCAGTTGATAGTACCCTGCCCCGTCCTGTTTCACGCCATTTACATCGTGGGTTTCGGGAATGCCTAACTGTCCGGCGGCTTTGATATAAGCATCGCAAATCGGTAGGGGCGCAGCGGGCATGGACACGCCCAGCGGTCCGCCCTTGCCGTGGTATTCGTTTTCGTAGGTGTCGTTGTCTTCGGATTTTTTGAAATAGGGCAGCACGTCAGCATAGCTCCACCCCTCACACCCCATTTGCCTCCAGCCATCGTAATCCTGCGCTGCGCCGCGCGTATAAATCTGCGCGTTGATCGCGGAACCGCCGCCGATGACCTTGGCCTGAGTGTAGTTGAAGACCTTGTTTTGCATGTGTTTCTGCGGAACGGTCGACCAGCCCCAACTGCCGATGCCCTTGGTCATTTTCGCAAAGCCCGCAGGCAAGTGAAAGAACGGATGACGGTCGGACGACCCGGCTTCGAGCAGCAGCACGCTTACGGATGGATCCTCAGAAAGCCGTGCAGCGATGACCGATCCTGCCGAACCGCCTCCGATGACAATGAAATCAAATCCTTCAGACATTCTGTTGCGCCCTGACTTACAGACGTGAAATAGACAAGCCACCATCCACCGGGATGGCGGCACCCGTGGAAAAGTGCATCTGCCCACGAACAAGCGGGATAACGACGGAACCGATATCTTCGGGCTCGCCCCAGCGCGAAGCAGGAACAAGGCCACCTTCGATCCTGTCAGTGTAGGCGTCGCGCACACCCGCGGTCATACCCGTTGCAATGATGCCGGGACGCAGCTCGAAGACGCCGATACCATGTGGCGCCAGGCGTACCGCGAACAACTGCGCCATCATCGCTGTTGCCGCCTTGGACACGCAGTACTCGGCCCGTTCTATCGATGCCATTGTCGCGCTGACCGAGGTGACGAATATGATCGACCGATATATCTCTTGCGGTAGGGCAAGCATCCTCCGGGCCACTTCTTGCGCCAGAAAGAATGCGCCGCGTGTGTTGATATTCAGGACGAAATCCCAGTTCTGGGGCTCGATCTCCAACATGTCACCGCGCACAGGCGCGCCAACACCTGCATTGCTAATCAGTGTTGTGACCGGCCCCCAATCCGCCTCGATTTGATCCAGCAACGCAGGAACATGGGCAATGTCGGACACATCATGCTGCATATAGGTTGCGTTTGGACCGAGCTCGCTCAATGCCTCGCGCACCACTGACGCATCAGGCGCAAATTGCGAGGCCAGCACCACCTTGTACCCTGCTGAAACCAAGGCGCGTGAGATGCCAAGACCAATGCCCTGTTGCCCCCCGGTGACCAAGGCAATTCCGCTCATGCCGCAAACTCCGTCTCAGTAATATTACGGCCCGCCCGCAATGCCAGCGCGGCAATGGTCAAAGCAGGATTCACCGCAGCCGAGGTCGGCAGCACCGAGGCATCGACGACAAACAAGTTTTTATGGTCATGGCTTCGGCAATGGGTATCTACAACACTGCAACTCGGGTCCCGGCCCATACGCGCTGTTCCACATTGATGTGATGGCGTACGGCGATCGAACGGCCGCGACAAAACGATCGGGAAACCGGCCTGCCGCAGATGGGTTTTCAATCGGGCGACAAGCGCCTCATGTGCGGCCCGGTTCGATCGTTTCCAATCAAGGCGGATTTGGCCCCGTTCAATCGTGACGCGACTGTTTGGATTGGGCAGATCTTCGGACATCGCGTAGAAATCAAAACTTCTGCCTGCGATAAGGTTGGCAAACCAACCGGGTAAACGGGTTTGCGCCGCAAGAATTGGCCCCGTGATCTTGCCAAGCATCTGGATGTTCCCAAGCGGGAAGCCGCCCTTGCCATCGTCATTGTAGTAGTCGTTGAACATCAGTGTTTTCTGATACACGGACCGATTTCGGCGCAGTGGATGCAGGGCCAGAACTGCCGAACAATTGTGGTTCATGAAGTTGCGTCCAACCTGATCCGAGCGGTTGGCAAGACCTGTCGGGTAATTGTCGTTTGCGGATGTCAACAACAGGGCGGCAGATTGAACTGCGCCTGCGGACAGCGCAATCAATGGGGCTGTGAAACTGCCATGTCCTTTCACTTCGACACCGGTTATCCGTCCATCCTCTGCGGCAATCAGCCTGTCCGCAGTTGCTCCGGTCATAAGTTCAACATTCTCATGCGCCAATGCCTGCGCAAGCGCCTGCGTTTCCGCATCCATCTTGCCTCCACATGTGTTTGGAAAGGCATCCCAGGTGGTCTGGCCCGCCGCAAGCCATGTGTCGATATCCACGCCCAACGGGACTGAGGACGGAGTCAATCCGCTGCGACGCAGTCGATCCCGCAAGTCCGCGATATCTGCCTCTTCTGCCACCGGAGGGTGCGGGTATTGCGCGCTGTGTTCGGGCTCGGTTGGGTCTTCTTCGGTTGTTCCGTGGACTTCATAGAGTTGTTCGGCCGCAGTATAGTCGGCCTCTAGCTCCTCGTAGGATATTGGCCAACCAGGGGCTTCACCGCCCATATGCCGGCGATGCTTGAAATCTTCTTTGCGATACCGGATCAAAGCGGCCCCGTAGAACTTGGAATTACCGCCCACGCAATAATAGTTTCCCGGATTGAAGGGACGGCCATCTCCGTCAAGCCAGGTTTCTTTGGGACGGAAATGACCATCAGCAAAGATTGCTTTCGGATCCCGATCCACGGGCGAAGGGCGCAGATGCTGTCCGCGCTCAAGGATCAGAATGCGGCGCCCAGACGGGGCCAGCGCTGCGGCCAGCGTCGCCCCTCCGATCCCCGATCCGATGATTATGACGTCCGCCTGTCTCACGGAATGATCCGCATCTCGCTTTCGGGATCAAAAGCCACGGCTTTTTCCATGTTCACGGCAAAATCGAAATCCTGCCCCGGTGCGACCTCGGCATCCGAGCGCATTCTGGCAATCACATCGCGACCCCCAAGTTGCATCGAGACGAAGGTGTCCGATCCTGCGGGTTCCGTCACCACGATCCGGTTGGTCATCTGCGCGATATTGGTGGATTTCCGGTCAGCACCATCCATATCGGTTATGGTTTCGGGCCGAATGCCCAGCAAAATGTCGCGACCCTCCCATTCAGCCAAATTGTCCTGACTAAACGGGAGTTGAGCCATCGATCCATCATGAACGGCGACCTCAGCATGGGGACGCCCGTTCAAAATGACAACCTTCGCCGGCACCACGTTCATCGCAGGCGATCCCATGAACGTTGCGACAAAGATATTGGCGGGCGTGTCATAGATTTCCTGTGGCGTTCCCAGTTGCTGCACGTAACCGCCATTCATTACCGCGATGCGGCTGGAAAGGGTCATCGCTTCGATCTGGTCATGAGTCACATAGACGATTGTCGTCCCGAGGTTCTGGTGCAGCTTCTTGATCTCGGTTCGCATATCGACGCGCAGCTTGGCGTCGAGGTTTGAGAGCGGTTCGTCGAACAGGAACACATCTGGTTCCCGTACCAATGCGCGACCCATGGCAACGCGCTGGCGCTGGCCACCCGACAATTGACCGGGTTTACGATCCAGCAATTGTTCGATTTGTAGCAGCCCGGCGACCTCTTGCATCGCCTTGTCCCGTTCTGGCTTGGGGACGCCATGCATCTCAAGGCCGAAGGTGATGTTCTGCCCGACCGTCATGTTCGGGTAGAGCGCATAGCTTTGAAACACCATTGCGATGTTGCGGTTCGACGGGTGCACCCCGTTCATCACCTGCTCCTTGATACGGATTTCTCCGCTGGTGATCTCTTCCAGCCCCGCGATCATGTTCAGCAAGGTCGACTTGCCACAGCCCGAGGGACCAACCAGCACGAGGAATTCCCCCTCTTGCACTGAGATATCGACCTTGTGCAGAACCTCGACCGACCCATAGGACTTGGTCGCGTTATCTATGTCCAAAAAACCCATGAAGCCTTATCCTTTCACGGAACCCGCCATCAGGCCGCGGACGAAGTATCGACCGGCCACGATATAGACGAGCAGAGTTGGCATGGCGGCGAGAATGGCCGCAGCGAAATGAACGTTGTATTCCTTAACGCCGTGCGATGATTGCACGAGGTTGTTCAGTGCCACCGTCATCGGCTGGCTGTTGGCATCGGCAAAGGACGCACCAAACAAGAAATCATTCCAAATGTTGGTGAATTGCCAGATGATCGACACCACGGCGATCGGCCCGGAACTGGGCAGAAGGATGCGCCAAAAGATTTGGAAGAACCCCGCGCCGTCGATCTGAGCGGCCCGGATCAACTCGGTCGGGAAAACGGCATAGTAGTTGCGGAAATACAGCGTCGTAAATCCAATTCCGTAAACCACATGCACCAGCGCCAGACCCCAAGTGGTGCCCGCCAGACCCATCAGGCCCAGCATCCGCGCCATCGGGATCAGGACGATTTGAAACGGAATGAAACAGGCAAACAGCATCAAGCCGAAAAGGATTGTGTCATACTTGAAGCGCCATTTTGTCAGTACGTAACCATTAAGCGCACCAAGGATGGTCGAGACGATCACCGCCGGAACCACCATCTTGATGGAGTTCCAGAAATAAGGCTTCAACCCGGTTGGATCGACACCGATCTGAGCCGAGGACCATGCCTTGAGCCACGGCTCCAACGTGAAGACCTGTGGCAGGTTCATCATGCCGCCGCCGGTAATCTCTTCCAGCGGTTTGACCGAGTTCACCAGCATCACGTAAAGCGGCAGCAGGTAGAACAGCCCGAACAGCAGCAGCACCAGATAGATCAGCGTCCGCGTGACGCGGCCCGTGCGGATCGCGGTATCCTGAGTTGCTTGAGACATCAGCGTTTCTCCCGCAGTTCAGCGTACAGGTACGGGATCATGATCGCGGCAATGGTCATCAACATGATCGTGGCCGAGGCCGCGCCGATCCCCATCTGATTCCGCGTGAAGGTGTAGGAATACATGAAGGTTGCGGGCAGTTCCGTGGCCCTACCCGGTCCGCCTCCGGTCAGGGCAATCACAAGGTCAAAGGTCTTGATCGCAAGGTGGCTGAGGATCACGAAGGCCGACAGAAATGCGGGGCGCAACTGCGGAATGATGATCCGGCGATAAAGGTTCCAGTTCGAGGCCCCATCCATCTGCGCCGCGCGCAGGATTTCGTTGTCGATGCCACGCAATCCGGCCAGAAACATTGCCATAACGAAACCGCTGGTCTGCCAGACCGCCGCCAGCACGACCGTGTAAATTGCGTAGTCTCGGTTCTTGATCCAGTCGAACTCGAAGCTTGTCCAACCCCAAGTGTGCATCACGTTTTCAAGGCCGATGCCGGGGTCAAGGAACCATTTCCATGCGGTGCCTGTGACGATGAAGCTCAGCGCCATCGGGTATAGGTAAATCGGGCGCAGCAGCCCTTCACCGCGGATTTTCTGATCGAGGAAAATGGCGAGACCAAGCCCTATGCAAGTGCAGATCACGATATAGAGGCTTGCAAAGATCCCCATGTTGATCAGCGAGGTTTCCCAATGACTTAACCGCCAAAGCTTGTCATAGTTTTCCCAACCGACCCAGCCGAAGGTCGGCAAGATGCGGCTGTCGGTGAAGGACAAGTAGACCGAAAACAGAATGAACCCATAGACAAAGACCAGCATCATCGCCAGTGAAGGTGACAAGACCAGCTTGGGTATCCAGTTCTGAAGGCGTGTCTTGAAATCCGCGTCGGCTGAAGCAGCCATGGCGCGCCCTCCTCGTTCGAGTACAAAAGATCGGAGCGTTCGCGCCCCTTAAGTGACAGGGCGGCCAAACGCCGCCCCATCGGGAGGATCACGTTAGGATCACTTGGCGATCGAAACGGCGTCGACCAGTTCGACCACGGCCGTTTCGCTGTCATATTCGCCGTTGAAATGAGCGGTCACGACGTCGTAGACCGCATTCTTCACCGATGCGGGTGCTGCATGTCCGTGTGCCATCGAACCGAACAAGTTGCCGGACGAAGCAGCAGCCGCCAGATCTTTCATGCCCTGCTGACCGCAAGCGTCCAGATCGCTGCCGTCAACGTCTGTACGAGCAGGCACCGAACCCTTCACCTTGTTGAAGGCAATCTGGAACGACGGTGACAGAATTGCGCTGGCCAGCGCCGCCTGTTCAGCCGAAACCGAGCCACCTTGATCAAACATCATGAACTGGTCTGCGTTGAACGTGACCTGATCCTGCGTGCCTGGGAAACGGAAGCACAGGAAGTCTTCGCCCGGTACTTTGCCCGCGTTCAGAAACTCGCCTTTGGCCCAGTCGCCCATCATCTGGAAACCGGCTTCACCGTTGATGACCATTGCGGTTGCCAGGTTCCAGTCACGACCCGAGAAATTCTCATCCACATTGTCGCGGATGAAAGCCATGCGGTCGAAGGCTTCTTTCATCGCGTCACCACCCAGAGTTCCTTCGTCCAGATCAACAAATGCCGCCTTGTAGCCATCCGGCCCCAGCGTCGACATCGCCACCGCGTCGAAAATGGTTGCATCCTGCCAGGCCTGACCACCATGCGCGATCGGAGTAACTCCGGCAGCTTTCAGCGCCTCAACAGCGGCAACGAATTCGTCCCAGTTGGTCGGCTGGGCAATGCCATTGGCGTCCAGAACGGCCTTGTTTGCCCAGACCCAGTTGGTTGAATGTACGTTGACTGGTGCAGACACCCATTTGCCGTCATGCTTGGCGAACGCCTTCAGGGCGTCCGGAACAACGTCGTCCCACCCTTCTTTAGCAGCCACCTCGTTCAGGTCAGCCAACGCGCCCTGATTGGCCCAATCGAGAATGTCAAAGCCCAGCGCCTGAACCGCAGTTGGGGCGTTGCCAGCCGTAACCCGGGCGCGCAGAACAGTCATGGCCTGTTCACCACCGCCGCCAGCGACCGGCATATCCGTCCAGCCAATACCCTGCCCGGACAGGTCGTCTTTTAGAACGTTCAGCGCGGCAGCTTCGCCACCCGATGTCCACCAGTGCAAAACCTCGACCTCTTCGGCCTGCGCGATGCTGGTCGTGCAAAGCAGACCAGCCACAATCAGCGATTTTGTCTTTAGCAGTTTACGCATTCTTGTTTCCTCCCTTAATGCGTTCATACTTTTGGGCCATTGTCACAGAGCCCTGTCTTAGTCTTGCGAAACCCATGGCGCGCGGCTGTTGCCGATGCGCATGACCACTGATTTCACCTCGAAAAATTCTTCGAACCCGTAGCGTCCGATTTCCCGCCCCTGCCCGGATTGTTTGAACCCACCGAAGGCAACCTCGGGGAACCCGTCCATCCAGGTGTTGGTCCAGACCGTTCCCGTTTCTGCACGACGGGCGAATTCCAGGCAGGTGTGGACGTTCTCGCTCCAGACCCCTGCCGACAGACCGTAAGCGCTATCATTGGTCAGCGCGATGGCTTCGTCCAGTGTTTTGAAGGTCAGAACTGAAAGCACCGGGCCAAACACCTCATCCCGGGCAATGGGCATATCGGGTTGAACATTGGTGACGACGGTAGGTTGATAGAACTGATTGCCCAGCCCTTCGACCTGCAGTGGCTCGCCTCCCAGCGCAATCGTGGCCCCGGATGCCTGCGCCTGTTTGACATATGCGTCGATTTTCGCGTTGTGTTCGGGCGTTACTATAGCGCCAACCTGCGTCGACGGGTCCAGAGGATCACCGAATTTTACCCTGTGCGAAAGGGCAACGACGCGCTCACGGAATTCATCGGCAATATCTTCGTGCACAATGACGCGACTGCTGGAATTGCAGCACTGGCCAACATTGAAATAGACGCCGAATACAACGGCATCTGCGGCTGCATCCAAATCGGCGTCAGGGAATATGACCTGGGGGTTCTTGCCGCCCAGCTCCAGCGCGACTTTCTTGAGCGTATCTGACGCAACTGCGCTGATCGTTTTGCCAACCGCGGTCGATCCGGTGAAGCTGATCATATCCACACTTTCGTGGCTGGACATCACGCTGCCCACAGGAACACCGTAGCCCAGCACGATATTGCAGACGCCCGCGGGCAGCCCGGCCTCAACCAGCAACTCGCCCAGCATCAAGGTTGTCGACGGTGTAATCTCGGATGGCTTGACGACAACGGTGCAGCCTGCGGCCAGAGCAAACGGCAGTTTCTGGCTGAGAATCCAGAACGGGAAATTCCAGGGTGTGATGACGGAGACGACGCCAATCGGCTCTTTCAACACGACGCCCATCATGTCCGCGCCCAGCGTATTGTGGCTGTCGCCATGGGTACTACGCGCGAGCGAAGCAGCGTATCGCCATAGATCCGCAGCACCGCCAACTTCGCCCTTCGATTGGCTGATCGGCTTGCCGCTTTCGAGCGTTTCGATCAGGGCGATCCTGTCGACATTTTGCTCGATCAGATCCGCGACTTTCAGCAAAACCGTGGCGCGTTCTTTGCCCGACACACGGCTCCAGACTCCGCTATCGAAAGCAGTTCGCGCCGCTTGGATTGCAGCCTCGGCCTCGATCTCACCACCCATTGCGGAACGGCTGACGATGTGCCCATGCGAAGGCGAGCGACGCTCGAACGTCTCGCCTGATGCGCTGTCCTGCCATGCACCGTCGATGAGGTGGCGACCTTCGAACAGTGGCGGCATCTCAAACGGGATGGCAGGGTTGATGGTGATATCTTTCATATCGTCAGAGGCCTGAGAAATTTGGGTTACGTTTTTCCATGAACGCCGCGACGCCTTCTTCGCGGTCCGCCGTTGCGGCGATTGCTGCGCTGCCGAGGGCTTCGACCACGGCGTGGGTATCTTCACCGACCGCGGCATGGATCATGTTCTTCGATATTTCGGTGGCGCGAGGTGAGAGATCAGCAAGCTCGGACGTAATCTCCAGCGCGCGCGTCAGAACATCATCAGCAATCTCGGCAGCGTAGCCCAATGCAACGGCCCATTCAGCACCGATCCGGCGTCCAAACAGCGCCATTTCTTTTACCGCCGTCTCCGAGATCAGTCGGGTCAGACGTTGTGTTCCGGACCAGCCCGGCACGATGCCAACGCGAGCTTCGGGCAACGCAAGCGTGGCGCGGGGTGCCATCAAACGCAGATCGCAGCAGCTTGCAAGTTCAAGACCACCGCCAAAGGCGTGACCATTGATCGCGGCAATTGTCGGCTTACCAATGCGCGCGAGCCGGTCAAAGACCCGATGTCCATCGCGAACCCAATGGCGCGCGAATTCTGCAGGGCTGAGACCACCCCACGCACCAATATCCGCCCCGCAACAGAACGCTTTTTCGCCTGCACCTGTCAAGATCAGGGCGCGGATTGACGTGTCACGCTCGACCCCTTTCAATCGGGTGTCCAGCGCATCCAGCATGTCGACGGTCAAGGCATTCAGCTTGGCCACGTTATCCAAAGTCAGGATCGCCGTCGCATCCCTGATATGAATGCCGATCCCGCTCACAGCGTCAGCCCCATCGGGCCTTCGGCAAACAGCGATTTCGGCATCTGAGTCGCATTTTCCGCGACTTTGACCCGACCGTTCGAGGCATCGACAATGTCGCGCGGCGCTTCGATACCGGGCATGATTTCTGTAGCAACCAGCCCTTCGTCCGTCAGGCGAATTACGCAACGCTCGGTGACATAGAGTACATCCTGACCGGTTTCTCGGGCACGTTTGCCCGAGAATGTGACATGCTCGACCTGATCGACCATTTTGGTGAACTTGCCCGGCGCATTCACGCGAATGCCGTCCTCGGTCAGTTCGATCTTGGCACCGGCTTCGAACCAACCAGAGAACACGATCTGTTTCGCGCGCGCAGTGATATCGACAAAGCCACCGCATCCGGCAGTCAAATAGGGTTTCTTGCCCAGCTTTGAGACATTCACATTGCCTTCGACGTCAACCTCGAGGAACGAGAGGAATGACATGTCGAACCCACCGCCCTGAAAATAGATGAATTGCTGAGGCGAAGGCACAAAGGCATGCGCGTTGGACGCGCAGCCAAAGGCAAAGCCCGTTAAGGGCACACCGCCAACCGCGCCTTGTTCAATTGCCCATGTTACAGCTTGAGGGTGCCCCTCTTCCAGCAGGATACGCGGAACCATCGCGCTGATGCCGAAACCCAGATTGGCGCTCATCCCTACCTTGAGTTCGAGTGCCGCACGGCGGGCGATGACTTTTTCGACACCGTGATCGGCAAGCGAAAAGCTGTCCCACGGGCGCATGACCTGGCCCGAGATCGCAGGATCATAGGGCGTTTCCGTCGTCTGCATCTGCGCGGGGTCTTCAACGATCAGATCGACCAGATGCCCCGGAACACGCACGTCATGTGGGCGAAGGCTGCCCGCAGCGGTTACGCGCTGGACTTGTGCGATCACCAAACCCCCGTGATTGCGTACGCAGATCGCCTGTTCGAGACCGCCCAAATATGCGCCTTCGTGCTCGTAGGTCAGATTGCCAAACTCATCAGCGGTGGTCGCACGCAGAACGCAAACGTTGGGGTTGATGTTGGGAAAGTGCAACCAGGTCTGGCCGTCGAACTCTTTTCTTGAAACGATGGGCGCAGCCGATCCGCGCGCATTCATCGCGCACCCCTCGCGCACTGGATCAACGAAGGTCTCAAGCCCGATCTGTGTGAGTACCCCTGGACGATGCGCGGCGGCTTCGCGGTGCATGTCGAACAGAATTCCCGATGGCACGTTATAGGCAGCAACCCGGTCTTCTACGATCATCTTCCAGATTTCCGGCATCTCCAGGTTGGACGGGCCGGAAGGGTATGATCCCGCAAGAACCCGGCTCAGCAAACCGTCCTGTGCCAGATAGTCCATTCCTTTGACGCCATACATGTCGCCAGCAGCGATAGGATGCAGCGTTGTGATATTGCGTGGATGCCCTTCTACGCGAAACCTTTCACCCAACGCCTTGAGAACGGCGTCAGGGCAGCCCAGCGCCGAGGACGAAGACACGGTAATAACCGCATTGTCAGGAATGCGGGAAACGGCCTCGGAAACAGAGACAAGTTTGCTCATCAGAAACCACCATAGTCCACGTTGAGACGCTGGCCTGTGTCTGCGGCTTCGCGAACGCAAAGCGCTACGGACAGCGATTTGATCCCGTCAGGACCATTCGCCGCCGGGCGACCCTGACCCGCCGTCGCAGCGACGAACTCTGACACGCCCTGAACATAGAGCGAATGATCGGAGAACGGGATCTCTTCACGACCTGCATCTGTCACCAGAGTGATCTTTCCAACCGGGCGCTGCGTCATGACGCCTTCCGCGAAGATCGAACCCTTGGTTCCGTGCACTTGAAGGTCCGACCCGGCAAAGGGGTGCGTAAAGCTCTCATGCGTTGTGACCATTGCGCCCGAGGGCATCATCCAAACTGACATACAGGAGTCCTCGACCCCCTGGCCCATTCCCGAACTGGCCATCTGGGCGACGACCGAGACAGGGTCTTCCTGCAGCAGAAAGCGAGTCACATCCGCGTCATGGACAACGATATCTGGGATCACACCGCCGCCAGCGTCGGCTGAGTTAATGCGCCAGCCCTGCAAGTTCCCGGGCAAATGCACCGCATGATGGATCCGTAACGAAAGAACGTCACCCACGCGCCCATCTGCGATGAGATCGCGAATGGCACGATGACTGCCCGAACAGCGCAGATGGTGATTTGTAGCGAAAGTCACACCCGCCGCCTCAGCCGCCCGCACCATTTCGACGGCCTCTGCCAGCGTCATTCCAAGCGGCTTTTCGCATAGGACATGCTTGCCGGCTGCAATCGCAGCCATGGCCTGTGGATGGTGCTTCTCGTTGGTTGAAGAAATATAGACCGCCTCGGCGCTTTCGTCCGAAAGCGCTGTGGTCAGATCGGTTGTCGCGTTGGGAATTTCATGATCCTGGGCCCATGTCTTCACGTGCTCGGGGGAAGCGCTGACAATCCAAGCCACGTCGTTATTCGCCTGCCGGCGCACCGCGTCCAGCATGTGTTGCGAAGCTATCGTGCTCGCCCCGACAAATGCCCAGTGCATCAAAAAACTCCATCTTTTGGAACGTTCCAAACGTTTAATGGAACGTTCCAAATTTGACAAGTGGAAATTTGAAGCTCGCAGGTCGCGCAAACACCAACAATGACTTGCTGATGCAGAGTTACAGTTTTGTCAGTGGGTTAAGGAGGAGCTGTCTGGCGCATTCAGAACCAACTCCAACAAGGTCTCAAAAACTGCTTCAATAACTTCGGGAATGTTCCGAGAGTCGCTGCCCGACCAGGCACGACTGCGGCAAGCTTTCCAGATTTCTTTGGCACAACGCCAACTTTGCTTTGGCTATTCCGTTGCTGACACGATCTAGCGGGAATCGCAGTTTTCGTGTATGCTCACCTACATAGTTTCATCAAATTTTGGAGAGAGTCATGGCCGATAATGAGGCCCCTTTTATACTATTGGCAGACGATGCCGATCAGGCGCCGCAGCTCAGTTATTCGATACCCGAAGCGACCGCCCATGTTGGAACAACGGTCATCGCGATCGATATCGACGAAGAGCTTCTGAACCAGGCAACTCGTGACCAAATTCGTGAGAACCTTGCAGAGAAAGAACCGAAGCGCACGGACCCGACAATTCCGGGTCTGAGGGTAACGGATTTCAAGGTTGTAAACCGCAATGATGGTGTCGGAACCGTTCGCGGTTTCGCGGCAGCATCCGAGGTTTTTGAGGAATTTCCCGGAAGCTTCATTTTCAAGCCCAAAGAAGGAATGCTGGGCTTTTCGGGTGATTTCGACATCATCAGACCAAGGCCCCGCCCCCCCGAGCAGATTTTCCCGAAGATTCTGTTCTTTGAAAAAATCCAGATATCAACTTTCCTGGGGAATTACGGTGCTGGCCGCGTGATCAAGACCCATTCGCTTTTCCCGGGCGAAAAAACCAAAATCTCGGTCAAAAACTACAAGAAGACGGTGACCAAAGAGAGTTCGAAGATAAATTTCGGCTCTTCAATTCTGGACTCGGTCACAGAAGAGGCCGCAGTCGATTTTGAAAATTCGATCCAGAGTGAAACTTCGTCAAAGTTCACTGACAGCGAAATGGATATCCTCAACAGTCAAAGCGACCATTCGAACAAGGGCGGCGGCGGCGAGGCAAAGGTTCTCTGGGGATTGGTTGAGGCTGGTGGACGTGGCAGTTCGGAACAGTCGAGCCAGACCACCGGCGAGTGGGGTACGCGGCAGGCACGCGAAGAAATGTCCAGTAACGTGGAAAGTGCGCTGTTCAAACACTCTGCGCGAGCGTCGTCGAAGCGAGACGTCGAGATCAACACCAGTTCCGAGCAGAAATCTTCGACCACCGACACAACGGAAACCGAACAGGTGATCGAGCGAGAGATCGAAAACGTCAATGTCAGCCGGACACTTAACCTAGTCTTTCGGCAGATGGTTCAGGAATTCATCTCGGTAATTCATCTCACTGACGTGAAGATCGGTCTTTATGACGAATCCGCTGGCCCCTATCCGCAATTTGCAATCCACGAGTTGGACAAGTTTCTCGCCGAGTATTTCTCCGAAGATCCAGACATGCAGCGGCTGGTTCTTCAGAATATCATCAGCGAGCTGTTCTTTATATTCGACTATCAAAATGAGCCACAGCCCTTCCTTGAAGTGGCAACACTGGACTTTCCGCAAAGCGAGATCGCTTTGCAAAATGTGTTCGGCGACCTTGATGTCACCGTGCCGCTGCCTGACAACGTCTCGTACTTAAGGGTCAACGCTGGACTTCGCAGGCAACTTGAAGATCGAGAATTCATTGAGGTGCCGGGTGTCGTGCTTAAGGAAAATGTTATCACGATGCGCACTGAGGGCGTCGTTGTTGACGGCTTCCTCGGTAAGGGCGGTGACCCAGAAGCGGGTCTTCTCGATACGTATTCAGCCGGGCTACAGGTTGAGACCGTGCGCGAGCTCGCTTTGAAAAACGACATTTCCGCACGCGAAGCAGAGAAGATGGAACTGGCACGTCAAATCGTAGCCGAAGGCGATCTGGACCGCGCTCAGGTATTTCACGAAGTCTATTGTTGTATTCCTGAGTGCTGCTGCGAGGTGGATGACGGAACTGCGGAAGAACCCGGTGGCGAGGACAGACCCACCGATCCGAACCGTCCGCCCCAGGACCCGAACGGTACACAGGGGCGCGGCAATGGGGACGCTTGAAAAAATTCTCAGTCAGGCGGTTTTGGGCAGCGAAGCGATCCGCGATCGCGTTACCGGAAAGACGGCCGAAGTGCTGGGCAGTCCTGCCGCGGGGAAAGGCAAAACGGTCAAACTTGCACTGACCGGTGTGTTTGACCCCCCGTGGCAGACCAATCAGGCCGAAATCGACGCAATTCAAGGGGGGTCGTGGTTCCCGTCTTCACAAGATTTCAATGCAGTAATGAAGAATAGTCGTTACCGAGGCAACGGAGGTATCATCGAAATCGGCTCGACAGGTGAATTTGTCGGGTTGATCCTCAGCAAGCCCGTTGGCTCCATCAAGGAAATCCGCATCATCACCCATGGCGAGGCCGCCACGATTGGCTTCCTCGGCGACGTGGTGGATGGCAATGTCCATTTTCTGGACGATATGGATCTCGGCGTTATCGAAGGTTTGCAAAAGACGGGAATTCTGGTTGGAGACGGCGACCCCGACAGGCCACCAGACTTTACTTGGGATGATGTGCGCGCCCGATTTCAAAAAGACGCTGTCTTCGTCATCTATGGGTGCAAAGTCGGAATGTCGGAGTCCTTTATACAGGATGTGGCAGACGCTTTTGGCATCCGCGTTCAGGCGTTCAGGCACAATATCAAGTACGATTTCCCGGCCACCGCGTTGAACCCCGGGGGCATTAACCGCCGCCAACTTACAGTGGACGGCAAGAAGGACTTTCTGGACATACGAGTGGAAATCGACAAATCCCCACGTGCCTCAGCCCCGACTCCGGCCCCGCCGGGCCCCTGATCCGGGATATGAGGCCTAAATGGCATGCTGCAAACCTATTAAATGCGGGCGTTCATACAAATCGCGACATCAGTTGCTTTGGGCTCGCTGCGGTCGTCGGAGCGGTTGCCGCATTTTGAGTATGATGCCCCAATCAATGCCGGGTTGGAGACCAGTGCGCGTAGCACCCATTCGAAGCAACATATTTCCGCAAGGAAATTGGGTCGTGTTCTGCCCTCACAACCATCGCGATGGTGCAGCGGTGCGCACCCACATTCTCGATTTTCGCTGCGACTGCGCGCACTAATCGCCGGGCGTAAGTACCCAAATTGATCCAACGTGTTCGCTCTGGCCTGAAGAGTGGATTCCCTAATCCCCGGTTCTCAGGTAATACGGAATTATGGACATCGTCGTCATTACGACCATCATCACTTCTCTCTTTATTGTCATCGGCGTGGCGGAACCACTGGCTGCACGGTTGCGCTTACCCTACAGCGTTATTCTCGCCGTTATGGGGATCGTGATTGGGCTTGGTGCGACGTTCTTTCTCAACACCGACTTGACGGATGCGCTGAACCCGGGGGCGCAAGCGATTATCGATCTGCCAATCCGGTCCAACGTATTCCTCTATGTTTTCCTGCCTACGCTGCTCTTTCAGGCGACAATCGGGATGAACCTGCGCAGGATGCTGGACGATTGGATGCCCATCCTGATGATGGCCGTTGTGGCAGTGATCGTGGCAACACTTTCCATTGGCTACGCGCTCAGCTGGGTAAGCACACTACCGTTGGTAGCCTGCCTTTTGATTGGCGCCATCGTGTCGACAACTGATCCCTCGGCGGTTGTCAGCATATTTCGATCAATCTCGGCACCGCGCAGGTTGTCGCGAATCATCGAAGGCGAAAGCCTCCTTAACGATGCTGCTGCGATTGCGCTGTTCGGGCTGTTCATGAGCTTTGTCATGCTCGGAAGGCCCGATCCGTCACTAGGCGAAGCCGGCGGACAATTCCCGAAGTTGATCGCAGGTGGTGTCCTCACCGGCTGGCTAATGGCGCGCATGGCGGTTTGGGTGATGGCTTACGTAGACCGTTGGGTAATGGCGCAGATTTCGATTTCCGTCGCACTGCCCTATCTCGCCTATATCGTCGCAGAACAAAGCGTTGGGGCGTCGGGCGTCATCGCGGTTGTGGCTGCAGGTCTTACACTTAACCTCACAGCTCCCGGTCGTTTATCGCCGGTCGCTTGGACCAACCTGCAAGAAGTATGGGATCTTCTAGCCCATTGGGCAGGAGCACTGATCTTCATTCTTGCCGCGTTGCTGATACCACGGTTGCTGGAAGGGGTTCGGCCTTCTGACTTCGTCTTGCTGGCCGTCGTGGTTCTTGCGGCAACATTCGCGAGGGCAGCGGTTCTGTTCGGATTGTTGCCATTGCTCACGGCAATCGGTGTGTCGCCTGCTGTAGAACGCCCCTATCGCGTTGCAATACTGTGGGGTGGGCTGCGTGGAGCCGTGACGCTGGCGCTGGCGCTTTCGGTCACCGAAAGCGCGCAGATCCCGCTTGAGACCAAGCGCCTGGTCGGCATTCTGGCCACCGGCTTTACCCTGTTCACACTGATCGTTCAGGGAACAACGCTGCGCATGGTGATCACAAAATTGGGGCTCGACAGGCTCTCTCCGCTTGATGCGGCCCTCTCGCGCCAGGTTGTCGCCGTGGCCTTGCAATCGGTTCGCGAGGACGTGTCCCGCACCGCGGAAAACTACGACTTGACCCACGATATCGTCAGAAACGAGGCCAAACTGTTCAGCGAACGCCTCGACGAGGCCGTTAAAGTCGCTGAAGACAGCGCACAGATTCTTGATCGTGACCGGATCACGCTCGGACTTATTGCGTTGGCAGGTGCCGAGCGAGATTCCGTGTTGGCCCGGATGCGAGAGCGCACCATGTCATCGGTTCTGAGTGAGAAGATTCTGTCAGACGCTGATCGGCTCATTGAAGGCGCACGGACCGGAGGGCGGATCGGCTATCAGCGCGCGTCAAACCGGTCTGTTGTCTACGGCAGGTCCTTTCGGATCGCTGTGTTCCTGCACAACCGACTTCGGATCTCGTTCCCGCTTACGCGCATCACAACGGATCGATTTGAAAGATTGCTCATGCAGCGCCTGATCCTGCGCGATCTCGACGGATTCGTTCGGGGCCGCATACGCCGGATTCACGGCCGCCGGGTTGCGGAATTGCTTGATGATCTTTTGGCGCGCCGGTCCGAGGCGGTTGAGACTGCGCTTGACGGTTTGCGGCTACAATATCCCGGTTATGCCGAAAAGCTGGAACGGCGGTTCATCCGACGGACCGCTTTGCGACTGGAAGAGCGTGAGTACGCGATCATGCGCGAGGACGGCCTGGTCGGCGAAGAACTCTATTCGGTGTTGATGCGGGAAGTGGCAGAGCGACGTGCTCTGACTGAAGGCCGTCCGGTGCTGGATATTGCCCTTAAGGGTCGGGATCTGGTTAGACAGTTTCCGCTATTCTCTGATCTCAACAAAGCGTCCCTGAGAAAACTCAGCCGTGCACTGCGCACCCGTTATGCCAATGCGGGTGATACCATCATTGCCAAAGATGAATTGGCCCGGAGTGTGTTCTTCATCGCTTCTGGGGCAGTCGAGGTGGAGTTTGGCAGGCACACTTCCCGGTTGGGTCGTGGAGAAATGTTCGGGCAGTTGGCCATGTTATCAAAGCGGCCACGCCCCGTGAATGTGCGGGCGCTGGCACCGTCGACACTGCTTGTACTCGACGAAACGCGTTTCCGTCGGTTGCTCCGGCGCAGTGAAGCCATGCGAAATTCTGTCAAGATAAGTGCCAACAAGCGCCTGATCGACCCTTCAGTGTTGGACCTTGATGAGCGCGACAATCCGTCTGAACATGATCCCAAACCTTAAGAGACCGTAAACCGGTAAGGAACCGCGTCCCCTATCGAAACATCTGCAATACGCCGGTCGGGTTAGGATTTGTTGAATGTCCGCTTCTACCGATCGGCAACGCGTGGGTATATAAACGTCAACTAGCGGGCGTCGTCGGATGCCGATTTCGTTTGCGATGCGGTTTCACCAAATTGCTTCCGATAGGCACGCGCAAAGCTCTCGGGATTGTCAAAGCCACACAGCGCGCCAACATCGCTGATCCGATACGCAGAGTTCACGAGCAGATTTCTGGCCTGGGACAGACGCAGATACCGGTAATAGGCCGAGGGCGACTGTTGCAGATGGCGTTTGAACAGTCTCGCAAGTGTCCATTGCGGGACACCGATTTGGGTACTGATGGTTGAGACGCTTAACGGTTCGCTCAAGTGAACCAACATCAGGTCGACAGCACGGCCAAGGGTGCGATCCATCTTTGCCAGCGCGGTCTCCGACAGCATTTTTTGCTGCGGCCCCATATGTTCCGTTGGGCGATAGGTCAGGATTTCCGCGACGCGCTTCGCCAAATCTCGACCGGAATACCGTTCAATCAAGGCGAGTGTCATATCAAACGTAGCCACGCCACCGGCGCTGGAGCAGCGATTATCCGACAGATCAAACATACGATCCACAAACATCTGATCTGAGTAGGTTTCGCGATAGCCGCGCAGCGCTTCAAAGTGAACGGCGGCAGGGTTTCTTGTAAGCAGACCTGCTTCTGCAAAGATCATTGCACCGGTATCGACACAGCCCATCAGAGTTCCGGCCCGCGCCTTGCGCCTGAGCCACTCGACAAATGACTTGGTCAGCGCGCTTTCTGGCGCATATGAGGACAACAACAAGATATCGTCCCATGCGTCGTCAAAATGCGCGGTAGACACATCGATACCACTAGAACTGCGGACCATTCCGCCCGAAGCCGACAAGATCCGCCATTGCCATGCCTGTTCGGCCAATTCGCGATTGGCCACCCGCAATGGCTCGGTCACCAATGTAAGGGACAGGATCGGGAAATGATCAGTCAATACGATTGCGACGTTTGGCATGGTTCACTCACGACATGTCAATTTAGGTCAAGCAATCGCTGATTCCTGTCAAGAGATTCCCCGTTATCCTGATGTATTTGATGTAAAGGAGGGCACCCCAATGACTGCATTTCCGATCACACCCGACTTTGATGTCTGGCCTGTTGATAATGATGTCCAAAGCCTCAACCTGACCAAGGATGCGCTGTCGATCACCTGGACGGACGGTCTGACTTCACAACACCACAGCTTGTTGCTGCGTGAAAACAGTCCCGACCCTGTCACAACCCACCCAAAGGCGCGCGAAATGGCGATTGGACCCGAAGCGATTTCAGAAGACCTGCAACTTACGGGTGCTCAGATCCTGGCCTCGGGGGCGGTTGACGTTACTTTCTCCGATGGCCTCCAGACCGAGTTCCACCCGGGTTGGCTTCGTGGGACTGCATGGTTCGGAACAGACAAGCCCGCACCGCTTATTCTGTGGACCGCAAAAGAGTTGGCTACGGATATCTGGGAATACAACAACCGCTCCAAGACCTCGGATTATCGCGGTCGTGGTCCGGTCATTGAAACGGATACCTTAGGTACGATCACCGGGGTGCGCTACAACACGTTCTTGCGTGCGCCAATGAGGGCTCCGCTTGAGGTTCAGGCACGGGCTTACAAAGCCTATCGCGCGTTCTCTGTAAGGGCGCAGAGCCCAGAGTACCAAATGAGGTTCCGGTATGAGCCCGGTGATCTCTTGGCCTTCGACAACCGCCGTGCGCTGCATGGGCGTGCAGGCTACGACGCCAAGGGGGGTGCAAGGTACATTGAAGGCATTTATTCCGACAGGGACGATCTGCACTCGCGCATCCGAACGCTCAAACGTCAATTTCGCGCCGCCAGCGCGCTTTGAAAAGGATCTTTCTATGACACTCGCTTCGATCAAAACCCGTCAGAACTGCTCTGAGGTTGAGTGGCAGGCCCGCGTCGACCTTGCCGCGCTGTTTCGCATCATCGCCCATTATGGGACGTCCGATCTTGCCAATGGCGCGGTCTGCGCACGGGTGCCGGATGAACCGGATCACTACCTCGTGCACCCCTATGGAATGTTCTGGGAAGAAGCACGGGCCTCTTCCATGGTCAAAATCAATGCCGAAGGCCAGCCTGTGGATCCAGATGCGCCTTGGCTCAATGATGGGGTACAAAACCTCTGCCAATGGATATTGGGCTCGCGGCCTGACACCAACTTCTTTGTGCATGGACACGAAGAAGAAGTCATGGCGGTTGGGTCAATAAAGGAGGGACTCTTGCCGCTCAACCAACCTGCTGTCTATCTTGGCAATATCACCGGCTATATTGAATATGAGTTCGAGGAAGACGAGGCCTTTGGCACGCACTTCGTCGAATGTCTTGGCAACAACCAAATACTGATTAGCCGCAACCATGGCTATTACGCGCTGGGCGACACTGCCGCGGCCGCATTCTTCCGTGCATATTTCTTGCGGCAAACCTGCAGCACGCAGATCAGGACCTTGTCGATGGGGCGTGACTTGCACCTCATCGATCCGCAAAAAGTCGCGCGCTATCAGGACCAAATGGCTGTGTCCGCACACTACAATTACGACGGCAAAACGGAATGGCCTGGGCTGATGCGCATGCTGAATGCCAGAAGCGATGACTATGCGAGCTGAGACCTATGCTAAAAGCGAGACGCGAGCGGACCTGATCCAAAGCAGTTGAACGACACACCGCCCAAATACTGCACATGCAACAAAAAACCTGGCCGATCGCTTTGAAAGCAAAGGGTGCATTAGCTTAACACGAGCTCGCAAAGTGTTCGCGGTCACGTCAAAGCTGTCTATCCTGCAAATCGTGATGTGTAGTGTTCAGAAAATTGTCGAGAGAAAACCCAAATCAAATATCGCTTCTAAGAAACGATGTCATCCTTTATGAACTTTAATGATGTTCTTGTTTTGACCGCCTCTGCCACTATTGCAGTTGTAGTATATCCGGAACGCATAGCTTTCTTTTTTCCGGCATTTTGTCCGCACCATCCGATCGTTTCAGTCGTCGCGGACCGTCTTTGACCTTTATCTTCGGCTTAGCTAGCGGGCCCTTTAAGGTCACTGGCCAGGGGCTTTTCGAAAGAGGTTCGCCAATCTTGCGGGGCTGTAGATTCAGATCCAAAACCTTGCCCGCCACATTAACACCGCCGAAGACGACAACTTGGACATGATCTGTTTCCAATGTGGTTTGTTTCGTCGAAATGCTCCCATTGGAAATACTGATCGGCGCGCGCAAACACACGATTGGTGCAACCTTTTGTTTCTTCTTGGTAAATACCCAAGGTAGCACCCCCAACCCTGCCAGATCCAAAAGCTGGGTCTCGATCGAGCCATCGCGCATTGAAACCGTGGCATTGCCGTTCATGCTGTTGGCAAAATGCTTGGCTGAATCGGTTCCTCCGGTCACAGAAAAATCTGCATAGATCGTACCGCTTGCGCCCTTTTTGAAATTCAGGCTGTGAAGAATTTCATCCAGCTGCCAGCCCCCTGCTTTGCCGGTCAACGTGAGTAGATGCGCATCATTCGATAGATCCATTTGCCCGCTGACGTCGAAATGAGCACCTCCGTATTCGAACTTCAAAGGTCCGGCCCTGAGTTCGTTTTCGTCGAGCGTCAGTTCACTTTGCAAACTGCTGATACCTTTGGCCCCCTCGATATGCCGAAGATCAATATCAACATCCATATCCATCCCGGACAGAAGAATTGAACGCCCGATAGGTTTCAGTGTCACATCTCTTAGAGGACCAGTTGCATCGGCTTCTTGAGTGACGTCTTCCTCGTTGGAATCCGATCCGCCTATCTTTCGCAATTGGGCGGCGGCCTGAACGATGGTCCGGATCTGATCTATCTTTATCAGATCACTCTCTATCGAGCCCCGCAGCACAGGAGCATCAGTCGCATCATCGAGATCGGCCACAATTTGCAGGGCAGAGTCGGCGATTTCGACATTGGCGCTTGCGTTCCAATCCGTGCCTTCGCTAATGAGGTCGATTGCAAAGCGCGCCTGTCCGGTTTCCACACGTTCAAGCAATAGGGCTTCTAGCAAATCCGCTCCGGATGGGACTTCGACATCAATTGCCAAATTTAAGTTCTCGAATTTGAGTACATCTTTGACGGTGCCATGAACCTTGAGGTTCCAAAGTTTCGTATCGCTTGTCTGGCCATCCAGATTCGTCAGCGTCAGCTGATTGATGTCGCCGTTCAAATGAAAGTCGCCGGAAAACCTGCCGAGTTGATCATCCGGTCCCAGCAGCTCTGGCGAGATCAAGCTGCTTGCTGGAATATCCATCAACCCTTCGGCCGATATGCCTTGCAATTGCAACGCATCTTCGACCGAACCATTTAAAACGATAAATGGATCTGCCGGGTTCCCAATTCTCAAGTTGATGTTCCCAACTCGCAACGCGCCTTGGGGTGTTCTGGAAAGCTCGGAAAACTTGATCGGGGGCGGCCCTTCACCAGAGGTGTCCAATGTGAAACCGTTGGTTTTGATGACCATTTGCCGCTGCGGAATCTGCCCGGGCACGCTGTCGATAACCATATCAACTGCGATAAGCTTTAGATCATACCGCGATGCGGCTGGGGCCGGTTCAGCATCTTCTGAGTACAACCGAATGCGGGTTGTGAGCGACACGTCTTCCGGGTTCCCCAACTCTCCGATTTGCCCTGTCAACGAAAGACTTTGCCCACCTTCCAATTCAGTCAATACCGCCAGGTCATCAATTCGGGCTACGCCGTCGACCGATTTGAATGTTGCACCAATACTCCCTGACCCCTCGAGAACTCGGTTGAGCTTCAGGATATCAAGAAGCTGGCCAAGTTCGGAAACTTCCAGGGTTGTCTTCACTTGTAGCCCGTTCTCTTGAGGGACTTCCTCTGCGGCAATCGCGATCTGTTGAAAGTTCACCGCTACCTGGAACGGGTCTTCCGAAGGGAAGCTTGCGCTCAGATCAAACGTCTCTCCGTTTAGCGAACCGGTCCCAGCCGCGGTTGCAATATCGGTTTCGGTGTCGCGTTTCAAAAGCAGCTCAGCAAGTTGCAGATCCAACACAAGCCCGTTTAGGTCATTTTGGTAAAGAACCGAGATATCGGTCAGGTCAATTTTATGATCCGTCAGATTTCCAGCCACATGCAAATTTGGAGGTTTAGCAGAATCCCCTGCTTTAGCCCCCGTCGGGGAAATGGGCTGCCAGTTTCCGACGCCGTCCTTGTCCGTAATCAGGTTGAGATGAACACCCGAGAGAGAAAGGTCACTCAGCGACAGTTTACTGTTCCAGAGGTCACGGGCAGAAACTTTGAACTCAAGTTCGTCGATTGCCGCCAGATCAGCGTTATCTCTCTGCGAACCGGGCAGTACCAGCCCTGCCGCAGATACCTGCAATTGCTGGCCAAGGCCCAGTCGTACTTCATTTTCTATAACGACGTCCTGTCCAAGTTTCTTGGAGATCAGATTTTCGACGAAATTGGTCCTTAATGAGGAGAACAATGCAGAGGACAAAAAGAGCCAAGCCGCAATGGCAGCGACAAGCGCGACAGCGCAACAGACCATTAGACCTCTTGTTAGGTATCGCACGCTATACTCCTAAAGTTCAGATTCACTTCCTGGTCAGCCTAGACCATTAAAGCATTATGTTAGTCGATTATATGCCCCGTCGTTTTCCTGAACTTGAACCATCTCGGCGGTACAACTGATATCTCTCGCTGATTGGGTCGAAATGCGAAGAAACGGAAAAGACAACCTTTCGCTCTAGGCTGTTGTTCCCCGTTTCAAGACAGCTGACCATAAGCAGGTGTTGCTAACCGAAGACGTAAGCACTGTTTGAGCTTTGAGGGCCGCGAAACGACGCGTCGTCGGAACCAATCGCCGCGACGTTCGTTCGATTTCACACAACAATCCAATTACTGTTATATATGAATTCTTCGAAAGATGAGGACACGATGAACTCGCTAACCAGAATAACACGTGGGATAGGCGTCGCTTTCAAGGACGCCAGAGTGAAAGGCCTTCTTGCTTTTACGGTCGGAATGATATTTTGGGCCTCGGTCTTTTATCACTTTGTCGAAGGTTGGAGTTGGCTCGACTCAATCTACTTTTCAGTGGTGACAATTTCGACCGTTGGCTTTGGCGACTTCTCACCTGAAACTGCGGCAGGTAAGATCTTTACAATGGTTTACATCATTGTAGGCCTCGGCGTCTTCGTGACTGCAGCGACTACTGTGGCAGACACAATCTTGTCGCAAGATGACGACAAAAAAGCGGACAAGTAGATTGCGCCCATTTTTGCCGTTCGGCGTGAATGTGCGGGCATCAACTTGACCGGGCACCTCAAGATTAGGTCCGGATTTAATTGTGTCTTCAAGTTGATAGATGGCCGTTCGCAGTTCAAAAATATATACATATTACGTTTCTTGAGTGTAATGTTCAGAAAACGAATGGTGGAGGGATAGAATGGAAAAGACCCAGGACGCGAAGATTGTCGATCTCGCGATACGATTGCTCTTTCTCGGATTATTCCTCTACAGCGCCCTGGTCATGGTGGCCCCGCTTGCAAGCGTCGTCATCTGGGCAACGATCCTTTGCGTCGCGCTTTACCCGGCATTTGATTGGCTGCAATCCAAGCTCGGAGGACGAAAGAAGCTTGCGGCGACTATCTTGGTATTGTTGGGCCTTGTGCTGACACTGGGGCCAGTCGCAACCGCAGTGTCTGGTGCTGCCGAACTCGGGTCCGAATTTGCGGAACAGGCGGACAAGGGCGAGCTGAAAATTCCACCCGCGCCCGAGGGTATCAAGGAATTGCCACTGATCGGAAGCAAGATTGCCGATGTGTGGGGCTTGTTTGAGCGGAACCTGGATGGTGCGCTTGCAAAATACGGTGCGCAAATCTTGGAGATTACAAAGTCGCTTTTCGGCAAAGTGCTAGGGATTGGTATTGGACTACTGGGTCTTGCGCTTTCAGTCTTGATTATGGGTGCATTGTTCAGCCCCGGGCCAAACCTGGTTCAAGGCCTCCAGCGCTTTGCCAACCGTGTTTTCGCACCCCGAGGCGGCGAGTTTGTAACTCTGGCCGGTGCCACGATCCGCAATGTGACAAAAGGCGTGATCGGAGTGGCTGCCATTCAGGCGGTCGTCGTTTGGCTCTTGTTGGTGCTGTTCGGGATCAACTCGGCCGCCACGCTCGCTTTCATCTGTCTGATCCTTTCAATTATCCAAATCGGACCCGGCTTGGTTCTTTTGCCCGTGATCATCTACGCCTGGAGTTCAATGTCCGGCGGAACTGCGTTGATATTCACCATACTGGCTGTCCCGGTCACAATAATGGACAGCTTCTTGCGGCCTGTGTTCATCTCAAAAGGACTTGAGACGCCCATGCTAGTGATCCTCATCGGGGTTCTTGGAGGCATGATGGCCTACGGATTGATTGGAATTTTCATGGGGCCGGTTTTGTTCGCCGTCTTCTATGAATTGTTCAAGGTCTGGATTGACGTTTCACCAGACGCCGAAGGCACCGCTGAAGGAGCGGTAAAATGAGGAAAACGATTTGGTCGACACTGGCCGTCATTCTCATCTTTCTGATCTGGTATTTGGTTGCGGACCGAAAAACACCGTTTACTGGAAACGCCAGAGTGAAGGCTGTGGCGACCCAGATCGTCCCCCAGGTGACCGGTACTGTGACCGAAGTTCTGGTCGAGAATGGTCAGGTCGTTTCCGCCGGGGATGTCCTTGTCCGGATCGATGCGCGCCCCTACGAGATTCAGCGCGACAAGGCAGAAGCTGACCTCGAAGCTGCCACTCAAGAAGTGGGTGCATCCTCGGCAGAGGTAAGAGCGGCACAAGCCAAATTAGCAAGGGCCGAGAGCGATCTTGATACGATGCGCATCCAGACTGAACGCGTTTTTGCGCTCGAAAAGAAAGGGCTGATTGCCGTCTCAAAGGCCGATGATGCCAGAGGGCAACTGGCAGAGTCCGAGGCGAACTATGAGAACGCAAAAGCGGATCTGGAAAAAGCAAAGCAGCGGCTTGGTGAAGATGGGATTGAAAACCCGAAAATCCAGCGCGCGTTGGCGGCCTTGGCGGATGCGGAACTGAACCTTGAATGGACCGAACTGCGTGCTCCGGCGACAGGTGTGATCTCTAATCTGTTAATAGCCCCCGGAACGTATGCGCGATCCGGCCAGGATCTGTTGACGTTTCTGGATGCTACTGATGTCTGGATCGAGGCGTATTTTACAGAAAACAACCTGGGACGAGCCTCGGTGGGGTCTCCGGTAGATGTCGTGTTGGATATGCATCCCGGTCAAATCATTCCGGGCGTTATTGAGAGCTTTAGCGCTGCAGTGTCTTTGAGCGGCGGTGATGAGCCGGGGCAATTGGCGAGCCCACCAAGCACCAAGGGATTTTTGCGCGAGCCGGAAAGGTTTCCGGTCAGGATTGTTCTACCCGGCTATGAAGCGGGAAGTACCGAAGATGATCTTCGCTTTCAACTGAACGGGCAGGCCGATGTGATTATGTATCTTAGTGACAATTCGTTGCTGAATCTTGTCGGCCGCACTTACATCCGGGTGGTTTCAATTCTGTCCTATGCGTACTGACGACAAACATTCGATCACCCGGCTTGCGCTGGGTGTCACTGGCGTCTTTTCCTTGGGTTTGTTTCTTGGATGGCCGCTTGCTGTCGTCGGAGCAGTGTTCACTGCTCTTTTTCTTCAAGCGCCTGCTGCATTGCCTTTGGCGGCATTCGGTAAGCTGTTTGTCTTTTCAATTGGATTGATGTTCATTTCATTCCTGGTGTCGTCAATCTTCTCACCCTATCCTCTTGTGTTCCTCATCCTCGTGGCCATTGGAATAATCCTCTCTTTCATGTGGTCAGTTTCCGGTGCCGGAGTATTGCCGGGTGTCATTGCCCTAATGGGGGCGTTGATGATTCCGAACCTAGTTCTGCAATCACAGGATCTGGCTCTGGTGCTCGTGTATTGGATACCGTTGAACCTGCTTTTCGCCGGGTTCGTCTCGACACTGATGTTCTTGCTGATACCTGCTGAACCTCAGTCGGCAACCCAGAAGAAGGCCGCAACGTCGCCGGATTTCGACCCACATCGCCGCATAGTCAGAATGTCCCTTGTCACAGTTCCGTTTGCTATCGCGTTCTTTGTTTCCGGCGCGTCTGCGTTACTGGTTCTGTTCTTTGTCGCCCTACTGAGTCAGCAGCTTGCGGCGATGCCCTCTGCGGGTAAAACGGTTGCCAAAGCCATGCTGACGGCAAACCTCCTTGGGGCGGCAGTCTCTATCATATGCTATGAAATAAACGTAATAGCTCCGGTTATTCTGACGCCCATTCTGCTGTGTTTTTTCTTTTGTCTTGCACTTGGCGTGCTTGGGAAATCTCATGTCCCGCTCGCCGCTGCCGCCGGCTCTGCCATAACAACGGCATTGATCGTATATGGCGGGTCGGTTGCGCCGTTTTCAGACGAAGCTGACGTCAAGAGCATCACTCGAGTATTGCAAGTTGCCAGCGCCGCTTTCTTTGTAATCATCGCATATGTCGTGGTGGACGAATTCTGGCCGGAAAAAAAGCGCCAGTTGGCGCAATGAAGTTAGTTGCGACATGCATAGACGCCCAAAACGCGAGAGATAATCTTGGTCGGCCTATAGCATCCTTCGGGTACTGGCATGTATTCGGACTTTTGTGCGGCCTTTGAATTTGCCGCTGGCCCGGCAAAACACTCCGACACATAACAAGTAACTGAGCAGCCAGCCAGATCTGCGATACTTGAAGTCTTCGCCCTGTCTGGCTGCGCTTTGTTTCTCTTCTTGGTAAGCGACGCACCTGCAAACATTTCGCCGTCAGCAGCATGCCCGAAGTATCGCTCTAACTAAGAATCGTTTTTAGGTCATACCCAAGGCTTCTTTATACATTTCGATAACGGCCTCTTGCTCGGCAATGTCATCTTTGTCGCGTTTTCTCAGCGAGATAATGCTGCGCAGGGCCTTCACGTCGTAGCCGCGCGCTTTACTCTCGGAATAGACTTCCTTGATCTGGTCCGCGATGTCCTTCTTCTCCAGTTCCAAACGCTCAATACGCTCGACAAACTGGCGCAATTCGCCTGCGGTCACGCGGTAATTTGCGGCGGCCTGATCTTCGGTGATGTCTTCCATCTGCGTCTCTCCCAAGGCTGAAATACGATGCGGGCAAGTTGCCCGGATACATCGCCGTTGCACGGGGCGCAAGCGCGCAATCGCGCCGCCGGGCTTGTGCCGCTGGAAGCGATCCGTTAAGCGCGGTGCACGTTCTGTTTGTGTCCGTGGGGAAGCATGTTCGACATTATCGTCTGGGGCGGAGCCGCCCTGTCGCTGGCCGGGCTGGTCGGTCTTGTCTGGTGCATCCTGCGCGTGATGAAGGCGCGCAAAGCCGGGTTGTCGGATGATGAACTGCGCGCCACGGTACAAGGTGTTCTACCCTGGAACATGGCGTCCTTGTTCTTGTCTGTTCTGGGGCTGATGCTGGTCATCCTTGGCATATCCTTCGGATGACCAACCTGTTCAGACGGGCATATTGTCGAACTGAGCCTCAATCGCGTCTTCGTAAAGCGCCGCATCCAGCTGACGCAGACGCGAGGGGACCTGAACGCCACGGGCGCGCATGGCACCGATAACCTGGCTGACGTTTGGTTGCAGGGCCAGACGCGTATCCATACAAGCACCCTTCAGCTTTCGTTCAAGCTTTTCCGCCTCAAAATAGAGATCCTGAGCTGTCATCTGCTTCCTCCCAATTGGTGCTACAGTGCCAGATATAGGTAACGGGATTAAGACCATCATGCGGTTTCATGAATGTCTCATAATTTCGCGGGTTGTGCGGCGGGAAATCGCCAATGTCTTGCGCTTTGGTTAAACGTTACGCAAGATTTGTTCCAAATGCCATGACCTATATCAATTCACGGATTGGAAATCCCTTCATATTCCATTATTGATATATGTAATCGCCTGGCGGAGGATACCATGACACCCAAAGTGACAGCTTTCTTTGACGAACAGACCTTCACCGTTTCTTACGTGGCACAGGAACCGCAAGGCACTGCCTGCGCGATCATCGACAGCGTGCTGGACTTCGATCACGCCTCGGGGCGCACCGGAACTCAGGCTGCTGATCAGATCATTGCCCATGTCAAAGAAAGCGGTTTGAGCGTGCAGTGGATTCTGGAAAGCCACGTACACGCCGACCATCTCAGCGCCGCGCCCTACCTTCAGCAGGAACTGGGCGGGAAGATCGGGATCGGCGCAAACATCGTTCAGATTCAGGACACGTTCGGCAAAGTCTTTAACGAAGGCACCGAGTTTCAACGCGATGGCAGCCAGTTCGACGCACTGTTTGCCGAGGGCGACAGCTTTCACATCGGGCAGATGCGCGGGGATGTGCTGCATACTCCGGGGCATACGCCGGCTTGTCTGACCTATGTAATCGGAGATGCCGCATTTGTCGGAGACACGCTGTTCATGCCTGATTTCGGCACCGCACGTTGCGATTTTCCGGGTGGATCATCGGCAATGCTGTTTGAATCAATTCAGAAAATCCTGTCCTTGCCAGACGAAACCCGAATCTTTGTCGGCCATGACTACAAGGCCCCGGGACGCGACGAATATGCGTGGGAGACGACGGTTGGCGAACAAAAGGCGCTCAATGTCCACATCGGTCAGGGTCGCAGCATCGAAGAGTTCGTCGAAATGCGTGATGCGCGCGATGCGACGCTGGCGATGCCGCGCCTGATCTTGCCCTCGCTGCAAGTAAACATGCGGGCCGGTCAGATGCCGCCAACGGACGAACATGGCGACGTTATGCTGAAAATTCCCGTCAACAAGCTGTGACGGGCACACCAACCAAAGGACATCAACATGCATGCAGAATGGATCTGGGGCCTGATCGGTGGCTTGCTGATCGGATGTGGTGCTGCAATTTTCCTGTTGGGCAATGGGCGCATCATGGGCGCAAGCGGAATTCTGGGCGGTCTGTTTGAGCGTGGCCCGCGCGACCTCCGACTTGAGCGTCTTGTCTTTGTCGCCGGTCTGATCGGGATGCCACTGTTGCTGCGCCCGCTGATCGCGCCCGATGTGCAGACGAACCTGACAAGTAACATCTCGGTCGTGATCGCAGCCGGTCTGCTGGTGGGCGTTGGGACCCGCATCGCAAATGGATGCACATCGGGGCATGGCGTTTGTGGGATCTCTCGCTTTTCGATGCGCGGAATTGTGGCGACTGTGGTTTACATCATCGCCGGTGCTTTGACCTTGGCTCTGGTGCGGCACGTCTGGGGGGTGATCTGATGCGCGGGCTGATCGCATTTTTGGCTGGATCGCTGTTTGGAACCGGCCTTTTGATATCGGGCATGACAAACACCCGAAAGGTCCAGGGATGGCTGGATATCTTCGGCGACTGGGACCCAACGCTTGCCTTCGTAATGGCGGGCGCGATTGCGCCAATGCTGCTGGCGTGGCGATTGACGCGCGGCCGGGCGCCCGTGGCCGGTGGGCAATTCCCTGCCCCACCGGCAACCGCGATTGACCGGCGACTGGTTGTGGGATCGGTAATGTTCGGCATGGGCTGGGCATTGGCCGGGCTGTGCCCCGGCCCGGCGATGGCGTCGCTGAGCTATGGCGGCGTCAATGGATTGGTGTTTTTCGTCACGATGGTGGCGGGCATGCTGGCAGCCCCAACTCTGGGCGCACAACTGGACAGAGCGGCAAACGCGCCCTAATCAATTGCCATGGAGATTCGCTCGATTACACCCCGCTATGCCGTCTCGCCTCAGATCACGGTCGAAGACGTGCCAGCCATCGCCGAGGCAGGTTTTGTCAAGGTGATCTGCAACCGCCCCAACGTCGAAGTCCCGTTTGACATGCAATCGGACGCAATCGGCGAGGCGGTTCGTGCCGCAGGGATGGAATATGAGGTTCTGGAATTGACGCATCAGACCATGACGCCGGAAAACGTGGCGCGTCAAAGAGATCTGGCCGAAAGCTGCGCCGGACCGGTTTTGGCATATTGCGCCTCGGGGACAAGATGCTCGGTGGTCTGGGCGTTGGGTCAATGCGAGCAGATGAGTGCCGACGAAATTCTGGACGCCACCGGGAAAGCCGGATACGCGCTGGACAACCTGCGCCCCGCATTGGAACAACTCAGTAATTCGCAAGACTAGCGCGCTTGGCTGTCCTGCGAAGGGTGTCAATTCAAGCTTTTAGTCCTATGACTTCAACCGAAGTAGCCCTCTCAGACAGGATCAGCTCTCTTCGTCCAGGTCGCTCAGGCCAGCCAATTGGGAAATTTCAGCGACCATCTGTTCAGAATTGGCCGGTCTTATTTGAGGGTCGTCCACGATGACAGGATCGCTCTGCCGCTGCGTGGCAACGTCTGTTTGCGGCGGCGTCACGTCGATATGGGTATCGGTCGCGCTTGGACCCGGTGCATTCTCCATGAAGACATGCTGAGTTGGATCCGAAAGCGCAGGCAATGAGATCTGTTCGTTGATGCGAACAGCCCGCATTCCGCCGCATTGGCCCAACCGTCCGATCGCCGTGCGCGTGCCATCAATGGTGGTGACCTCAGTCCGGTCCAACCGTGCGCCCGTCAAGGGCAGCACGTCCCCCACCTGCAACTCGGACAATCTGGCAAGCGGCAGTGAAATCCGGCAGGTCACACTGTGCAATTCAGCCCGGATTACACCCGCTGCCTGTTCAAGACAGGGACCTTGCGCAACGCTGTCCACTTCTGCGGCCCGGTCGGCATCGGGCAACACCGGAAGCAGCACGCAAACCCGTCCTTGCCGCGCGCCCCCCGCAAGCTCGGCGGTCAGATCATAGGCCCGATAGCTGTCATCGATCAGCGCCAGACCCAGCGAACGGACATCGGGAACCCGAGACGCAAAAGTCAGGCCCGACAGGCTGCTCAGGTCCTCGACCCCGTCAACCAGCGTCTGCGCGACCGCAAGAAAACCTTTGATCAAGGGAATTGTCATGGCCGTGTCGGTATCGGTGAAAGACCGCGTTTCCGGAGGGTCCGCAGTGACGTCACCGATTGTTTGGAACTGCACGATAGCCGAAACAAAACCCGGATCCAGACAGATACCGGCGGCGCCGTGTTCAGAGGCAAAAACCAAAAGCAGCCAATCATCCGTGATCACGCCGTTCAGGTCAGTCGGCGTACGCGTCGCCTGTTTCGCGCCAATCACTGCAAGGGGCAAGTTCATGCGCTGCGCAGCCGCACGCGCCAAAGCAAGACGAAACGCCCGCAGAATCGAGCGCCCATTGGAGGCCGCGCCCTCCTGCCCTGCCGAAAGTTTGCGCGCCAAAGCGGCATTGAGCTGCTGGTTCATGGCATCGAATCGCCGTTTCTTCCTGTTCCGAAGATCGGTTTAGCGCGACCAAAGTTACGATTGTCTTTATGTCCCGCGTTATTGCGCTGCCTGCCGGAAGGCCAAAGGTAGGCTGACGCGGAAACCTGCGCCGCCCTGACCGGACAAATAGGTGATATCCCCACCCAGCCGCTGCATGATCTCGCGGCAGATGGCCAACCCCAGCCCCGCGCCACCAGCTTTTTCCGACCCGACCCGGGCGAATTTCTCGAAAATCAGCGATTGGGCCTCAGGCGGGATACCGCTGCCATTATCGGCAAAATCTATGACCACCTGCCCGCCGACATCATGGGTCGAGATGGTCAGAACGGGTTCGGTCGCGTCACAGTATTTCTGCGCATTCGAAATGAGGTTGATAAAGACCTGTCCCAGCCGGTCGAGATCGGTATGCAACTGGATACGCTCGGCCGCATGAGACCGCCGCACCTCCAGGGCGCCTTCGCCGCCTGCCAGAGCGCTGGACACGGCGCGATCGAGAACGGACCGCAAGCTGCCATCGCCCATGTTCAGGCTGACCTGTCCGCTTTCCAGAACACTCAGGTCCAGCAGATCGTCCAGCACACGGGTCAGGCGCAACGCTTCGTCGTGGATGATCGCAGCATAGCGAATCTGCTCGTCCGCACTCAGGTCGTCCGTATCGCGCATGATCTCGGAAAAGGCGCGGATCGAGGTCATAGGTGTGCGCAATTCGTGACTGACCTGACCAAGAAAATCGTCTTTTTGCGCAGACACCTGTGTCAGTTTCGTATTCGCCTCTCGCAATTTGCGCGCGGTGCGGGTCAGCTCGGCCGATTTCTCCTCCAACTGGCTGGAATATTCCAACAGATGCGCAGATTCATCGGCAACGGCCAGCAGATCTTCGACCGACACCGACGATCCGCCAACGATCTGCCCGATCATCGCATGAGCAGTTGCGGCCCCGACCGAGCCGCTCAACTCGCGTTCAAGCCGTTGCAGAAAACCCGGCGTTGGCTCAGGCAATCGCCCGGGTCGTCCGTTTTGTCGTTCTACTTCGGCCTGAAAAAACTCCTGCGCCGGCACAGTACCCAGTATGCGCTGGGTCATGATCATCAAATCCTCGCTTTGCGCAACCGATCCGGTCCAACCTTGCGGCGCGACCGAATGGTCAAAGACATTGACGAATTGGGCCCCCTGCAACCTTTCCAGCGGGCTTGGAAAGCTCAGCAGAGAGGCGACGCAGAACCCGATCGTGTTCAGCAACAGCGACCACATTACGGAATGGACCATCGGATCGATTCCTTCGATCCCGAACAAGGCCTGCGGCCGCAGGAACCCCCAGCCAAAGGGGCCGTTTTCAATGACCGAAATCGGAATGATCCCGCCACCCATACCGGGCAACAGCAATGTGTAAATCCAGAGCCCGAAGCCGATGCTCAAGCCCACCAACGCGCCCGTCCGCGTTGCTCCGCGCCAGAACAGCCCACCCACAAGCGCGGGCAGGATCTGGGAAATCCCGGCGAATGCCACCAACCCGATGGACGCAAGCGCCGCGCCGCCCCCCGAAAGCCGGAAATAGAAGTACCCCAACGCCATGATCGCCGCGATCGACACCCGTCGCGCCATCAGAACAATCGTACGGACATCGCCTGAAACCGAGGCCGAGCCTTCTTGTGTGTTCAGCCAGATCGGCATCACAACGTGGTTTGATACCATTGTCGACAGGGCCATGGCGGTCACGATCACCATCGACGTGGCCGAGGAAAAGCCACCTATGAAGGACAGCATCGCCAGCCAATCATTGCCCTGTGACAGCGGCACGGTCAGAACGAACAGGTCAGGGTTCGCACCCTCGGGCAACAGGTCCAGACCAATGACGGCAATCGGCACTACAAACAGGCTCATCAGCAGCAGGTACAGCGGAAATGCCCATGCGGCGGTGCGCAAATGGCTTTCGTCGTCGTTTTCGACCACCATGACCTGAAACATGCGCGGCAGACAGATGAAGGCAGCGGCAGACAAGAACGTGAATGTCGTCCAGCGGCTTGCATCCACGTTCCACCGCCCGATGGCCGAGTTGTCGATGCGGTTCATCATCGGCTCGATCCCGCCCGCGATGCCCCAGACGACGAAGACACCAACTGCCAAAAGCGCAAACAGCTTGACCACTGCCTCGAGTGCGATCGCGGTTACAACGCCGTGGTGTCGCTCGTTCGCGTCCAGGTTCCGGGTTCCGAACAGGATGGCAAACACCGCCAGGCCGGTCGCGACCCAGAACACGCTGGAGCCCTCGCGATACAGCCCCGTTGGGTCCGCTTCGGCAAAGATCGAAAACGAAAGTGTGATCGATTGCAGTTGCAGTGCGATATAAGGCGTGCCCCCGACCACGGCCAGGATCGTGACACAGATCGCCAGCGTGTTGGACTTGCCATAGCGCGACGAAATCAGGTCAGCGATCGAGGTGACACGCTGGCTGCGCCCGACCCGGACCAGCTTGCGCAGTCCCCACCACCAGCCGACCATGACCAGCGTCGGGCCCAGGTAGATCGTTACAAACTCCAACCCCGACCGCGCCGCGTTGCCAACCGCGCCATAGAACGTCCAGGCGGTGCAATAGATCGACAGCGAGAGCGTATAGATCAGCGGCGACCGCAACCATTTTCCCCGCCCAGCCGCCGCAAGGCGGTCCGCTGCAAAGGCAACGCCAAACAGCAGCACCACATAGCCCAGACACACCAGTATCAGGACGTTCAGCGTCGCCATTCGCCCGCCTCCGGCTCATCCTTTTCGCGCGCAGCAAGACGTCTTGCGGCGATGCCGAACACGACGCTGATCAGGATCAGTATGCCCCAGCAGGCGAATATATAGAGAATTGCCGCCGATAGCGGTACGCCCCCGGCGCCGCTGCTGTCGTCCGGCCAAAGCAAGGGCAAAGCAATCATCGCCGCCCCCAAGAGCGGTAATAGCCGCGCGGCATCCATCAGTCTGCGCCGGCGATAGCTTTGTCTTTCCAGAAACAGCGAAGGCCTGCGTCGCCTGCCTTCGTCTGGCGCGGTCATTGCCGTGACGCCTGCGCGTGCAGGTCTCGCACTGCTGTCAGCACCTCGGCGTTGGAAAAGGGCTTGGTCATGAACCGGCTTACACCGGCCTGTTCGGCCATTTCCCGATCGCGGGACTGGCCGCGGGCGGTCAGCATCAAAACGGGCAGCGACCGCATTTCACTGAGCTCACGCAGGTCACGCAATATGTCCATTCCGCTTTTGCCCGGCAGCATCACGTCCAGAATCACCAGATCCGGTTGAGCGGCCAAAATAGCCTGAACAGCATCCGTGCCCTCGGCATGGGTTTCGACCTGCCATCCCTCGCGGGTCAGCAAGAACCGGATTGCCTCGGTGATATTGGGCTCATCCTCGATCAGCAGAACCTTACGGCTCATATTTCTACGTCCTCCCCATGACAGATCGCGCGAAGGGCGTGCTGTCGAGGGCAGATTAAGCGCTGCGCCGGGGAACTGTCAAAAGCCTTCGCTCAGGATCGATGGCTCGCGTCGCGCGGTGCAATCGGACTTTGGGCAGATACGACAGTTGGTGCCCACCTGGGTCGCCTCGTCAGACGATGGCGCTGCCCCATCAACAGGGATCACCAGCATCACCGACCGGTAAACCGGGTCGGCATCAAACCGGTCGACCGTCTGCGGCCAGGCGATGGCATAGCAGTCGAACACCGCCGCGGTCCGGCCTAGCTGCACGACCCGTTTGCGCGTCGGAACCAATGGCCGGTTCAGCGCGGTAAACACCGGCCAATGTGGGCAGGTTTCACCGTGGCGCGGCAGTGCAAATCCAGGCAGCGGCCTGTAGAACAGGACGCCCCCTGATGCGTCGCAGGTTACAAGTCCCACCGGCCGGGGCAGTACGCCCTGGGGAAACGCAGCAAGGCGGCGCAGCATTGTCGGCAGATCGACGGCAAAATGATGGGCCAGTCCCAGCGGGTCAAATCCCATGCGATCAATCGCGACCTTCAAATCGCTCAACGGCAGTGCCTTTGCATCAGCGACATAAAGCCCAAGCAAGTCCGCAGCGACCGATCGGGACGCCGCACCCAATTCGGGCATCGGAATATTCTGGACACCGTCCCCATCCTCAAGTTCGGGAAAGTGGAACCCTCTTTCGGCAAAGAACGCCTCGACCGCGTCCATCGGGGTGCCACGCAGATCACCCTGCCCCTCGCTGTCATCCAGATAAGTCACCAACGCTTTGGAGCTTTCGGCCAACCGCTCTGCATCCTGATGCAGATTGCGGTGAAAGCGATCGCGCCACTCGGCCTCGATATCACCGGGCTCGGCAAGAATTGCGGCGGTGGACCGGATGGCAGCAGCCGTTGACAGCACTTCGTGCATCGACGCGGCAAGATGGGGGTCGTGGGTCAGGCGGTCCGACAAAGTTTCGACCGTGCGTTCAAGTGAAACCACACGACGATGCATCTGCGCCAGAACGCCCGACCAACCAGGAAACCGCCCGGCGAATTCCTCGAGCCCGTCCAGTTCCGCCTGTTGCCCAACCGCGTCCGCCGCGGCCTCGCGCAGCGCCGAGATCAGCGTCTCCTCAAGGCCTTGCGTCAGTAACGAGGGCTCGACCGACAGCGCCGCAGCGATATCCACCAAAAGCTTGCCGCCAATCCGGCGGCGATTGTGCTCGATGAGGTTCAGATACGATGCTGAAATTCCCACCTGCCGCGCCAGTTCGGCCTGACGCAAACCGCAGATTTGACGCCTTTCGCGGATACGACTGCCGGTCAGAGTGTCTCTCATCGCTACCGAACCTTAGTGTAACTCAAGGTGATTATCAGGAATTCCCTGTGATTTTTGCGTGTTGGCCAGCAATTTTCAACGCAAATTTACAACGTTAACAACAACTGCCACGCAAGCATCAAACCTTTTGCCTGCCGCCCCTTCTCATTAACAGCAATACGCGTCACGATAGGTATATGAGTGACCCCGCCTTCGAATATGCACCCATCGGTCTGGTCGAGCTGGAAAACCGGATCATACGCCGTTGCAATCTGCAATTTGCGCGCACTTTCGGTGGCGACGAAACCGAATACCGAAACATGCCGTTACTGCATCTGTACCCCTCGGTCGCAGATTGGGAACGCATCGGCGCACGCAGCCTTCAGGTCATGCGCGACACGGGCTATTATTCGGATGAAAGGGTGATGCGGCGGCGCAGCGGCGATCTGTTCTGGTGCCGCGCCCGGGGTCGGTCACTGACACCGGACGATCCGTTTCGGCACGGCATTTGGAGCTTTTCCGACATCTCGGAAGAACGCCCACTGGTCGAGTTGACCGCACGCGAACGTCAAGTGGCGATCATGTCCTGCCGAGGACTGTCCGCCAAGGAAATCGGCGCGGAACTCGGGCTGAGTTATCGCACAATCGAAGCCTACCGCGCCCGCTTGCTGGAAAAATTCGGCGCCCGCAAACTGCCGGAATTGGTGGCCAAGCTGTCAGGAATGCCACTGTGACCAAAACCTGGCATCCTGCAGGGGCAGAACCCTTTGCTTTTCATGGCCAGACTGCGCTTTTCATGGCCGTTCGCATGGCTTATAACGCTGCCTAATCAGACCAAAGCCCGCGCGAAACAGACGGGACAAAGGGGAACCTTCGAGGACACTCATGACAGATACCAAACACGAAGCGGATGTCGCGTTCATCAAGGCACTGGCCGAATTGCTGCGCGAAAACGATCTGACCGAGTTGCAGGTCAAACGGGAATACGGCGATGATGACAGCCTGAATGTGCGCGTCAGTCGCGCCGCGCAGACCGTGGCTGCTCCGGTTCAGGTTGCGGTTCCCGCTGCTGCCGCTCCGGCACCGGCGCCCGCTGCGGCCCCCGCAGCTGCCGAAGCGCCCGCCGCAATGGATGACCCGGCCAGCCACCCGGGCGCCGTGACCTCGCCGATGGTTGGTACCGTCTACATGCAGCCCGAGCCCGGCGCGCCTTCGTTCATCTCGGTCGGCGCATCCGTTTCCGAAGGCGACACGCTGCTGATCGTCGAAGCGATGAAGACCATGAACCACATCCACGCGCCCAAATCGGGCACCATCAAGCGCATTCTCGTCGGCGATGGCGACGCCGTGGAATTCGGCACCCCTCTGGTCATCATCGAGTAAGGCGGGCCCATGTTCGACAAGATCCTGATTGCCAACCGAGGCGAGATCGCCCTGCGCGTCATCCGCGCTGCGCGCGAGATGGGGATTAAGACGGTCGCCGTGCATTCGACCGCCGACAGCGACGCGATGCATGTGCGCATGGCGGACGAATCGGTCTGCATTGGCCCTCCGCCCAGCCCGCAAAGCTACCTTTCGGTGCCCGCGATCATTTCCGCCTGCGAAATCACCGGCGCGCAGGCGATCCACCCTGGCTATGGCTTTCTGTCCGAGAATGCCGAGTTCGTGCAGATCGTCGAAGACCACGACATCACATTTATCGGCCCCACCGCCGAACATATCCGCATCATGGGCGACAAGATCACCGCCAAGGACACGATGAAGGAACTGGGCGTGCCTTGTGTTCCGGGCTCGGATGGCGGCGTGCCTGATCTGGCAACGGCCAAAAAGATCGGTGAAGAATTCGGCTATCCCGTCATCATCAAGGCCACCGCAGGCGGCGGCGGTCGCGGCATGAAAGTCGCGATGAGCGCGGATGAGATGGAAAGCGCCTTCATGACCGCACGCGCCGAAGGCAAGGCCGCCTTTGGCAATGACGAGGTCTATATCGAAAAATACCTGACCACGCCGCGCCATATCGAGATTCAGGTTTTTGGCGACGGCAAGGGCAAGGCTGTGCATCTGGGTGAGCGTGACTGTTCACTGCAGCGCCGTCACCAGAAAGTATTCGAAGAGGCCCCCGGCCCCTGCATTACACCGGAAGAACGCGCCAAGATCGGTAAGGTCTGTGCCGACGCGGTCGCCAAAATCAACTATATCGGCGCGGGCACCATCGAGTTCCTGTACGAAAATGGCGAGTTCTATTTCATCGAAATGAACACGCGATTGCAGGTGGAACACCCGGTGACCGAAGGCATCTTTGGCGTGGACCTCGTTCGCGAACAGATCCGCGTCGCCGCCGGTGAGCCTATGTCGTTTGGTCAGGACGATCTTGAGATCAACGGCCACGCCATTGAGGTTCGCATCAACGCCGAAAAACTGCCCAACTTCTCGCCCTGTCCGGGCAAGATTTCAGCTTATCACGCGCCGGGCGGGCTGGGTGTGCGGATGGATTCAGCGCTTTATGATGGGTATTCGATCCCACCGTATTACGACTCGCTGATCGCCAAGCTGATTGTTCAGGGCCGCGACCGGGACGAAGCGCTTGCCCGGCTCGAGCGTGCATTGGGTGAATTGATCGTGGACGGTATCGATACCACGGTGCCGCTGTTCCATGCATTGCTACAGGAACCCGATCTGCACAACGGCGATTACAACATCCATTGGCTGGAGCGTTGGCTTGCGGAGAATATGGCCCAATAAGGTCTCGGGACCGAACCGTTCGGTCCCGACATATCCGACATGAGCCTTTCCCCCGAACTGCTGCTGCACGGCTATTCCATCGGCATCTTCCCGATGGCGGAACACCGCGACGACCCGGAACTATTCTGGGTCGATCCAAAATTTCGCGGTGTCTTTCCACTGGACGGCTTCCATATCTCGCGAAGCCTTGCGCGGCGCATCCGAAGTTGCGGTTTCACGATCACCATCAACCAGGACTTTGACGGTGTCGTGGATGGCTGTGCTGATCGGGCCGACACCTGGATCAACTTGGAACTGCGCCGGCTTTACCGATCGCTGCATCAGGGCGGTCAGGCACATTCGCTGGAAGTCTGGGAAGAAGACGCTCTCGTTGGCGGCGTTTATGGTGTGGCCCTTGGGGCTGCATTCTTTGGCGAAAGCATGTTTTCGCGCCGAAGGGATGCCTCGAAGATCGCGCTTGCCTATCTTGTGGACCGTTTGCGCAGGACCGGGTTTACTTTGTTTGACACCCAGTTTCTGACAGCGCATCTGGCGTCGCTGGGTGCCATCGAAATCCCACGGGCGGTTTATCAATCAGAGCTGAAAGACGCCCTTGATCTGAGCGCGGACTTCGGGGCCGAACTGTCCCAGGGTCCTCAGGGCGTGATACAGCGGATCACCCAAACATCATAACGAGCGTGATCCAGCGCGTTCAGAGCCGGAGATGTCGCGATCATCCAACCGTCAAAAAGCTGTTCGGATTTCCCCTGCTCCCAAACCGTCAGATAGGCGAACGCATCGCCAGTGGGGTTGTCGACCGGATACCGGCAATCCCCAAGCGCCACGTCCAGACCGAACACGTTCGCTGTCTCTCCGGACTGCACGTGAATATCCAGTGTCTGCCCGCTGACCTTGTCCAACCCGCGCAACATCGCGCCCGGCCCGGATTCCACCTTTTGCTGAGCAGAAGCTCCGGTCGCCATCAGACACAGGGCGAGCAACGCCGAACGGATCATTCGCTGCCGTCTCCGGCCACGAACTTCACCAGCAACGAGATCAGGCTGACCGCGCCTTGCGTATCCTCGACCTCATCCCCGGCCTCGAAGTAAAACGGTGACCCGCCGGGCATGACTTCGACAAAGTTGCCACCCAGCAATCCTTCGGAAGAGATCACAACAGCGCTGTCATCTGGAATCAAAATCCCATCCGCGACGGAAAAGCTGGTATCGGCGCGATACGTGTCGGGGTTTAGTTCGACCTGCGTGACCGTGCCGATCTTGACGCCTGCAAGCCGAACATCAGTGCCCACTCCGACGCCTTCCAGCGACCGGAACGACGCCCCCAGCTCGTATCCAGTGTGGCTTTGCGACAAGCCCGTGGATTGGCTTGCGTATACGCCAAACGCGACGGCACAGGCCAGAACGGCCCCGCCAACAAGGACTTCGGTCATATTATAGCTCGACATTCTTGGCCTCGTTTATTCCGGGCTCCAGGCCTCATAGTCCTTGCGCTTAACCGGGTCAGGGCGGCGCAACGATCCGGCTGGCGCATAGGCCAAAGCCGTACCTGTCAGGTTTTCTTGATGGGGCTTTTCCCAAGATTTGTGCGGCAGCGGCTTGTCGGTCGGAGGCTCGTCCCAGGTCCGGTGCAGCCATCCGTGCCAGTCAGGATCGATACGGCTTGCCTCGGCCTCGCCATTAAAAATCACCCAGCGCCTGCTGTCATCGGCAGTGCGGTAGAACACGTTGCCTTCGTCATCCTCGCCGACCTTGACACCTTTGCGCGCCGTAAAAATCTGCGTGTTCAGGGTCGCCCCATTCCACCAGGTCACGGCCCGCAAAAGAGAGTTCAGGATGCCCATCGGACGCCTCCTACGTTTCGGTCCCTGCAGATATGAACCAAAGGCGGGCCAAGGTCCAGTGTCACGTCACCGCAGCTGCTATTGCGGCAAAATGGCGGTGACTTCGATCTCGATCCGGTATCTCGGATCAATCAAACCGCATTCAATCATCGTCGCAGCCGGCGGGTTGGCCCCAAAGGTCTGTTCCAGGATCGGCCAGCAGGGCTCAAATTCGTTCCGGTCCGGCAGCATATAGGTCACGCGCACAACATCGGCAAAGCTTGCCCCTGCCTCGGCCAACGCCTTTTCAATCACGGTCAGGGCCGAACGGCATTGTTCTGCCGCATCTTTGCCCTGTCCAACCGTTCCGGCCACGTGAACCCAGCCCCCGGCAACAACCGCGCGGCAATAGCCGACTTTGGCTTCGAATTCTCCACCGGACGAAATGCGCCTAATTGTCATAGCAATCCCCGATTTTCAGCGTGGTTGTCACTCAGGTAGCGGCCCACAATTGCGTGGTTCTGCCTCGCGCTCCGGGATAATTGAGGCCAGACGAAGAACGGATCGCTTGAGTCATCTGTACATAAGTATCCAGCGGGGATCGCAGCTTGCACCGGTGGGGGCAGAACCCCCAACCTGACGATCATGTAAGAGAAACGGCCCCGTTGAATGCCTGATCATCCGGCCGAGGCTGATTCCGCCGCATCCGCGTAGATGATCAACGGTTGCGCCTCAGAGGTGACCGCTTCGAGGTTCACCATCACTTCGGTAACGTTCTTCAGTCCCGGCAATTCGAACATCGTGTCCAGCAGGATATCCTCAAGGATCGAACGCAGCCCGCGCGCGCCCGTCTTGCGTTCGATTGCCTTCTTGGCAATTGCTTTCAACGCATCGTCGGTAAAGGCAAGTTCCGCATCTTCCAACTCGAACAGGCGCTGGTATTGTTTGACCAGAGCGTTCTTGGGCTTGGTCAGGATGGTGACAAGCGCGTCTTCGTCCAGATCTTCCAGTGTCGCCAGAACTGGCAAACGGCCAACAAATTCCGGGATCAGGCCGAATTTTAGCAGGTCTTCGGGCTCAAGATCCTTGAATATCTCGCCAACGCCGCGCTCATCATTGTCGCGCACATCCGCGCCAAAACCCATGGCCGAACCCTTGCCGCGCTGCGCAATGATCTTGTCCAGCCCCGCAAAGGCACCGCCACAGATGAACAGGATATTCGTCGTGTCCACCTGCAGAAATTCTTGCTGCGGATGCTTGCGGCCACCCTGCGGTGGAACGCTGGCAACGGTGCCTTCCATCAGTTTCAGCAAGGCCTGCTGCACACCTTCACCCGACACGTCGCGGGTGATCGAGGGGTTCTCGGACTTGCGCGTGATCTTGTCGACCTCATCGATATAGACGATGCCGCGCTGAGCGCGCTCGACGTTGTATTCACTGGCCTGCAACAGTTTGAGGATGATGTTTTCCACATCTTCGCCCACGTAACCGGCTTCGGTCAGCGTTGTCGCATCGGCCATGGTGAACGGAACGTCCAGAATCCGGGCCAGTGTCTGCGCCAGCAATGTCTTACCGCACCCGGTTGGGCCAATCAGCAGGATATTGGACTTCGCCAACTCGATATCGCTGCCCGCTTTCTGGGCATGGTTCAGACGTTTGTAGTGGTTGTGGACCGCAACGGAAAGGACCCGTTTGGCCGTAGCCTGACCAATGACATAATCATCGAGCACTTCGCAGATATCCTTGGGCGTGGGCACACCGTCGGACGACTTCAGCCCGCTGGCCTTGGTCTCTTCCCGGATGATGTCCATACACAACTCAACGCATTCATCGCAAATGAATACGGTCGGCCCCGCGATCAGCTTGCGAACTTCGTGCTGGCTTTTGCCACAGAAGCTGCAATAGAGCGTGTTTTTGCCGTCACCGCCTGAATTCGTCGCCATGTTGTACCTTTCGGGCTCCGTCCCTGCGGCCCGCTCGGGGCCGCGCTTTCCGCCTGTTGATGCAGCTTAGGCCAGCGCCGTGGCAGCTACAATGTCAAAATCGCACCGCGAGCCTTCCGTACGCGGTTTCAAGGTCACGCGTCTTCGCCGTCCATTTTGGCGCGATTTTCAACGATTTCGTCGATATGGCCCCATTCTTTGGCTTCTTCCGGGCTCATGAAATTGTCACGGTCCAACGCTTTTTCAACTGCCTTTTTCGTCTGCCCTGTATGGCGCACATAGATGTCATACAGGCGATCTTTCAGCTTTTGCGTCTCGGCCGCGTGAATCATGATGTCGCTGGCCTGGCCCTGATAGCCACCGCTGGGCTGATGCACCATGATCCGGCTGTTCGGCAGCGAGAATCGCATGCCCGTCTCACCTCCGGCCAGCAAAACCGACCCCATCGAGGCTGCCTGACCGATTACCAATGTCGAACATTTCGGCTTGATGTACTGCATTGTGTCGTAAATCGACAAACCGCTGGTAACCACACCTCCGGGCGAGTTGATGTAGATCGAGATTTCCTTGTTCGGGTTTTCCGCCTCGAGATGCAGCAGCTGTGCCACAACCAGATGGCTCATCCCGTCGTGAATCGGGCCGTTGATGAAAATGATCCGCTCTTTCAGCAGACGCGAGAAAATGTCATACGCGCGCTCTCCTCGGCTGGTCTGTTCCACGACCATGGGGACGAGCGTATTCATGTAGGTGTCAACTGGATCGAACATACGGAACCTGCCTGTTTTGATATGGATCGGGACAATACCCGAAGAAGAGTTACCCGAGTCTTAGTGCCGCTGCCGGGGGGCTGCAAGGGGGGCCGAAACGATCGGTGCGTTCAGCGCAAAGGCCGAGACCTTGCCCGGGGTTGACCGCAAGCGCACCAGGCCGCCGCCTTCCCGGACACTCGGTCGATCCAGACCGTCAGAGATGATTCTTTCCGATTTTTCCCCTGATATCTTCACGTCATTTTGATGCATACATATGAAAATACATGATTGAATTATGTGGACAACGAAAAGGCAAGAATGCACAAGCGTGCTTCACCGATGCGTCGGTTAGGTAGATAAGGAACCGCAGGAATGGCACTTTCCCAATTTTCCAAAGAGATGGGGACCAAGGATTTGGACGACATGGTCGCCAATGCAACCCGCGCGTCGAACTTTCTGAAGGCGATCAGCCACGAAGGCCGTTTGATGATCCTCTGCCATCTTGTATCCGGCGAAAAATCCGTCACCGAGCTTGAGGAATTGCTGTCTGCCCGGCAGGCTGCGGTTTCGCAGCAATTATCGCGCTTGCGGCTCGAAGGACTGGTCACACCACGCCGCGAAGGCAAGGCGATCTACTACCGTCTGGCTGATGACAGACCGCGCAAGATCCTCGAAGTCGTCTACGAATTGTTCTGCGCCAAATCCGAGTCCTGAACCGGATATTCAACCCCTGATTTCACGACGTGCAAAACCTGTGGCTCCGCGCACTGAAAGCTGCTAGTCCATGCAGGACAAGCACTTATGGAGTTACTGATGATCCGTGCAATTCTGATCGGCCTGGCCCTGTTCACCCTGACCGCCTGCGAAACCGCAAAAGGGGCAGGCAAAGATATTGAAAAGGCCGGGGATGCTATCCAGGACGCAGCAACGGACGTTCAGGAAAACCTCTGACCTGAGACTGATCCGAACATAGCGGCTCAATCCGGGCCGGGCGGGCGCCGCGCGCCTTGTCTGCCCGGCCCGTCCCCTCCCTGCGGGGATTTTGGCTCCAAGTTTCTGAGAAGCGTTCCGGCCTGCCCGCGTTACCTACTACGCGCTGCCGCAGTCTTGGATCAACGGCAGTCTTACCCCCTACTTTCGAACCGGCCGGAAACGCTTCAGTTCACCTGACGTTCCAGAACGGTGCTGTAGGTCGTTCCGTTCCGCAGGCTACGGAAATCCGCGAAAATCTTGCCATCCTGATAGTGCGCATCGATCAGCGCATTGGCCCCGATCATCAGCGGAGAGGTCTCGACCAGCCCGATCTTGCCCGAGCCATCGAGGCTGATCGTGCCGGTGACCTCATATTCCTGCCACACATCGAAATCGTCGCTGCGCCACTTGCTGGGCCCCCAGAACACATTCTCCTGCTGTTGCTGAATGTCGATCACCCATTCCGCCTGATTAAAACGCGGCTGGTCGCCCTTGTAGTAATGGCTGGGCTGAACGGTGGTGTAACTGCCCACCCACGTACCCCGCAGGTCCGGCGTATCGGCCATCGCGGCGGTTCCAAGGGTCAGGCTGGTGGCCAGAGCGGCTGCTCCGGCAGTCATGAATCTGGTCATTGGCTCTCTCCGTCTGTCTGCTGAACAGATTGGGAGGGCGCGCGGCGGTTACAACTTACCTAAGGGAAACTTCATAAACCGGTAATGTTCTCTCAGGCCCAAGCGAGCGCGGTGCCAAGCAGCACAAGGCCAATCCCCGCGATTTCACGGTGTGAGAAATTCTCGCCAAACAGAAAGTATGAGGCGACGGCGATCAGAATGACCTCGGCCCCGAGAATGCCGGTATAGATGATGCCAAGACGCTCGTCGCGCAGCGCGGCGAGTTCCAGCGTCGCCCCGGCCAACAGAGTCGCGACGATCAGCAGGCCAAGCCCCACGCCGGGGAGTTTCCACCAGAACTTCATTGCGATCATGGCCACGGAATAGAGACCCGCCGACCCGAGGGCGATAATGGGGATCATGGATGTGGACATCTCGGCCTCCTGCTGAGGGTTCCGTTGGGTCAAGTGTAGCAGGTAGGCGGTGCTGGTGCTGTGAGGTGGGTCACAGACGTTTGCTCAGCAGATCTGAGGGCAGCGCCGGCCCGAGGGGTGGCGCAAACGCGCCGCCCCATGGGGGCGGGTCGGCGCGGCCCGGCGGTGCCGCCGGGCGGGTGCTTCAACGTTTAGAAATCGGCCCTCAGAGTTTAACCCATTTCACTACCGATTCTGGAATTCAAACCAACTGACGGGTAGCAGAGGCTCGTTCAGGGCTTCTGGCACGAGTTTATGAATAGCAGTACACAACGAAGTCAACTTTTCCCACGCATCGTAAGCATAGTCATTGGCGACACGTGAGTTGGAAAACAGTCGATCATATTCTTCTTGAGAAGTAATCATCCTTGGCTTGAAGCCAGTCCTCCAAACTCCGGCAATTACATCTGAATCTGCATGCAAACTAACATAGTCGTTGAATACACTTAGGCTTGAACAAAAAGCTTCAAGCTTGGCTTCCAAAATTTTGTTTTGAAAAACGAACTGCTGTGTTTCCCTTCTATTCAAAAAGCGTCTAACCAAACTGTAGTAGTCTTCAATCAAAAACTGAAAGGTGTCATGCTTTTCAAGTAGAACGCGAAGCTCTTCGGGCTGCATCCTCAGTAGATCACGTGCATTCCTAACATCATTTGGGGAAGCGGGGAGCGGCGCCGCCTCCTCGCTCGTTTTGATTTCTGTAAAAACCCAAAACACAAGTGCCACTGCAAATGCGAATAATGGTTCTGGATCCAAGACTTCTAGCAAGTCTTCTGGCCATAACAACCAGATCAAGGTGCCAAGCGTAGATAGTCCCGCTCCAATTCTAGCCAGTGTTTGTGTATATCTAGCCATCCATTTTAAGCGCCGAAATAAATGCCTCCTGAGGAATATCCACCTTCCCGAACTGGCGCATCTTTTTCTTACCCGCCTTCTGCTTGTCCAGCAGTTTGCGTTTCCGCGTGGCGTCGCCTCCGTAGCATTTGGCGGTCACGTCCTTGCGCAAGGCCGAGAGGGTCTCGCGTGCGATGACCTTGCCTCCGATGGCGGCCTGGATCGGGATTTTGAACATATGGCGCGGGATCAGGTCTTTGAGCTTTTCGCACATCGCCCGGCCCCGCATCTCGGCCCGGTCGCGGTGGACCATGGTTGACAGGGCGTCAACGGGTTCGTCATTCACCAGCACCGACATCTTGACCAGATTATCCTCGGTATAACCGGTCATCTGGTAGTCAAAGCTGGCGTAACCTTTTGTTACCGATTTCAGGCGATCATAGAAATCGAACACAACTTCGTTGAGGGGAAGGTCATAGACAACCATCGCGCGTGAACCCGCATAGGTCAGGTCCATCTGGATGCCACGGCGGTCCTGGCACAGTTTCAGCACGTCGCCCAGATATTCGTCCGGCACCAAGATGGTCGCCTTGATGCGCGGCTCCTCTATATGGTCGACCTTGGAGGGGTCGGGCATGTCGGCGGGATTGTGCAGCTCGATCATCTCGCCGTCTTTCATGTAGACGTGATAGATCACCGACGGCGCGGTGGTGATCAGCTCGATATCATATTCGCGTTCGATGCGGTCTCGGATGACCTCAAGATGCAGAAGCCCGAGGAAGCCGCAGCGGAAGCCAAAGCCCAGCGCGGCTGAGGTTTCCATTTCGAACGAGAATGAGGCGTCGTTCAGGGCCAGCTTGTCAATCGCATCGCGCAGGTCTTCGAATTCTGAACTGTCCACGGGGAAGAGACCACAGAACACCACCGGCTGCGCGGGTTTGAAGCCGTCCAGCGCGTCCTCGGTGCCGTTGCGGTCATTGGTGATGGTGTCACCGACGCGGGTGTCGCGGACCTGTTTGATCGAAGCCGTCAGGAAGCCGATTTCACCGGGGCCGAGGCTATCGACCATCTCCATCTCGGGGCGGAAGACGCCGACGCGGTCCACATGGTGCAGGGTGTTGTTCGACATGAACTTGACCCGCACCCCCTTTTTCAACGTGCCGTCCATGATGCGGACCAGAACGATCACGCCGAGGTACGCGTCGTACCACGAATCCACCAGCATCGCCTTGAGCGGCGCGTCGAGATTGCCCTGCGGTGCAGGCAGTTGCTGCACGATAGCCTCAAGCGTTTCGTGGATACCCTGCCCCGTCTTGGCGCTGACCTGAATGGCGTCGGTGGCGTCGATCCCGATCACATCCTCGATCTGTTCGGCCACGCGGTCACAATCCGACGCGGGCAAGTCGATCTTGTTGAGCACCGGCACGATCTCATGATCCGCGTCGATGGCCTGATAGACGTTGGCCAGCGTCTGCGCCTCGACCCCCTGGGTCGAGTCCACAACCAGCAGAGAGCCCTCGACCGCGCGCATGGACCGGCTGACCTCATAGGCAAAGTCCACGTGGCCGGGGGTGTCGATCAGGTTCAGCACATACGCCTCACCATTGTCGGCGGTATAGTCGATGCGGACCGTGTTGGCCTTGATGGTGATGCCGCGCTCGCGCTCGATATCCATGCTGTCGAGCAGCTGTTCCTTCATGTCGCGATCCTTGACCGTTCCGGTCTCTTGGATGAGCCGGTCAGCAAGGGTGGATTTGCCATGGTCGATATGCGCGACGATGGAGAAATTGCGGATATGAGCGAGGTCTGTCATGGGTTGGGGATATGTAGAGGAATCGTGGGTTGGTCAAGGTGGGTTCGCACGAGAAGATTATCACGCTAGAATTCGCAACGGACGTTTAAACTAGCCGTTTCCGCATCAACCCCCGAGTTAGAATAGTTTAAGAGATTGGTTCACAATCCGACGCCAATTTGTAGTTTGTCTGTCGGTCGGCAGCGCCGCTCCAATCTGGCCTCAAAATGAGTTCGCTTAGTAGTGGAGCATGGCAGCTGGTATCCCTCGAATAGAATTTTCGGCGATCAACCACATAGACTGGAAACTGCGTATCATCACCTTCGAATTCTACCGAGACCACCGTCATGAAAGGGTGTTCGCCTCGGTTAGGAAGAATGTCCCTGCTGAAACCGAACCGATTGAACAAGTCGAGATCAAATGCGTCTTGTTGCTCGTCAACGAGGATCAGCAACATATCAAAGTCTGAAAGGTCCACTGAGGGATAGCTGAAATCAATTTTTTCATCGACATCAATTGCCCTGACTTCTTGGATTAGTTGTTGAGTTATCCCCGTAACGAGCACTCTGACAGGTCGATCCAACGCGTCGGCCCGATCCTGAGCGAATGATTGCGCTGCAGATCCGACGAAACACACCAGAATCGCAGCAAAGAAGCTTCTAATTTTCTTCAATTTCACGCACTCTTTCGCATCGAAGGCCTGAGTTGTTCAGCACCTTAAACCCTTGGGTCGATCAGGCAAGCGGCGTCGCCAAATCCTCGTCGATTTGTATGAGCTTCGGCCAGTGCCGGGCCGAAGCCCGACCTACGGTGTGGGGTGTTTCTGACTCGGGTAATCACTTTTTCGCACCACATGATTGATCCGTTAACCAGTTTGATTCATACTCCGCCGCAGACCGAGAGGGGCGTCAGACCCGTCCGGGCAGGCAAAAACGAGGCATGGGCATGAAAAATCTCATACTTTTAGCATTTTGCGCCGCGTCGATGGTGGCGGTGCAGCAACCGGCTGAGGCGGCGCAGATCAAGCGGGCGTGTTTGGCGTCGGATCGCTCGGCGGCGACGCGGGATCGGTGCAATTGCATCCAGCGGGTCGCCAATCAGGCCCTCACCCGCAGCGATCAGAAGACCGTGGCCAAGTGGTTCAGTGACCCGCATCAGGCGCAGGAGTTGAAGATGTCGCAGACCGCGCGCGATGATGCGCTGTGGGATCGGTATCAGAACTTTGGCCAGATGGCGCAGGCGATCTGCAGCTAACCCCCGTCAGTCCTTGACCTGACCCGTCCTGCGCCCCAGAAAAGGCGCAGCGAAAGGTGTGTGCAATGGTGATGAAAGGGCTGACCCTGCGGGGCCTTGAGGTGTTTGAGGCGTTGGCGCGGACGGGATCGGTGGCGCAGGCGGCCGAGATCACCGGGCTCAGCCAACCGTCGGTCAGCCAGCAGTTGCGCAACCTCGAAAACGCACTGGGCACCGATCTGGTCGATCACGGGCGGCGGCCGATGCGGCTGACCCAAGCCGGTCGCAGCTTTCTGGCCCGCGCCGAGACGGTCCTATCCGAGTTGCAGATGGCCCAGAGCGAACTGACGGTCATGGACCTTGGGCATCTGACCACGCTTTCGATCGGTCTGATCGACGATTTCGACAATGACCTGACCCCTCGGCTGGCGACATTGCTGGCCGACAGTCTGACGCGATCAAAGTTCAAGCTGATCACCCTGCCCAGTCTGGACCTGTTCGCCGAACTAGAAGCGCAGCGCCTGCATATGGCGGTTTCTGCCCATTCCGGAGAATTGCTCGAAGGTGTCGTTGAATACCCGCTGGTGCAGGATCCGTTCATCCTTGTGGCCCCGAAGGGGATAGATGACCCGACCCGTGCCCTGCCCTTTTTGCGTTATGCCCGAGAACAGTTAATCAGCCGCCAAATCGAAGCGCATCTGGCCCGTCAGCAACTGGAGTTCGAGGAACGGTTCGAAATCGGCTCGCATCTGGCGCTGATGGCGATGGTTGCGCGCGGTCTCGGGTGGGCGATCACCACTCCGCTCGGCTACATGCGGGCCGCCCGATTCCATGACGGGCTCACGGCCCACCCCGCGCCATTTGGGGCGTTTTCCAGAACCATTTCCCTGTTTACCCGCTCGGACTGGTCCGATCAGGTTCCGCAAGAGGTCGCCGGCATGATGCGACGGTTGATGAAAAGCCAAATCGTCGATCCGGCGGTTTCGCAATTGCCCTGGCTGAGCCAGGAACTGAAAGTCATGACCTAAGTGTTCAGATGCGCGATCAGGCCGATCACCGCGTCTTCGATCAGGTCTAGTGCACCGTCGAAATCCCGCGTGTAATACGGGTCGGGCACGTGATCGACGCCCAGGTGCGGCGCGAACTCGGTCAGCACCCGCACCGGGGTCGCGTTGCCGGATGGGCGCAAGGCCTCGATATTGGCCAGATTGTCCGCGTCCATTCCTATGATCAGATCGAACCGTTCGAAATCGTCAGGCGAAAGTTGCCGCGCGCGCAAACTGCTTAGGTCAATGCCACGGTCCTTCGCTGCCCGTTGCATCGGGCCGTAAGGCGGGTTCCCGACATGCCAGCCGGCAGTTCCGGCGCTGTCGGCAGCATGTTGCGGAGCGCGGGCGCGAAAAACGCCCTCGGCGCTGGGAGAACGGCAGATGTTGCCCAAACAGACAAAGAGGATACGCTGGGTCATGAGCCAAGCTGTACCGCACGGAGCGGAGATGGGAAAGATTGTCATTCTGACCGGGGCCGGAATCTCGGCTGAAAGCGGTCTGGGCACGTTCCGCGACGAAGGCGGACTCTGGGCGCAACACCGGATCGAGGATGTCGCCACGCCCAAAGGGTTTGCCCGCGACCCGGACCTGGTCCACCGCTTTTACAATGCGCGCCGATTACAGGCCGCCGCAGCACATCCGAATGCCGCCCATCGTGCACTGGCCCGGCTACAGCGCGACTGGCCTGATGACGTGGTTATCGTGACCCAGAATGTCGACTCCTTGCACGAGGCCGGAGGGGCCCGCGACGTCATTCACATGCACGGCACTCTGGCCGGTGCATTATGCGCCCAATGCGGTCACCGCTGGGCATCAGCCCTGGAGATGACACCAACCGATCCCTGCCCCGCCTGCGGCCAACCCGCTGTGCGGCCGGATGTGGTCTGGTTTGGCGAAATGCCTTATTTCATGGATGAAATTTATGACCACCTGTCGACAGCTCAGATCTTCGCGGCGATCGGAACATCCGGTCAGGTTTATCCTGCTGCCGCCTTTGTGCATGAGGCAAAGGCGATCGGGGCGGAAACCGTCGAACTGAACCTTGAAGCCTCCGAGGGCACCCCTGCTTTCGGCGAAACCATCCTTGGTCCGGCCACCAGCATCGTACCCCAGTGGGTCGAAGACCTTCTACACCGGAGATGAAGACAGTAGATCACAAATCCGGCTAATCTGACCCTAAGGCAAACTGAGAGAGAGCAATGACAGATCAGGATCCCATTTCCGGCGAAATCTTGGATGAGGACAGCATGCAGGGGCGCGATGCGCTTGGAGCGCAATTATCAGACCTTTGGTGGACCTTCCTGATCCGGGGTATTCTGGCGGCCTGCGTCGGAATCGCGGCCCTGTTCTGGCCAAGCGGCAGCATCGCGATGCTGCTGCGTCTGGTCGGGCTGTTGCTGATCATGGATGGCGGCCTGACCTTGCTGGGATTTGGACGCCGCGGGCTGGTCGGCGGCGCCGGGATCGGAGCGGTTCTGATCGGCCTGGTGCTGTTGATCTGGCCCGAGGGGACCGCAAAACTGGCGTTTTTCCTGCTGGGAGTCTGGGCATTGATCATCGGGATCGGCTCACTTGCCACCTGGCGGCAAATGCATGACCGCGATCCCCAGCGAAACGCGATGCGTAATTCGGGGTTCGTCGCGCTGGCCATCGGGCTGGTGCTGTTGTTTTCGCCCGGCATCGGCCTATTCGCGCTTGGCTGGGTCATCGCCTTTTCCGCCCTTGCCATGGCGGTTGTCATGTTCTGGCTGACCGCTCGGTTCAAACAGGCCGGGGACAAAGTGGGGATGAAATCAATCAATCGCTGATGGAGGGGTCTGCGGACCAGACCGGGCATTGCCCGGTCTGACGCATGGATGACGGCCGCGACGCGGCCCGAAGACAGGCGTGCTTCAGTGTGAATGCGCGCCGCCTTTGCGCTCAAGATCGACGGGGATTTCGATCTCAACTTCTCCGGCCTGTTCAAAGACCAAAGTCACCGGAATCTTGGCATCCTGCTCAAACGGCTGTTTCAGCCCCATGAACATCACGTGGTCACCGCCGCGCTTCAGCATGTGGGTTTCACCCGCCGGGATCGCGAATCCGTCTTCGACCTGCATCATCTGGGCCACGCCATCAGCGTTCACCTTGTGTGTATGCAACTCGACCCGGTCTGCCACATCTGAGGTTACACCGATCAGTCGATCATCCGTATCGCCGGTGTTGACGATCATCATGAACGCAGCTCCGGCTTTGGCATGTTTGCCTGACGATCTGGCATACGCGTCGTCCACCTTGATCGCGCTTTCGGCGAACGCAGTTGTGGCAAACGTTGCAAAAGCAAGCGTGGCCAAGAGTTTGGGTCTGAAAGTCATCGGAGTTTCTCCTGTATTTCGATTGTGTGTTTCTGAAAGCAAACGTCACAAAAACACAGGAGGAGCCCGCGCCGGGCGTTGCGGGACCGGAGCGGCGATAAGGCTTGCTTGCGCGCGATCCGGCGCAGGCAATGACATTGGGGGCAAGGAGCGCAGGTCAGGTTGAACCGCCAGCAACGCACCTAGAAGCGCGAGCGTATAGTCGGGACAATAATGCGGCGGACGGGTCGGTTGCCCCTGATCGTCATAGTAGACGACTACGGGACCTGTTCCGGTGCACAGCACCATCTTTCCTACAGCGTTGTCTACACCGCGTGAAGCAGCAACGCTCTGCCCGGTCAACCCAAGCAGGGCTGAAAGGGCTAAAGCCACCGTTATGCGCAGGAACCCGGTCATTCTGGGGCCACGTATAGCGTGACGAAAATTCGGCCTTCAAGCGCGTAAATCGAACCCGCGACGATGCGTCAACCATCCATTCCCGGTCGCTTGACCAAATCAACGGTCAAACTGTTATGCCTGCGGTTGACCCTGCGCTGCATCCGCATGAAGGTGTTGAAGTTTCTGCCCAGAAAACTCGGTACAAACAAAAGGATATCAATAACTCTGAAGGGCATTTGTAATTCTCCCCCGTTGGAACACGTGCGAGCTTAACTCATATTCACCAATGTTTATGTGAACAACTTCACTTAACTAGGTCGATTGCGCTCAAATCAGAAACATTGCAAGTGGACAAAAAAAAGCCCCGCGCCAAGTGGCGCAGGGCTTGATCAATTCGAAGCCGGTGAAGACTTAGGCCGAGGCTTGCGCCTTGGCAATTTCTTTCTTCACTTTCAGGGCGTTATCCGACAGCTCTTCGTCCTTGGCTTTGGCCAGGTACGCGTCCAGACCACCGCGGTGGTCGACAGAGCGCAGCGCAGCCGCCGAGATGCGCAGCTTGACGCCACGACCCAGGGTTTCCGACTGCAGGGTGACGTCGTTCAGATTCGGCAGAAAACGACGACGAGTTCTGTTTTTGGCGTGGCTGACATTGTTGCCAGTCATCGGGCCTTTTCCGGTCAGTTCGCAACGGCGCGACATGGTTTCTTCCTTTGTTTCTGGAGGCCAGGTACAGGACCCTCGGCCAAATCACAAGGGGCGCAACCCGAAGTCGCGCCCGAAAACTGGTTGGATGCGTTTAGTGGGAATCGGCGGAAGGGTCAAGACAGCCTGCGCGAATTCTTTGACATTGCTTCTGGGCAGGAATGGCCCGACCGGGCCATGCCTTCGGCGAGAGTATTTTGGAAAAGATGAAGATGCCTGTGCGCATTGTCAGGTCAGGGTCGCCAGCATCTGCTTTGCCGCCAAACTCGGGCTGAGGCGGCCGCTGGTAACTTCGGTGTTCAACCGCTCCAATTCTGCTTTGGCCTGCGCGGTTTCAAGCCGGGCCAAAAGGGTATGGCGAACCTCCTGATCGAACCAGTAGCGTGCCTGGGCTGCTCGGTTTGCATCCCAATGGGCATTTTCCCGACGCCATGTGGTCAGCGCTTGCATTTCAGTCCATGCTGCATCAAGCCCGTGTTCTTCGGCTGCCGAGACGGTCATGGCCTTGGGGAAACCTTCGGGGTCCTGCGGACGTTTGCGCAGCAGCCGCAGCGCACCGGAATAGTCGGCGCAGGTGCGCGTGGCGGTCGCCTTGAGGTCGCCATCGGCCTTGTTGACCAGGATCATGTCGGCCATTTCCATGATGCCGCGTTTGACGCCCTGCAACTCATCCCCGCCTGCAGGGGCGAGCAGAAGCAGGAACAGGTCGGACATTTCGGACACCACGGTCTCGGACTGGCCGACGCCGACGGTTTCGATCAGAACGATGTCAAATCCCGCCGCCTCGCACAGAGCGATCGCCTCTCGCGTGCGGCGCGCCACGCCGCCGAGGTGGCTTTGACTGGGCGACGGGCGGATGAAAGCATTCTTTTCGCGACTCAGACGCTCCATCCTGGTCTTGTCCCCCAGAATCGAACCACCGGACCGGGCTGAGCTTGGGTCAACGGCCAGAACCGCCACACGCAACCCCTGCCCGGTCAGCATCATGCCAAAGCTTTCGATAAACGTAGACTTACCGACGCCGGGCGTGCCGGAGAGGCCAATGCGCAGCGATTGCCGGTTTGCTGCGGCCAGGTACCCCAGCAATGTAGCGGCCTGAGCTCGGTGATCATCCCGCCCGCTTTCGACCAGCGTAATGGCGCGGGCCAGCGCGCGGCGCTCACCCTTCAGTATCCTGTCAGCCAGCTCAGTTATTTCCATGCGCGGTCCCTTACCCGTATTTTGCCTAAATGACGGCGCGAGGCAGGGTTTGTCCAGTACCAAGCGCGGTCAGAGATGCCGCAATGCGCAGGAACTGGACCTTGGCAAGTGGTTGACCGATAAAGCCCACATGACTCGCCTGCCGATCGACGATGCCATTCCCGACCTACTTGCCGCCCTGAAAGCGTCGGGCCGCGCCGTGCTGCAGGCCCCACCCGGCGCGGGAAAAACGACGCGAGTACCGCTGGCCTTGCTTGAGGCGGGGCTATGCGATGGAAAGATCATCATGCTCGAACCCCGACGGCTGGCCGCCCGTGCCGCGGCCGAGCGCATGGCGGACACGCTGGGGCAACGCGCAGGGGAAACCGTCGGGTACCGGGTAAGAGGTGAATCTAAGGTATCCGGGTCGACGCGGATCGAGGTGGTGACCGAGGGCATTCTGACACGGATGCTGCAATCAGACCCGGATCTGCCCGGTGTCGGGGCCGTAATCTTCGACGAATTCCATGAGCGGTCGCTGAATGCGGATCTGGGGCTGGCCCTGTGCCTTGAGGTGACCGAAGCGCTGCGCGATGATCTGGTTCTTCTGGCGATGTCGGCCACGCTCGACGCAGAACCGGTCGGCCAGCTTATGAGCGCACCGTTGGTGACCTCGGAAGGTCGCAGCTTTCCGGTCGAAACGCGCTGGCTTGACCGGCCATTGGGGGCGGATGCACGGCGGTTGGATGCGCTGGTCGATCTTGTAATCCGCGCTGAACGTGAAACCCGTGGAATAAGCGGCGGCATTCTGGTTTTCCTGCCCGGTGAAGGCGAAATTCGGCGGGCTGAGACTGCTCTGTCCGGTCGCCTGCCAGATGATTGCACCTCGCGGCCCTTGTATGGCGCGATGCCGTTTTCCGCCCAGCGTCAGGCAATCGCCCCAGTCGAAAGGGGGCGTAAGATCGTATTGGCTACGTCGATCGCGGAAACGTCGTTGACCATTCCCGACATTCGTGTGGTCGTGGACATGGGACAGGCCCGACGGGCGCGTTTTGATCCGGGTTCGGGCATGTCTCGACTGGTTACCGAACGGGTAACCCGGGCCGAGGCGACGCAACGAGCCGGGCGCGCGGGGCGCGTGGCCAAAGGCCTGTGTTACCGGTTGTGGTCCAGGGGCGAAGACGGTGCGATGGCTGCCTTTCCGCCAGCCGAGATCGAATCGGCGGATCTGACAGGTCTGGCTTTGGAGCTGGCACTTTGGGGCGCCGACGCAGCAGATCTGGCGTTTCTGACGCCCCCGCCCTCGGGATCGATGGCCGAGGCCCGCGCTCTGTTGACCATGTTGGGGGCGTTGGATGTCAGCGCCCGCATCACTGATCATGGTCGTGCATTGGCAAGCCTCCCTCTGCATCCGCGCCTGGGGCATATGCTGCTGACAGCCGGAGAGCAGGCCGCGCCCTTGGCCGCGCTGCTGGCGGAACGCGACCCGTTGAAGGGCGCTCCGACCGATCTGGCGCTGCGCGTCGAGGCGATGCGGGATCGGCGCGCGTATCAGCGAAGCCGCCCATGGCCTGCCAATCCGGCAACACTGGACAGAATCGCGGCAGAAACCAAGCGGTTGCGGAAGCAATCTGGCAAAGCGGCACCCAAAATCTCAGCCGCAGCGATGGTGGCTCTGGCCTATCCCGACCGGATCGGCCAGAGACGGAAAGGCGACACCCCTCGATACGTCCTCTCGGGCGGCAAGGGTGTGGTGCTGGACGCAGGTGACACGCTGGCGGCGGCCCCATACCTGGTGGCACTGGACACAGACGGCAATCCGCGCGAGGCGCGGGTCCGGATGGCCGCACAGATCTCCGAAAGCGAGATTCGCGACCTGTTCGCGGAACGGATCTCGTGGGTCGAAAGTTGCGACTGGTCCAAGCGCGAACGCCGGGTTATCGCCCGGCAGCAAGAGCGGTTTGGCGCGATCACGCTCGACGACCGCATCTGGAAGGACGTGCCACCCGACGCCATCGCGAATGCGATGCTGGACGGCGTTCGTGACCTCGGCTTGCGGCTAGAGGGTGCTGCGACGCGTCTGGCGGCGCGTGTCGAATTGGTTCGGGCCGAAGGGGCTGACCTGCCCGACTTTTCGCCCGAAGGGCTGATGGACGATCTCGAGGAATGGCTGTTGCCCATGCTCCAGAATGTCCGCAGCGCCGAAGACTGGAAGCGTTTTGACCTGCTGCCCGCCTTGAAATCGCGCCTAACCTGGGCGCAGACGAACGAACTGGATCGCCGTGCGCCGGGATCGTTCCAGACACCTTTGGGGCGCAAGGTGCCGATTGATTACAGCAGCTCGGTCCCCGAGATCTCGGTGCGCCTGCAAGAGGTGTTCGGCGTCACGCAGCATCCCACAATCGGAAGAGAACCCCTGAAAATCACGCTTTTGTCGCCAGCGCAAAGACCGATCCAGATCACCCGCGACCTGCCGGGATTCTGGGCCGGGTCTTACGCGGATGTGCGCAAGGATATGCGGGCGCAATATCCCAAACACCCCTGGCCAGAAGATCCGACCCAGGCCGACCCGACCCTGCGCGCCAAACGGCGCGGCAGCTAAAGCTGGCCAGACGCCTCTGCCGACAAACACATTGAGAAACCCGCGCGGCGCACCTATGTAGCCTTGATCCGGGGTTCGACCCCGCAATTAAGGGCTGATTATGGCCAAATGGCTGCGAAATATATGGGAAGAGGTCGCGAGACCTCTGTTTCTGCGCCCCAGGCGGGTACAGTTCGCAGCGCTGTGCACGCGTACCAGAGACGGGCAGCCAGAGGTTCTGTTGATCACCAGCCGTGACACCCGGCGCTGGATCATCCCAAAGGGGTGGCCTATTGACGGGTTGGATGGCGCGGGCACCGCACGGCAGGAAGCCTGGGAAGAGGCCGGCGTGCGCGCCAAAACCGTGGACCCGAACCCGATTGGTCAATTCACCTATGACAAGATCCTCAAAGACGGTTCAGCCCAGCCGGTTCTGACCAATATCTACAAAATCCATGTCGATGAACTGGTCGAGGATTTCCCCGAGGCCGGGCAACGCGACCGCGAATGGATGTCTGCCGCTGAGGCAGCCGAGCGGGTGAACGAGCCCGAATTGCGCGCAGTGCTGCGGCAGATATAGCTGTTTTCGATCACTTTTCCGGCCTCCCCCCTTGTTCTGAAAGTCAAAAGCCGATAGCGCGCGCTGTTTAACACGCACGAACAGTATGACCGACAGATCACCCAGACGGCGCTGGCAGGCACTGGATCGCGACCTGCACCGCATCACCAGTGTCGAACGCGCCAACGCTCATGTCTCCCGCCCTTTGCTGGCGCCGGGTGTTGCCCTTGCGTTCATGGCGCTGGCTGGTTTGCTGGCGGCAGTTTTTTTCGGGCGGGCGGATGGCGGCATGATCGTGGTCGCTGCGGCTGCGTTCGGCGCCTACTTGGCGATCACGATCGGGGCCAATGATGTCGCCAACAACATGGGTCCGGCAGTGGGGTCAAAGGCCCTGACCATGGCTGGGGCCATCGCGATTGCGGCGGTGGCCGAAAGTGCCGGGGCGCTACTGGCCGGTGGCGACGTGGTCACCACGATCTCGCAGGACATCATTGATCCTTCGGCGCTGCGGGACGCAAGCGCACTGATCTGGGCGATGATGGCGGCGCTGATCTCGTCGGCGGTCTGGATCAACGCGGCCACCTGGGTTGGTGCTCCGGTATCGACGACGCATACGGTTGTGGGTGGCGTGATGGGGGCGGGCGTTGCCGCCGCAGGATTTGGCGCAGTCCACTGGAGCACGATGGGAGCGATTGCGACCAGTTGGGTGGTCTCGCCCGTTATGGGGGGCGCGATTGCAGCCGCTTTTCTGGCGCTGATCAAATCGCGCATTCAATACAGGCAGGACAAGATCGCCGCAGCACGGCGCTGGGTTCCGATTTTGGTGGCTGTCATGGCGGGTTCGTTTTCGACCTACCTGGCGATCAAGGCAGCAAATCGCATCATCTACATTTCCCCTGAATTCGCTCTGCTGATCGGCATGGCCTCGGCGGTTGTGGTCTGGGCTGCCACCATCCCCTGGGTACACCACAAATCCAAGGGCATGGAGAACCGTACCAGGTCGCTGAAAGCCCTGTTCGGACTGCCGCTGGTGATCGCTGCCACCTTGCTGAGCTTTGCTCATGGCGCCAATGATGTGGCCAATGCCGTGGGTCCTTTGGCCGCGATCGTCCACGCGACCCAGTCCGGCGGCGTCGCCACGCAAGTTGCGGTTCCCGAATGGGTCATGGTTATCGGGGCGTTCGGCATATCCTTTGGCCTGTTTCTGTTCGGTCCCAAACTGATCCGCATGGTCGGGAACCAGATCACCAAGCTAAATCCGATGCGTGCCTTTTGCGTGGCGCTGTCTACCGCGATTACTGTCATCCTCGCCAGTTGGTTCGGCCTGCCCGTCAGCTCTACCCATATCGCCGTAGGTGCCGTGTTTGGTGTTGGCTTTTTTCGCGAATGGGAAATCGCGCGGCGGCGGGTTCCGCTGCGCCCGCGCCCGGGCACGGACCTGCGTCTGGCACCCGAAGAGTTTCGCCGCCGCAAGCTGGTGCGCCGTTCGCATTTCATGACGATCATAGCCGCCTGGATTGTGACAGTCCCGGCAACAGCAGCAATGTCCGCCCTCATTTTCAAGGTCCTCACAGGCTTCGCCTAAAGGACCGGCTCAGCCTCTTTTTGATCCGATTATCTGATCAGGGTTCAGCGGGCCTTGATTTCCGTTCTGGATCAGATCGGCCACTTTGCTGTTGATCGGTGTGGCGACATTGGTTCTGACGCCAAGCCGTATCACTTCGCCCTGCAAACTATCGATCTCGGTCACGCGACCCGCCGCCAGGTCATACGCCATCGACGTCCGCGCGCTTGGATCAATGGTCAACATGCGCGACGCGATACGGGTAAACAGTGGCGTCGGCAGCCGCAGGATATGTGGCGTGGTCCAGGCAGGCAAAGGCGTGGTTGACGCAACGCCTTGCCCTGCAGCGCTGAGAACCGCAAGCGCTTCGGCCATCTGATCCGCCATCAACCTGCGCCAATTTCTGTCCAGCAGCTGTTCGCGCAACGTCAGACCAGACAGGGCGTTCAAGGCGTTGTTGAGGTTCAACACCAGTTTTCCCCATTGCACAGCGTCGATGTCATCGGTTTCGCCCACAGGCAGATCGGCGCTGGTTATGCGCGCACCCAGCCTGCCCGGCCCACTTTCAAGCGCGATTTCGCCTGACGTGGCCCGGTGGTAGCTGGCCGGCCCGGTCGGCACGACGTTGAAAGGGACCATCCCCGCACGAACATCCCGCCCCGGCAAGGCCGCGCGCAAAACCCGAACGGCCTCTAACCCATTCTGCCATGACAGGATGGGCGTTGAGGCTGGTGCGTTCCGAGCGATCAGGTCTGCCATCACGGCGGTGGCCCCGGTCTTTACGGTAACGATCACGGCCTCGGCAGCGGCCAGACATGCAGGGTCTTCGGCCAACGTCAGGTTTTCTAGCGGGACATGTACATGCAGCCCGGCAAAATCAGTGACGGTAAGCCCCTCGTCCCGTATCGGGTCCAAAATTCGGGACCGACCCAGAAGCGTCACGTCATGCCCGGCCTCCGCCAATAAAGCCCCGCAGAAACATCCGATGCTTCCAGCGCCTGCTATTGCGATCTTCATGGTGATGCCCTCTTGCTACCGGCAGAAGCATCGCGAGGTTTGTTCTGGCGGGCAAGAACTGCGCGCGCTGACGCAGCGTTCAGCGGGCCAGGCGCGGTTTCGTACGCGCCAGCTCCTCGGAAATCGGAATGAACTCCTGATCGTCACCGGGCGGCAATTGGAACGCGCCCTTGGCCCAATCTGCGGATTGCCATTCCTGCGTCGCCGCTTCAATTTTGTCTTTCGAGGACGAGACGAAATTCCACCAGATATAGCGATCTTCGTTTAGGGTCGCACCGCCCAGCAGCATCAGCCTGGCTCCAACCGGCCCTGCCTTAGCGGACAATCTGTCGCCGGGACGAAAGACCATCATGCGACCTGCCTCGAACGTGTCGCCAGCGATCTCGACCGAGCCCTCAGTGACATAAACCCCACGGTCTTCGTGGTCGTCCGGCAACGGGAAAGAGGCCCCCGGCTCTAGCTGAACATCCAGATAGAAGGTCTCGGACAGCATGGTCACCGGGCTGCTTTCGCCATAGGCCGACCCGAGGATCAGCCGAGCGCTGACGCCTGCATCCTGAATATGCGGCAAGGCAGCTTGCTTGTGATGCTCGAAATCCGGAGCCATGTCCTCATGCGCTTCGGGCAGGGCAATCCAGGTTTGTATGCCGAACAGGCTGTGCCTCTTTCCGCGGGTTGCGTCGCTGGTACGTTCGGAATGGGTCACGCCGCGACCGGCGACCATCCAGTTGACCTCGCCCGGGTAGATCATCTGATGTGTGCCAAGGCTGTCGCGATGCTCGAATTCGCCCTGATACAGATAGGTGACGGTGCCCAGCCCAATATGAGGGTGCGGACGCACGTCGATCCCACCTTCTGTGATGAACTCGGCAGGCCCCATCTGATCAAAAAAGATGAAAGGTCCAACCAGTTGACGCTCGACCGACGGCAAAGCCCGCCGCACTTCGAAGCCGCCTAGATCCCGCGCCCGTGGGATTATCAGCGTCTCAAGCGCCGCATCGGCAGAAACGGATTCCGGGGTGTGGGTCGGGTTCCAACTCATGACTTTTCTCCCATTTGGCCGCGCGTCTGAGGTGACGCCGTGTTCACACAAATGCATATAAGACAGCGATCAGCTTGGGAAAGTGCGCCTTCGCACAATGCCGGTGCGGGCGCGGCCGACCCGTTGCCTGTTGGACGTGCCCGGATCGTCGCGGCTCACGGCGGCGAGAGATTGCGCAATTCTCTGCCGGTCGCGGCTCGGCAAGCAGGCCTGGCGTGCTATATTTGCGGAAAGGTTAAGTACGGGTTCGGGAAACGACCCGATCAGATCGTGCATTGCAGGAGGTCTGCCATGACTCATTCGAAACTGACGCGCCGCGCGATGATCGCCGCTGGTGGTGCGGTTCTTGCGACCGGAGCGTCCGGCCTTTGGCGCCCGGCGCGCGCCAGCGGGCTGGCACCGACGCCATCCATGCGCGGGGGATCAAACAATTACCTGCCTGGTGCACCGATTGTCGACCGGATCGGTCGCGGTGGGTTCTGGATGACAGGGACAGTGCGCCGCGCCGGGGACGGTGCGCCCCTGCCCGGCCAGCGCATCCAGATTTGGGCCCACACCACCGAAGGGCACGAGCGCGATCCGCATAGCCACGGCGCCACTCTGACCGACGCAAACGGAGAGTTTCGGTTGGAGATGCCACAGATCGTTCCTGCGTTCGGCCAACCCCATGGCCATCTGGCTTATGACAGTGGTGAGTTTAAGACCGTGTTTCTGCGCCCCATCATGTCCCGCGCCAGCGACACAACGCTTGCTGCGCATTTTGTGCTGCAACCTGCCTGACGCGTGCTCAAACCAGTAGCGATCTGGGCGAGCCTGATCATCGTCCTCTTGGCCCCGATCGGCGCAGCGGCGACCAGCCCTTATCTGGCCTGGCGCCAGCCCGTTTACATCCTCGCCGGTTTTGCAGGGGTGATCAGCATGAGCCTGCTGCTTGTGCAACCCCTTTTGGCAGGTCGATATCTTTCGGGGTTGTCCGCCGTGGCCAGCCGTCACTGGCATCGGCGCGTTGGCCTGAGTCTAGTGGCAGCCGTCATCATTCACGTGGTTGGTTTGTGGATCACCAGCCCCCCGGATGTTGTGGACGCGCTTCTGTTTACCTCACCAACACCGTTCTCGGCCTGGGGCGTGGTGGCCATGTGGGCGGTTTTTGCCGCTGGCTTGCTGGGCGTATTCCGACAGCGCCTAAAGCTTCGATTTCGCATCTGGCGCCTATCGCATACGGCCTTGGCAGTCGTGACCATCATCGGTAGCGTCGTGCACGCCATGCTGATCGAGGGCACGATGGAGATCATGACCAAGTCCGCGATCTGCATATTGGTTCTATTGGCGAGCGCACGCACGCTCGCCAAATTGCGCGTGTGGGATGTGCGAAAGCGTTAGACGCCCAAACACCAGCGCATCACGGCCTTTTGCGCGTGCAGCCGGTTTTCGGCCTCATCAAAAATGACCGAATTCGGGCCGTCCATGACATCCGAGGTCGCCTCTTCCTCGCGGTGGGCGGGCAGACAATGCATGAACAACGCGTCTGGTTTGGCATTCGCCATCAACTCGGGGTTGACCTGATAGGGCCGCAGCAGGTTGTGGCGACGCTCTTTCGCGGATTGGGAATCGTGCATCGAAACCCAGGTGTCAGCGACCACAAGGTCGGCCCCTTCGACAGCTTTGAACGCGTCCCGTTCGACCACGATTTTCGAACCCTTCTGGCGCGCAAAACCCATGAATTCTTCCTCGGGGTCAAACTGGGCTGGCCCGGTGAAGGTCAAGTCAAATCCAAACTGTCCTGCTGCGTGCAGAAACGAAGAACAGACATTGTTGCCATCTCCGGTCCAGACGACCTTTTTACCTTTGATCGGGCCACGATGTTCTTCGAAGGTCAAAACGTCGGCCATGATCTGGCAGGGATGCGTACGGTCGGTCAGGCCATTGATCACCGGCACGTCAGAATATTCGGCCATTTCGGTCAGGATGGTTTCGTCAAAGGTACGGATCATGATCATGTCGACATAGCGCGACAGCACCCGAGCCGTATCGGCAATGGTCTCGCCATGACCCAGTTGCATATCCTTGCCGGACAGCACCATGGATTGTCCGCCCATTTGCCGTACGCCGACGTCGAAAGACACACGGGTCCGGGTCGACGGCTTTTCGAATATCAAAGCCACCATGCGATCTTTGAGCGGTTGTTCTGCATCCAACGCAGCCTTGGGACGGCCGAGACGGGCCTGTTTCATCGCCGCCGCCTGATCAATCATGGACCGCAATGCGGTCGCATCGGTTTTATGGATATCAAGAAAGTGGTTCATTTCGTTTCGCTTTTGGCTGGTTAAGGGTGGGGGCCAGCCCCCACACCCCCGGAGTATTTAAGAAAAGATGAATTCAGGCAGTTTCGAGAGTAGCTTCGACCTGAGATGCCACTTTGTCGAGGCGGATCAGGGCCTGCGCGATGTCGTCCTCGGTCAACGTCAGCGGAGGCAGCAGGCGGATCACGTTGTCGGCGGCGGGAATCGTGATGACCTCATTGTCATAGCCTGCGTTGACCACTTCGATATTTGCGGGTTTGCATTTGAGACCCAGCATCAGACCTGATCCGCGCACCTCTTCGAATACCTCGGGGTGGTCGGCCACCAGCCCTTCAAGCTTCTGACGCAGCAGGCCCGCCTTACGGTTGACGCCATCCAGAAAGGCAGGGGTGGCAACCTGATCCAGCACGGCGCAGCCCACGGCACAGCCCAGAGGGTTGCCGCCATAGGTCGAACCGTGGGTGCCTGCGGTCATGCCGCTGGCTGCCTCTTCGGTCGCCAAGACGGCGCCCAGCGGGAAGCCGCCGCCGATACCCTTGGCGACCATCATGATATCAGGCGTGATGCCCGCCCATTCATGCGCGAAGAGCTTGCCGGTGCGGCCAACGCCGCATTGCACCTCGTCGAGGATCAGCAGCAGGCCGTTGTCATCGCAGATCTGGCGCAGGGCTTTGAGTTCCGCGTCGGGAACCGGGCGGATGCCGCCTTCGCCCTGCACGGGCTCGATCATGATTGCCGCCGTTTGTTCGGTGACGGCGTTGGTGACGCCGTCGAGATCGCCGAAGGTCAGGTGCACAAAGCCGGGCAGCAGGGGGCCGAAGCCCTTAGTCATCTTCTCAGACCCGGCGGCGGCGATGCCGGCCGAGGACCGACCGTGGAACGAGCCGTCGAAGGTGATGATCTCGACCCGCTCAGGCTGGCCTTTGTCGTAGAAGTATTTGCGGGCCATTTTCACGGCCAGTTCGCAGGATTCCGTGCCTGAGTTGGTGAAGAACACCGTGTCGGCAAAAGTGTGTTCCACCAGTTTGTCGGCCAGCGCCTGTTGCTGCGGGATGTTATAGAGGTTCGAAACATGCCACAGCGCGTGCGCCTGTTCGGTCAGCGCGGCCACCAGCGCCGGATGCGCATGGCCCAGCGCGTTCACCGCGATCCCGGCGCCGAGGTCCAGAAAACGTCGACCATCCGCCTCGGTCAGCCATGCGCCTTCGCCCTTCACGAATGTCAGGGGCGCGCGATTATAGGTCGGCAGAACGGACGGGATCATCGGATCATCCTTTTCGATATGTTGAGCCCAAGTGAGTGATGCACCGGGGCCGGGTTCGTCAACTGATTTGGTGGGAACTGCGCGGATTTGGACAGCGCAAATAGATCAAACGGGCCGGTTACGCGGTCAGGCGTCGGCGTCGGAGGCGCAGGATATGTGCGGTTTTGATCATGCCGGGCCGTATAGCCGGACATGGACGGTCTGAAAACCCTGTTTTTTGTGGTCAGGCTAAATTCATGCCAAGACAGGTATTTGCCGCTTGCCATTTGCCTAGCTGTGCCGCACGGGTGGACCATGACGCCGATACGCCAGAACCCTCCGCTTGCGGCCTTGCTGATCCTTGCGGCAAGCGCCCTTCTGGCGGCCACCACATTGCTGGCCAAAGCACTGGGCACGGATGTACTGGGCCCCGCGCTGCACCCAATGCAGATCAGCCACGGGCGGTTTCTGTTCGCCTTTCTGGTGATCGTGACTGCCGTTGGCGTACTGCGTCCACACCTGAGCCGCCCACATTGGGGCCTGCATATCGGTCGGACGAGTTTTGGCTGGTTGGGGATCACGCTGATGTTTGCGTCGGTCGCGTACATCCCGATTGCAGACGCAACGGCGATATCCTTCCTGAACCCGGTCTTTGCCATGGTGCTGGCTATTCCGTTGTTGAAAGAAGGTGTCGGCCCCTGGCGCTGGCTGGCGGCCTTAGTTGCTCTGATTGGGGCGCTGGTGCTGCTGCGTCCCACACCTGCAAGCTTTCAACCCGCTGCGTTGCTGGCGCTGACGGCCGCAGCGGTGATCGGAATGGAACTGATATTCATCAAAAAACTCTCGGGCAGAGAGATTCCAATTCAGATTCTGCTGATCAACAATGCCATGGGACTGACCATCGCCTCGGTCGCAGTCAGCTTTGTGTTTCAGTGGCCGACGTCACAGCAATGGGCGGCATTGGCAGGCATCGGCGTGCTGATGGCCTGCGCGCAAGCTTGTTTCGTCAACGGAATGGCGCGGGCGGACGCGTCCTTTGTGGCACCCATCAGCTATGCCACGCTGATCTTCGCCGCGTTCTACGATTTCGTGGTGTTCGGGGTGGTCCCGGACGGGGTCAGCCTGATCGGCTCGGTCATTATCCTGACCGGAGGCCTGATTCTGGTCTGGCGCGAGGCGCGGCTGCGTCAGGCCTTGAGTCGGTAACCCGTCCGCAGCATTTGCCAGGTGACGGCCCCGACCAGCAACGTCGCGGTGGTGCAGACTGCCATGCCCAGCCACGGAGAGCTATCGGACACGCCGATCATCCCATAGCGAAGACCATCAATCAGGTAGAAGACAGGGTTCAGATGGCTCAGGCGATTGAGAACGGGCGGCAGCGCTTCGACCGAATAGAAGGTGCCGGATAGAAACGCCAGCGGAGTGACAATGAAGTTGGTAATCGCGGCCATCTGGTCAAACTTGTTGGCAAAAATTCCGGCAAAGACGCCCAGAACCCCCATGAAAGCCCCACCAAGGATGACGAAGACCAAGGCAATCAGCGGATTTTGCGGGGTAATCGCCAGAAACACCGCCAGTGCCACAATGACGACGCAGGCGATCAGAACTCCTCGGGCGATCCCCCCGGCCAGATACCCCAACAGGATTTCCAACGGAGAAAGTGGCGGCATCAGCGTATCAACGATGTTCCCCTGCACCTTGGCGATGACGATCGAGGATGAGGTATTGGCAAACGCGTTCTGAATCACCGTCATCATCATGATACCTGGTGCCAGAAACACCAGAAACGGTACTCCCATGACGTCCGGCCTGCCCGGCCCGACGGCGATGGTGAAGATCAGCAGGAACAATCCCGCAGTGACCAAAGGCGCCAGCAAGGTCTGGGTCCAGACCGCCAGAAACCGCAGCGTTTCGCGTTTGGCCAGTGTAAAGAGGCCCATCCAATTGACCGCACCGAAACGATGCACGTCCTGTTCCACAAGATTCTGCATAGCTGCCCCATAGCTGATTCGAAGACCGCTTGTAACTCGGGCGGCAGTGATTAGAATAGGGCGCTGAGACGAATTCCCAAGGCGGCCCGAATCCGGGGCCGCTTTCCGCTTTTGAAAGGCAAATGATGTCCTGGACTGACGAGCGTGTAGAGCTGCTGAAGAAGATGTGGGGCGAGGGCCAGTCGGCCAGCCAGATCGCCAAGGAACTGGGCGGTGTGACCCGCAATGCTGTGATCGGCAAGGTCCATCGTCTGGGCCTGTCGAACCGCGCAACAGGTGCCGCCCCGGCCAAGGCCGAGCCAAAGGAAAAACCGGCGCCCGCCCCCAAGGCCGAGGCCAAGCCAAAACCCGCGCCCAAGACCGAACCGGCCCGCCCGGCCCCCGCGCCCGAGGCCAAGCCTGTCACCCCGGCGCGCCGCCAGATCATCCCGGCCGGTCAGCCGCTGCCGCCGCAGCCTTCGGCCAACGAAATCAGCCCCGAGGCGCTGGCCAAGGTCAACGAGGTCGAGAAGAAGGCCAAGAAGCTTACCTTGATGGAGTTGACCGAAAAGACCTGCAAATGGCCCGTCGGCGATCCCGCGACCGAGGATTTCTGGTTCTGCGGCCTACCGGTCGAGGCGGGCAAACCCTATTGCGAGGCACATGTGGGCGTGGCGTTCCAGCCCATGAGCTCGCGCCGCGACCGGCGGCGGTAGCGTGCATGCAGCGTACACGGCGCCTTTGACGCGGTGTATTTTTCAGAGAACAGCATTGCACAATGACCGGCCACACGCTTTGCGGCGCGTGGCTCGTCATACTCACCCGAATTCGTCCGAAAGACTTTGATATTCAGCTGCGACTGAAATACCAAATCCTATTCGGGATTTACGCGTTGCTGGTTTTTCTGGCCTACATGCAGCCAATTGAATTGTCTGTATTTGAACCCAGCCGGTCCGGCGGTCGCAAATCAGTTTGGGTGCAGGGGCTTTATCTATCGGCGTGGATCGCACCCGCTCTGCCTTTTGTCGTAGCAGGGTGTGTTTTTCTGGGTCTGCGTCAGATTCCTGTGGGCTGCACAAGCTTTCTCGCTTGGTTTTCTCTCGTCGCTGGCCTCTTGCTGACTTTTATCGGGATGGTGTTCTCACTCGGCTCGCACACCCAATTCCTGCATGGCGTGACATTGACCATCGCAGTCGCCTCAAGCGTTCTCATTTGGTCAGGATCTGGCGGTAAACCGCAGCCCACTCGGGTGGCGAAGATCGGAGTAACAATTGGCACAATAGCCTCGCTCTGGTCCCTATTGACGGTCCCGATGATCCTCGTTCAGGCCCACGTTATTGCGGATGGTTCACCCTATTGCATTGCCGAGCACACTAAGAATTCCGAAATCAAAGCATTGCGCGATTTGCGCGGATTTTCATTCTACACGACAAAGACCGGATATAAATCCACTTCCGCGTGATACTTTCATGGCCTGATGATCGTTGATCACCCTGACGAGCAGCGTATCTATAACTGGTCCCCGAGACGATGGCGTTTCGATGTTGTCGCACGCCCAGACATACTGATCGAGACAGTCCGCAACGTTTGCGTCCCAAGCTGACCTGCTACTGCGCCGGATGCGACGGCAGATTCGGCATCGGCACCCAGCCCGGCAGTTCGTCCGGTGAGACCGAAGCGTGCAGGCTCTCGGACCGATCGCTGCCCACTTTGCGATGTTTGCGCAGCAGGAATATCTTGCCCCAGCCGCGCCATGTCCCGACAGATTGCGCATGCGAGTCTGTGGGGAAGCGGTCACGCCAACCTTCGGGCAGCGGCAAACCGTGCTGTTCCGCCTTATCCAGCATCCAGATTAAAGAGATATTGCTTAGCGGGCGCGCCTCTTCAAAGCCGTTGAGCTGCCCTCCCACATCGCCATGGGTACCCCGGAACCAGACCTGCTCGACATGGCCCTCGAACTCGGGCGTGCAGGTCCACAATACCGGCTCGTAAACCTCGCGCGTCTCGTCCAGCGCCATGGCGTGATAGCCGTGGCGGATCGCGGGCCCAAGCTTGTGGTTGTGAAAGGCGTGGCGTTCTTCGGCCCAGCGCCACAAGAGCGGCAGGCGCAGGCCCAGCGCCTTGACCGTATCCCAGACGCCCACCATCTCGATCGCAACGTCTTCGTGACAGAATGCCCGGCGGAAATCTGCGGCAGCCTCGCTTGCGGCATTGCATTCATAATGGCGGTAGGCCTGTTTGATGTTGCGCTCGGTCGCGTGTTCGGCCCGTAGCAGGCCGATCAGATCGATCACCCCCGCAAGGCTGCGAACCCCGTAGGCCCCGCGCGAATAGCCGATGAAAAATATCTTGTCGCCGGGCTTGTAGCGCGACGCCAGATAGCCATAGGCACGACGGATCTGACGGTTGATCCCGCGTCCCATCATCACGTCCAAAGAGGTCTTCCAGCTATCCCACTGAACCCCGGCCTCATAAAAGACCGAGACCTTCCGGCCCATTTCACAACACAAGCGCAGGGTCTGGCCTGCATGGGTTTCGAACCCTGGCTCGAGGGTCGACATGGTGCCATCGAGAATTATCACATGGGCGATCGGCTCGCGGTGATGCGCTTCGGCAGAATGCTCGGACCGGAACGGCCGCCCAAGCCATCCAAGAACCCTTCTGCTCAACCGTGACAGAACCATGCGCAATCAAATCCCTTACTCTGCAGGGCGGAAAAGCAGATCTGCCCGTCGCACCCCAAATTGCCAGGGCGTCGGCCCAATAGCCGTTACACCCCTGCGGCCCGCCACTCCGCAGCCACTTACGGTTGTGCCAACTGGTGCCGGGGTAACCTCAATCATGGGTATCCAAACCCTTTGGGGCAAGGCAAATTCCGGAAACGTTACCGTGATCCGTTGCCCCTCGGCATCATTGTCGGGGTACACTTGAAGGCGGAACTACGGATCGGCAGGCTTGGGAAAACAAAAGTGTCTCCGATGGTTCGAATGCGACATCCGCATCCCGAAACGGCGTTGCGATGGTCTTCCGCACCTGCCTAGGCTGAGAAAACAACACGCGCTGTCGGAGGTCTCATGTCTGTTCCCATCGAACTCAAAAATGGCCAGTTAGCGGATCAAACGGTCCGGGATTACTGGCAGAACGGCTTTGTCTTTCCGATCACCGTTTTTTCCCAATCCGAAGCCACAGGGTACCGCGCGGAACTGGAAGAAATCGAGGGTACCTGGCGCGAGGCCGACCTGCCCCTGCCCCTGAACACCTACAAACGTGTAAACGCCCATGTTGTGATGCCACTGGTTGCGCGCATTGCGTTGGACCCGCGGGTGCTGGATATCGTCGAATCTGTGCTGGGCCCCGATCTGTTGTTGTGGTCCGCCGAGTTGTTCATCAAGGAGCCGCAAACGACTCAGGTCGTGGGGATGCATCAGGATCTGACCTATTGGGGCATGGGCGAGACGCAGGATCAGTTGACCGCCTGGATTGCCTTGTCACCTGCCACCGTCGAAAGCGGCTGTATGGATTTCGTCAAGGGCAGCCATAAAAACCCGATCCTGCCGCATAACGACACGTTTTCAGACAATAATCTTCTGTCGCGCGGCCAAGAGGTTGCAGTCGACGTGGCGGACGCGGACAAGACCCATATCGAACTGCAACCGGGTCAAATGTCTCTGCACCACGGGTTGACGATACATGGGTCGGGTCCGAACCTGTCCGATGATCGCCGGATCGGGCTGGCCATACGCTATCTGAACCCCAACGCGCAGCAAAAGGTGGCCGAGCGCGACTATGCCATTCCGGCGCGGGGCGAGGATCGGGTCGGGAATTTTGTCCATATTCCCGCGCCCAATGAACTCTTCACCGCAGACGCGCTACAGTTGCACGCCCGCATTCGCGCGGATCAGGCCAAGGCGATGGCGCAAGGCGCAGCGGAGAGCTTTGACCTGTACACGCCAACAGAGTCCGGCGGATCATAGATCGACGGCGTTCCAAGCGCGAGCGGCCCCTTCCCCTTGCCGCGCGCATTCGTTATTGCAGGCGCTGACCCGGAATTGATCACGCAGGACGCATCCCATGGCGATGGAAAAGACATTCAACGCGGCCGAGGCCGAGGCCCGCATTTATGAGGCCTGGGAACAGGCCGGAGCCTTCAAGGCAGGCGCGAACCGCTCGCGCGACGAAAGCTTTACCATCATGATCCCGCCGCCCAACGTGACGGGTGCCTTGCATGTGGGCCACGCGTTCAACAACACGCTGCAGGACATCCTGACCCGCTGGCACCGGATGCGTGGCTTTGACACGCTGTGGCAGCCCGGGCAGGATCACGCCGGTATCGCCACGCAGATGCAGGTGGAAAAGATGCTCGCCGCGACCCAACAGCCCGGCCGCCGCGAGCTGGGGCGCGAGGCGTTTCTGGACAAGGTCTGGGAGTGGAAAGGCGAATACGGCGGTACGATTATCGAGCAGCTGAAGCGTCTGGGATCAAGCTGTGATTGGTCGCGCAACGCTTTCACTATGGCTGGCGCGCCGCGTGATCCACGTACCGGGCATGAGAACTCGGCCAATTTCCACGATGCGGTCATCAAGGTTTTCGTCGACATGTACGAAAAGGGTCTGATCTATCGCGGCAAGCGTCTGGTCAACTGGGACCCGCATTTCGAAACCGCGATCTCGGATTTGGAAGTCGAGAATATCGAGGTCGCGGGCCACATGTGGCACTTTAAGTACCCGTTGGCTGGCGGTGAGACATATGAGTATTTGGAAAAAGATGAAGACGGCAATGTGATTTTCCGCGAAGAGCGGGATTACATTTCCATCGCGACCACGCGTCCGGAAACCATGCTGGGCGACGGCGCGGTTGCGGTTCACCCGTCAGATGAACGTTACGCGCCAATCGTCGGAAAACTCTGTGAAATCCCGGTTGGCCCGAAAGAGCATCGTCGCCAGATCCCGATCATTACCGATGAGTACCCAGATCCCGATTTCGGCTCGGGCGCGGTGAAGATCACCGGCGCGCATGACTTCAACGACAACATGGTCGCCAAACGCGGCGGCATTCCGATGTACCGCCTGATGGACACCAAAGGCGCGATGCGGGCCGATGGCGCGCCCTATGCCGAGGAGGCCGAGAAGGCGCAGGAATATGCGCGAGGAAAGTCGTTCACCGAGAATGAGATCGACGCGATCAACCTGATCCCCGACCACCTGCGCGGACTCGACCGGTTCGAGGCGCGCGCGAAGGTGGTCGAGGAGATCACTGCCGACGGTCTGGCCGTGATGACCCGCGCGGATGATCCGCGTTTGGGCTCAACCGCATTGAAGCCCGACCACGAAGGGGCCGACAAATTGGTCCCTCTGGTCGAGAGCAAACCGATCATGCAGCCCTTCGGCGACCGCTCGAAAGTGGTCATCGAGCCGATGTTCACCGACCAGTGGTTCGTTGACGCCGAAAAAGTCGTCGGCCCCGCGCTGGACGCGGTCAAGGACGGCACAGTCAAGATCATCCCCGAGTCGGGCGAAAAAACCTATTACCACTGGCTGGAAAACATCGAGCCCTGGTGCATCTCGCGCCAGCTGTGGTGGGGGCATCAGATTCCGGTTTGGTATGGTCTCGACCTCTCGGTCGATGACTTCATCAATGACAAAAATGATGGCGACCTTGATCTGGTCGAATTGGGTCGCTTGCTGAACGCGGGCGGCATGCTGCATCGTGGCAATGTCATGGAATGCGCATCCAGCCTGGAGGCCGTTACCGAGAAATTCCTCGACGACAACGCCAACATTCCCAGCCCACTGAGCCACGCGACCGTCGTTGAGGTTGCCGACAAACACGAAGCGATCCATCAATTTGCCGAAAGCCTTGCACAGTACGCGATTGAACAGGACCCAACCAAACTGGATTATCCGGTGTGGCGCGACCCCGATGTTCTCGACACGTGGTTCTCTTCCGGCCTCTGGCCCATCGGCACGCTGGGCTGGCCCGAACAGACCGAAGAGCTGGAACGCTACTTCCCCACGGACGTTCTGATCACCGGGTTCGACATCCTGTTCTTCTGGGTCGCCCGGATGATGATGATGCAACTTGCCGTGGTGAACGAGATTCCGTTCCACACCGTCTATCTGCACCAGCTCGTCCGCGACGAGAAGGGCAAGAAGATGTCCAAGACCACCGGCAACGTCATCGACCCGCTGGAGATCGTGGACGAATTCGGCGCCGACGCGCTGCGCTTTACCAACGCCTCGATGGCAGCGATTGGCGGCGTGCTGAAACTGTCGCGCGAGCGCATCACCGGTTACCGGAACTTCGGCACCAAGCTGTGGAACGCCGTCCGTTTTGCCGAGATGAACGAGGTCTTCACCGATGCCGTTCCGCAACTGGACGTCGCCGACCTGAAACCCAATGCTGCCGTGAACCGCTGGATCATCGGCGAAACCGCGCGGGTGCGGGAAGAGGTCGACGCGGCGCTGGAAAGCTATCGTTTCAACGACGCCGCCAACGGGCTTTATGCCTTTGTCTGGGGCAAGGTTTGCGACTGGTACGTGGAACTGTCGAAACCCCTACTGCAAGGCGACGATACTGAGGCACAGGCCGAGACCCGCGCCACGATGCGCTGGGTTCTGGATCAGTGCATGGTCATGCTGCACCCGATCATGCCCTTCATCACCGAGGAGCTCTGGGGCCTGACCGGCAATCGCGCAAAGATGGTTGTCCACGCCGACTGGCCAACCTATGCCGCCGCCGACTTGGTCGACGCCGATGCGGATCGTGAGATGAACTGGGTGATCTCGGTTATCGAAAACACCCGTTCAGCCCGCGCGCAGATGCGGGTTCCGGCGGGCCTCTATGTGCCGATGCTGGTGACTGAGATCGACGCGAACGGCCAGGCCGCCTGGGACCGTAACGAGGCGCTGATCAAACGCCTCGCCCGCATCGACAGCCTGACCAAGGCGGATGAACTGCCCAAAGGCACCATCTCCATCGCCGCCCCCGGTGCCTCCTTTGGCCTGCCGCTGGCGGATATCATCGACATCGGCGCAGAAAAAGAGCGGCTGGAGAAAGCCAAGGGCAAGCTGGCCAAGGAACTCGGCGGGTTGCGCGGCCGCCTGAACAACCCCAAATTCGTGGCCTCGGCCCCGGAAGAGGTGGTAGAAGAAGCCAAAGCCAACCTCGCCGCTCGCGAGGAAGAAGAGGCGAAACTGAACGAAGCGCTCGCTCGTCTGGCCGAAATCGCCTGATCTTCATCTTTTCACAAATACTCAAATCCAAACCCCTCCGCTCTGTGTGACGGAGGGGTTTTTCTTTGCCTTCAGCGCTTTCCTCTTGTTCGCGTCGCCTGGCACTTGTTAGCACAAGCCAAAGATCGGCCTGAGGACAGCATGCAGCAGCAATATCCACCGATACAGACAATTTCGACCGGCCTTGTCGTCGCCGTCGTGGGTTTCTTCAGCTCGTTCCCGATCCTTCTGCAAGGGCTCAATGCGATGGGCGCATCGCCACAGCAGGCCGCATCGGGCCTGATGAGCGCCGCGATCGCCATGGGATTGTCGGCAATCCTCCTCAGCTTTTGGTACAAGATGCCGATCAGCGTTGCCTGGTCGACGCCAGGTGCTGCGCTTCTTGCCGTTTCGGTCACCCCAGCCGAAGGGTTTTCGGGCGCAATCGGCGCTTTCTTGTTTGCAGGTGCATCGACGGTTCTGGCAGGGGCCTGGCGTCCGTTGGGGCGTTTGGCGGATGCGATACCCACCACGCTGGCTCAGGCGATGCTGGGCGGCGTGTTGTTGCCGCTGTGTATCTTGCCGTTCAAGGCAGCCGCAGAGATACCATTGCAGGCGTTGCCGGTCATCCTAACGTGGTTTGTTGCCGGACGGATCAATCGGCTGATGGCGGTTCCGGCAGCAGTTGTCGCGGCGGCCATCGTGGTTGTCCTGACTGCCGGTGACGGCGCGATTCGCCCCGAGCAATTGGTGACGGCCCCGGTCTGGACGATGCCCAGCTTTTCGCTTGCCTCGGCCATCGGCATCGGGCTGCCGCTGTTTGTCGTCACGATGGCAACGCAAAACATCCCTGGTATTGCGGTGATGCGCAGCTTTGGTTTCGCGCCCAATCCGGCCAAGCTGTTTCCCGCGGTCGGTGGAGCCAGCATCCTGTCCGCGCCCTTTGGTGCTCCGGCAACATGTCTGGCGGCCATAACAGCGGCGATGTGCTCGAACGAGGACAGCCATCCGGACCCGACGCAACGGTTTTGGTCCGCGATCATGGGGGGCGTTTTCTACGCCATATTCGGCGTTTTTGCGGTTGCGATCACCAGCTTTGCGGCGCATGCCGATCCACGATTGATGGGAACGCTGGCTGGTGTCGCGTTGATCGGTGTCATGGCCAATTCAACTGCGGCGGCGCTTGAAGTCTCAGCCGAACGCGAAGCCGCCGTGCTGACCTTTGCCGTCACCGCCTCAGGCATCACGGTGTTCGGGTTGGGCGCAGCCGTCTGGGGGCTGATGGCAGGAGGCATCGTCTATCTGGTGACCAACCGAATGCGCTGATCGCTTTTCTCCCGCACGACAAGTGACTATAGTAGGGCTATGTTCGGATCGTTTGCAAAACTGGTGGAACGCCAGATCAAAAAGGCCCAGACCGAAGGTCAGCTGGAGGGACTTGCCGGAGAGGGTCAGCCCCTGCCCGATCGGTCGTCAGAGGCGCAGACCGACCCGGCGATCGCGGCCGGTCACAGGATCATGGCGCAGGCTGGTGTCTTACCCGAAGAGTTTGCAATCCGCAAAGAACTGGACGCTGCCAGGGCAGCCTATGCATCCCTGACCGAACCACAGGCGCGCAAGGCAGCGATGGCGAAAATCGCCGATCTGGAAATGCGCTACAACATGGCCCGCGATGCCCGGCGCGCCTTTATGCGGTGACTATTTGAACTCGGGTTTCCGACCCTGCATCTGCGCCATCACAACCTCCATCTGATCCGGTTTTCCGATCAGTTCGACTTGCTCGGCGGACTCCTCGAGCAGAACCTCGGCGCGGGGCTTGGCTTCGGCGACTTCGATCAGGCGTTTTGCGGCGCGGATCGCCGATGGGCTTTTCCCTGCAATATCTTCGGCCAGCGCCAGCGCCTCGGTCAGTGGGCCGTCGGAAAGCTTGGTCACCAAACCCCAATCGGTAGCTTGCTGGGCCCCTATGGGGCGCGCCGTATAGGTCAACAGTCGCAAAACGTCGGAACGCACAAGACGCGGCAGCAGGACCATGCCACCCATATCCGGGATGATGCCCCATTTCATTTCCATCACCGCCAACCGGGTTTCGGGATGGGCAATACGAATATCCGCACCCAGCGCGATTTGCAGCCCGCCACCATAGGCGACACCCTGAAGGGCGCAGATCACCGGAACCGGAATGCGCCGCCAGATCAGCGCAAGCTCCTGCATCTCGTTGGCATCCTCATGGCTGCGGGTCATCAGCCATTCGGTCGGGTCGGTATGGGCCATGCTGGCAAAACTGGCCATGTCGAGCCCTGCGCAAAAGCTCTTGCCCTCGCCCGACAAAACCACAGCGCGGGCATCCGAGGCGGCGACCTCTTGCCCGGCTGACAGGATCGCCTTGATCATCGCATCGTCCAGCGCGTTCATCTTGTCGCCACGCGTCAGCGTGACATGAGCGATGTGATCCCGATATTCGACAGACACGCGCGCCATCTTGGCCTCCCTCTTTCTGTTGCTTTGACCATGCCCTGAAAGGCGCAGGAAATTCCACCGCGACGTCAGGGCATGCGACACCGGACGCGCCAACGCATTAGCGACGCGTCTCAATCGGCCAGGCAGTAGCGCAAGGCTTGCCCGGATGCCGGGCTTGCGCTTATCTGCGCCAATGACCAGTCCAAGATACACCCCGCTTGCCCAATCTTTGCCCGCAACAGTGCCCTTTGTCGGCCCTGAAACTCAGGAACGTCAGCGCGGCGCGCCGTTTGTGGCGCGACTGGGCGCGAATGAGAGCGTTTTTGGACCCTCCCCGCGCGCGGTTGAGGCGATGCGGAAGGCGGCAGGTGATATCTGGATGTATGGCGATCCGGAAAATCACGATCTGAGGCATGCGCTGGCAGATCATCACGGTGTCCGCCCCGACAACATCGTCGTCGGCGAAGGGATCGATGGGTTACTGGGGTATCTGGTGCGGTTGCTCATCGCGCCGGGTGATGCGGTTGTGACCTCTGATGGCGCATACCCGACCTTCAATTACCACGTGGCGGGATTTGGTGGCGTCTTGCACAAGGTGCCTTATCGCGGCGATCATGAGGATCCCAAGGCGCTGTTTGAACAAGCCGCCGAGGTCGGGGCAAAGCTGGTTTACCTGGCCAACCCGGACAATCCGATGGGCAGTTGGCATTCGGGCGCCGAAATCGTTGCAGCGCTTGAGAGTTTGCCCTCAGGGTGTCTTTTGGTTCTGGACGAGGCTTATGTCGAATGCGCGCCCGAGGGCACGGCGGCACCAATCTCGGCGGATGATCCCCGGGTGATCCGCATGCGGACCTTTTCCAAGGTCTACGGCATGGCGGGCGCGCGGGTCGGATATGCCATCGCTGAGCCTGGGCTGATCACGGCCTTCAACAAAGTGCGCAACCATTTCGGCATGAATCGGGCAGCGCAGGCTGGCGCGTTGGCCGCGCTACAGGATTCCGAGTGGTTGGAGAAGGTTCAGCGCGACATAGCCCAAGCGCGCGAACAGCTTGCCACGATCGCACGAGATAATGGCTTGGAACCTCTGCCGTCGGCCACCAATTTTGTGGCGATGGATTGCGGGCAGGATGGCGCCTTTGCCAAGTCTGTCCTCGACCAACTTGTCGAACAGGGCGTTTTCGTGCGGATGCCCTTTGCTGCACCACAAAACCGCTGCATCCGGGTCAGTTGCGGCCGCGCGGAAGACCTGGCTGCTTTTGCGTCTGCGCTGCCTGCGGCGCTCTCCATCGCCAAGCAAAAAGTCTGACTGTCGGCACCCGGATTGGGTCGCCAAAAAGGGGGCTGTTTGACGTCGTGGCCTCGTGGGTGGTCAGGCGGCAAGCACCGCAGCGGCAGCCTCAAGCGCGCCTTTGCCGCGAGGGATACCCAGCGACGCCATAGCTGTTTCCATACCGCCCAACATACCCATCACCATATGGGCGTTGACGTGGCCCATGTGACCGAGGCGGAAACAACCATCCCAGTCTTCCATCCCCAAACAGATGCCGAGGGTCAGGCCCAGTTTGTGCTCGGTGATGTTGCGCAGAGCCGTACCCCGCCCTTCGGTCAGACGCAGCGCGGTGACGGCATGGCTGCGATGTTCGGAGGCGGCGACATTGAGGTGCAAGGCACCGCCCTCGGCCCAAGACTCGCAGGCCACCCAAACCGCTTGCGCCAGACGTTGATGGCGGGTCCAGACATTCTCGATCCCTTCTGCATGGATCAAGTCGAGTGCGGCGCGCAATCCATACAAGTGATGTGTAGGCGCCGTGCCATTGAAATATTGATAAAACAGCTCTGGATCGGCGCGCGGCTCCCAGTCCCAATAGCGCGAAACGCGGGGCATCGTGGCGCGCTTGGTCTGTGCCTTTTCGTTAAAGAACACAAAGCCCATGCCTGCGGGCGTCATCAACCCTTTCTGGCAGGCGGTAACAGTCACATCTACACCCCAAGCATCCATCTCGAATCGATCGCAGCCCAGTGACGCGATGCAATCTGCCATCAGCAGCGCGGGGTGACCCAGATCGTCCAGCAGGCCGCGCAATGCCGGGATGTCATTGCGGATCGAAGACGATGTGTCGACGTGGACGGCAAGCACCGCCTTGATCTTGTGGTTTTTGTCGGCGCGCAGAACCTCGGCGATGCGGTCGATATCCCAGGACGAAGATGTTCCGAAATCGATGACCTCCGCCTTTGCGCCGATCCCTTGGGCCATTTCCGCCCATCCGTGGGTGAACGCGCCCGAGGCCGGAGCCAGCACGGTTTCGCCCGGTGCGATCACGTTAGACAACGCGGCCTCCCACGTGCCGTGGCCGTTGGCGATGTAGATCGCGACATTGTGGTCGGTGCGGGCGACACGGCGCAGGTCTTGCAGCAAGGTGGGCATCATCTCGATCAGCGCTCCGTCGTAAATATTGGGCGACGGGCGATGCATGGCTTGCAGCACCGCATCGGGCATGACCGACGGACCGGGAATGGCCAGATACTCGCGCCCCTGCGCGAGAGAGATTTGGTTTGTCATGAGGTTAACCTGTTTGAATTGACGCCCACCCTAGCGAGAGGGTTCCGGGCGTCAATCCTTCAGGAGCGCAGCCTCATGCGCGAGAGCCTCGATCCCGGCCCAATCGCCGTTTTGCACCAGCGTTTTGGGCGCGACCCAACTGCCGCCCGCGCAGACCACGTTGGACAGCGACAGGTAGTCACGTGCATTTGACGGCGAAACACCGCCCGTTGGGCAAAAGCTGATCTGTGGCAAGGGTGCGCCGATTGCTTTCAATGCAGGCGCGCCACCCGAAGCTTCGGCGGGGAAGAATTTCAGCATGTCATAGCCCTTTTCCAGCAGCGCCATCGCCTCGCTCGCGGTGGCCGCGCCGGGCAACAGGGGCAGGCCTTCGGCTTCACAGGCCGCGATCAGGGCATCGGTGGCACCGGGCGAGACGCCGAACTGCGCACCTGCGTCTTTGGCGGCGCGGACGTCCTTGGGCGTGATCAGCGTACCTGCGCCGACAACACCGCCGGGCACCTCGGCCATGGCGCGGATCGCGTCCAGCGCCGCTGGGGTGCGCAAGGTAACTTCGAGCGCGGGAAGCCCCCCGGCAACCAGCGCTTCGGCCAAAGGGCGGGCGTGGTCTGCGTCATCGACGACCAGTACCGGCACGATCGGAGCCAATGCGCAGATCTCGCGGGTGCGTTGGGTTTTGGACATGAGATTAAACTCCGAAAATGGTGGCGCCAGTGTCAGCTGAGCCGACATTCTGGCGGAACGCGCCAAAAAGATCGCGACCGACGCCATGTTGGTTAGCCGTGAGATCGGCAGTGGCCGGGGTCCGATCAAGAACGCCGGACGTCAGAATTTCAAGCTCACCCTTCACGGCATCAACACGCAGCAGATCGCCGTCCTGCAGGTGGGCGATGGGGCCGCCGTCAAGCGCCTCGGGGCAGACATGGATGGCGGCGGGCACCTTGCCGGACGCGCCAGACATGCGGCCATCGGTAACCAGCGCCACTTTCTGGCCGCGGCCCTGCAGGATCGACAGGATTGGCGTCAGGGAATGCAGTTCAGGCATCCCGTTGGCTTTTGGCCCTTGAAAGCGAACGACGACAACGACGTCATCGGTGAACTCACCGGCCTTGAAGGCGGCTTTCACGTCGTCCTGATCGTGAAACACGCGGACTGGCGCTTCGACCACCTGGTGTTCCGGCGCAACGGCCGAGACTTTCATAACACCGGTGCCGAGATTGCCGGTCAGGCGTGATAGACCCCCGGTGGGCTGAAACGGGTCCTTGGCCGGGCGGACGATCTTTTCGTTCAGGCTGTGGCCTGCGCCCTCTTCCCAGACCAGTTCGCCCTCGATCAGTTTGGGTTCTTTGGTGTAGTTGTGCAGCCCCTGCCCCGCGACGGTCAGTGTGTCAGGGTGCAGCAACCCGTCCTCGAGCAGCGTTCCGATGCAATAGCCCAGACCACCCGCCGCGTGGAAATGGTTCACGTCGGCCAAGCCATTGGGATAGACCCGCGCAACCAGAGGCACGACGCCAGAAATGTCAGAGAAATCTTCCCAGTCCAGCACGATGCCACCGGCGCGGGCCATCGCGATCAGGTGGATCAACAGGTTCGTTGAGCCCCCAGTCGCCATCAGACCAACAATACCGTTTACAAAAGCTCGCTCGTCCAGAACCTGGTACACAGGCGTATAGTTGTTGCCCAGCGCGCTAAGCGACAAGGCCCGCCGCGCACCCTCTTCGGTCAGCGCGTCGCGCAGGGGCGTATTGGGATTGACGAAGCTCGAGCCCGGCAAGTGCAGGCCCATGAATTCCATCAGCATCTGGTTGGTATTGGCCGTGCCGTAGAAGGTACAGGTGCCGGGGCCGTGATAGGCAGCCATTTCGGCGGCCATCAGTTCCTCGCGACCCACTTCTCCGGCAGCGAATTTCTGACGGACTTTGGCCTTTTCGTCGTTTGGCAGGCCGCTGGTCATGGGACCGGCGGGCAGAAAGACGGCAGGCAAATGACCAAAGGCCTGTGCGCCGATGATCAGGCCGGGCACGATCTTGTCGCAGACGCCAAGGAACACCGCCGCATCGTAGGTGTTGTGGCTGAGCGCCACACCCGTCGCCAGGGCAATCACGTCGCGCGAGAACAGCGATAGTTCCATCCCCGCCTCGCCCTGCGTGACGCCATCGCACATGGCAGGCACACCACCGGCGACCTGCGCGGTGCCACCTGCGGTGCGGATCGCATCGCGGATCAGGCCCGGGTAACGTTCGAACGGCTGGTGAGCCGAGAGCATATCGTTATAGGCGGTGACGATACCCAGATTTCCGGCGGTGCCGGTCGCCATCGACTGCTGGTCCTGCCCTGCCCCCGCATAGGCATGGGCTTGACCGCTACACGACAGATGCGCGCGCGCCGGGCCCTTGGATCGGGCGTGTTCCATCCGCTCCAGATGCGGCCCACGCAGATCGGCACTGCGGTCGATGATGCGTTGAGTGACATCAGTGATGACGTTGTGTACCATCTTATCCCCCAATCTGGCGCCAGCGGCGTCCGTCCCGATGCATCAGCATAAGCGCCTCTTCGGGACCCGAGCTGCCCTGATCATAGCGAGCCGGTCGATCGCCGCGCTCTTCCCAGCCGTGAATGATCGGATCGACCCAAGCCCAGGCGGCCTCGGCCTCGTCGCCGCGCATGAACAGTGTCTGGTCGCCCCGGATCACATCCATGATCAGGCGTTCATAGGCATCCGGGGATTGTGAATCGTCACCCAACGCATCGGCAAAGCTCATGTCCAGCGCGACATCGGACAACCGAAAGCCGCCCTGACCGGGCTCTTTGATCGTGGTGCGCAGGGTGATGCCTTCGTCTGGTTGCAGACGGATCACCAACACGTTGCCATGCAACGGGCCAACGTTGGGAAAGATCGTATGTGGCGGATCGCGGAAGAAGACCGCAATCTCAGACTCGCGCGCCCGCAGGCGCTTGCCTGTACGCAGATAGAACGGCACACCAGCCCAACGCCAGTTACCGATATGCGCTTTGAGCGCAATGAAACTTTCGGTGCGGCTGCCGGGATTTCCAACGTGATCCACATACCCGCCTTCGCCCTTCTCGGCCCGGTACTGACCGCGGGCGATATCGCTCTGGTCGACCGGCTCCAGCGCTTCGATCACCTTGACCTTTTCATCGCGCACAGCGTTGGGCGAAAACTTTGACGGAGGCTCCATCGCCGTCAGACACAGCAACTGCACCAGATGGTTCTGGATCATGTCCCGCATGGCACCGGACTGATCGTAATAGGCCCCGCGCCCTTCGACACCGACGGTTTCGGCAACCGTGATCTGCACATGGTCGATATGGGTGGCGTTCCAGAGCGGCTCGAACAGCGAATTGGCAAAGCGCAGCGCCATCAGGTTCTGCACGGTTTCCTTACCCAGATAGTGATCGATGCGATAAATCTGATGCTCCTGAAAGCACGAGCGCAATCCTTCGTTCAGGGCCTTGGCCGACGCCAGATCGTGACCGAAGGGTTTTTCCACCACAATGCGGCTCTCGGGCGTGGCAAGGCCGGCATCATAAAGGCGCTGCGCAATGCCGGAAAACAGGCCCGGACCAACGGACAGATAAAAGGCCCGCACGACATCGGGCCGCAACGCTTTTGTCAGCCCCGCCCACCCGGCATCGCCAAGCGCGTCCACCGGCACATAATCTACGCGATCCAGAAACCGATCGAGCGTGTCCTTGTCAAAATTCGGCGCAAACTCCTGCATCGAGCTGCGCACCTGCGCGCGAAAGGCGTCGCTGTCCATGTCCGACCGTGCGGTTCCGATGATACGTGCATCATCCGGCATCTGGCCCACTTCAAACCGGTGGTAGAGCCCAGGCAGAATTTTGCGCTGCGCCAGATCACCGGTTGCGCCGAACAACACAAGATCAAATGGATCGACTGGTATTACGCGTGAAACCATCGTTGGCTCCTTCCCAAGTTCTTCGCCTTCGGCCTGACCTGGCATTGCACCCAAGCGTCTTCATGGCTGGGTGGGCCTGATCGATCAGCGAGAACTGTTATCGCTAACATTTGCCGTCTGAATAGAAAGGCAGAGCGCAAAAATCAAGCTGATAATCACATTTCAAGCGATATTCGGACTCAGTTCTGATTGCGTAGCCAGTCCATTACCGCTGGACGCACCGATTGCTCGCCCCTGTGGCGGGCGTCGGCGATGATTTTGCGCACGTCCTGAAGATTGGACCGCAGCAGCAGACTTTTGACCGGTCCGATCGAGGCCGGGCGCATCGACAATGTCCGAATACCCATGGCCGCAAGGCACAGCGCTTCGACCGGACGGCCTGCATCCTCACCACAGAAACTCACCGGCGTATCGGAAATGCCGCACCGTTCGACGATACGTTCAATAAAGCTGAGGAAGCTGACGTTCAGAGTGTCATAGCGGCGACGCACCAGTTCGTTCTCGCGGTCGGCGGCAAAGAAGAACTGCTTCAGATCGTTGCCGCCGATTGAAATGAAATCGACCTCGTCAAAGAACTTCTGCGGAGCAAAAGCCAGTGAAGGCGTCTCCAGCATTGCGCCGATCTCAAGCGCTTCGGGCAAGACATGGCCCAGTCGCTTTTCCCGATCGATGGTCTTGTTGACCTCCCATCGGGCTTCGCGGAATTCGTCTGCCTGCGCAACAAAGGGGAACATGACGGTCAGCGGACGACCGTTGGCGGCGCGGATCAACGCCTGCAGCTGCATCCTCATGACGCCGCGCTTGTCCAGACCAACACGGATCGCGCGCCACCCCAATGCCGGGTTTGGCTCAGCAACATGCTTCATATAGGGCAGCACCTTGTCCGACCCGATATCCAGCGTACGAAACACCACGCGCTTTTCGCCTGCGGCATCCAGAACACGCTGATATTGCGAAACAAGTTCCTGCCGCTTGGGCATCTGATTGCGGATCAGAAACTGCAACTCGGTGCGAAACAGCCCAACACCCTCGGCTCCCGAGTTTTCGAGTGACGGCAAGTCGGCCATCAACCCGGCATTCATCACAAGATTGAGTCGCGCCCCATCCTGCGTCACCGTTGGCGTTTCGCGGATCGACGCATATCGTTCCTGCGCCTTGGCCTGCATCGCGATCTTGTCACGGAATGCGCTGACGACGGTATCTTCGGGCCGCAGATGCACGACGCCCTGGTCACCGTCGACCAGGATGTGATCGCCATTAAGCGCTTCGGTCGTGATCCGGCCCACATGGACGACCAGCGGAATCGCCAGCGCGCGGGCAACGATTGTAGCGTGGCTACCGACCGAGCCTTCTTCAAGGACAATACCCTTGAGCGCACGTCCGTATTCCAGCAAATCTCCGGGTCCGATGTTACGTGCGATCAGAATCGGGTCGGGTGGCAGATCAGCAGCACCATTGCCGCCCTGCCCGGTCAAAATCCGCAGCAGGCGATTACTGAGGTCGTCCAGATCGGCCAGACGCTCGCGCAGGTACGGGTCCGAGACCTGACTCATTCGCGCCCGGGCCTGCGATTGCTCTTTCTCCACCGCAGCTTCGGCGCTGAGGCCAAGGGCAATGTCCTCTTCCATCCGGCGCATCCAGCCTTTGGAGTTGGCGAACATCCGATAGGCTTCGAGAACTTGAAGCTGCTCTTTGTCACCGCCCTGCGAAATCTCAAGCATCTTGTCGACGCCGACGCGCAATTCCTCGACCGCTTCGGTCAGGCGTTCGCGTTCGCGGTGGGGGTCTTCTGCGATCGGGTTTGTAACCACGACGCGAGGTTCGTGCAGCCAGACATGGCCTTCGGCAGACCCTTCCTGTGCCGGCCCTCCGCGCAGCAAAACCGACTGCTGGTGCAAGGGAGACAGCGCCGCACCTTCACCGACAAAGGCACCCAACTCGGCCATTTCGGCCAGAACCATGGCAACCACTTCCAGCGCATAAATTTCATCTGCGGAAAACTCGCGCGCTTCGCGCGATTGAACGACCAGAACGCCCAGCTTTTCGCCCAGTCGTTGCACCGGAACGCCCAGAAACGACGAAAAACGCTCTTCCCCGGTCTCCGGCATATAGCGGAACCCTTTGGCCGAGGGCGCATCTGCCGTGTTCACGACTTTGCCGCTTTGGGCGACGCGACCGACAAGCCCTTCGCCCAGACGCATACGCGTCTTGTGGACCGCTTCGGGCGACAGACCTTCGGTCGCGCAGAGCTCAAGCGTGTCTTCGTCTCGGAACAGATAGACCGAGCACACCTCGCTGCGCATGCTATCCGCAATCAGATGCGTGATCCGGTCAAGACGTTCCTGACCGGCGGCCTCGCTCGCCATCTCTTCGCGCAGCCGCCCCAGCAGCTTGCGGGATTCAGTTTCGGTGCCGTCCGCCATGGCCCACCCACGTTACGGTTTCAGACGGGCCACTTGGCTGAATGCTCAGGCCGCCTTGTCCAGTTCAAAGGCATCATGCAGTGCCTGAACAGCAAGTTCCATGTATTTCCTGTCGATGAGGACGGAAATTTTAATCTCAGAGGTTGTAATGACCTTGATGTTGATCCCCTCATCCGAGAGTACCTTGAACATTTTGGCCGCGACACCGGACTGCGAGCGCATGCCGATACCGACAACCGAGACCTTGCAGACGTCGTTGTCGGCGACCAGCTCAGCAAAGTTCAACTCGCCCCGATCTTTGATTCCCATCAGGGCCTGCTCGGCGCGGGCAACCTGTTCGGTCGGGCACGAGAAGGTCATATCCGTGCGCCCTTCGTCCGAGATGTTCTGCACGATCATGTCCACGTTCACACCCGCCTCGCTGAGCGCGGTGAAGATGATCGAAGCGATGCCCGGGCGGTCCGCCACCGAAACGGCGGTCATTTTTGCTTCGTCGCGGGAATAGGCCACACCGGCCACAACATTGGATTCCATGATATCCTCCTCGTCGCAGACCAGCGTACCAGCCTCGTCGGATTGTTCTTCAAAACTTGAGAGAACGCGCAATTTCACTTTAAACCGCATCGCCAGCTCGACCGAGCGGGTTTGCAGGACCTTGGCCCCCAGTGAGGCGAGTTCCAGCATCTCCTCGAACGCAATCTTGTCCAGCTTGCGCGCCTTGTCGCAAACACGCGGGTCGGTGGTATAGACACCATCCACATCCGTGTAGATATCGCACCGCTCGGCACCAAATGCGGCGGCAAAGGCCACAGCAGTCGTATCTGACCCCCCACGGCCAAGCGTGGTGATCCGGCCCTCGGGGCTAAGCCCCTGAAAGCCAGCCACAACGGCAACTTTCATGCCTTCGGCGAACTTTTGGCCAATGTTATCGGTCGGAATATCCTCAATTCGGGCCTGACTGTGGGCGCTGTTGGTCAACAGCGGCACCTGCCAACCCTGCCAGCTGCGCGCGGGGACATCCATTTCCTGAAGCGTCAAAGCCATCAGCCCGGCGGTCACGTTCTCGCCTGACGAGACTACGGCGTCATATTCACGCGCATCGTATAGGGGCGAAGTTTCGTCGACCCAGCCCACCAATTCATTGGTCTTGCCCGACATGGCCGAAACGATGACGATCACGTCGTATCCCTTGGCCACCTCGACACCAACGCGTTTCGCGGCGCGGCGGATACGGTCAAGATTGGCGACCGAAGTGCCGCCGAATTTCATTACAAGTACTGGCATGGGGGCAGGTGTCTCCGCGCCTTGAAAGTCAGGTTGCGTGCCTCATATGCGAGGGGAACCGCAAGGGCAAGTGGGCAGGCCCGCCGGATGCGCGACTTTACAAGCTGATCGGCATGTGTATGCGTATCGGTAACCACTTAATTCAAGAGGATTTCCATGCTGCGTTTTGCTTTGGCTCTTAGCCTGATTTCGTCCCCGGCCCTGGCCCAGGTCGCAACCCAAGCGGGCACCGACGGTAAGAACGCTTTGGGCACCGTGCCCTGCGCGGCCACCGCGGGGGCGCCGTTGCAAAGCTGTCATGCCGAGTTGCGCCGCCGCGACGACGGCACGGCAACACTTGCTGTACAACTGCCGACCGGAGATGTGCGCAACATCTATTTCACCGACGGTGTTCCGGATTCCAGCAGTTCGACCTCGAAACTGTCATACGAAACCCCCGGTGACATAATGGTCATCTTTATCGAACCCTCGGAAGTGTTCGAAATACCCAAAGCGGCCCTGAACGCTCAGTAAGGGTGAGCTTGGCCATCCCAGGTTTCAAAACAACCGGTTGTTTCAAGTGACAGGGCGTCGAACCGCGCAATAAGGCCGTTTGCCGCCTGATCCACAGTGATCTCGGCGGCGCTGCCACCCATATCGGTCTGCACCCAACCCGGGTGATAGATCCCTACGGCGACGCCGTCCACGCGCAGATCCGTCGCCAGATTGCGCCCAAGGTTCAGCGCCGCAGCCTTTGATGCCCGATAGATATAACTGCCGCCCGGGGCACGGGAATGCGATGCCATCTGGGACGACAATATTGCGATCTTTCCGTTTGCTTTCCGAAGGTTGGGCAGCAATGTCTGCACGGTCAGGAACACACCGGTAACATTGGTTGCAAAACTCTGCGCCCACATCTCGGCCGGATAGCCATTGATGTCCTGACCCTTGTCCAGATAAACCCCTGCATTGCAGATCAGCAGATCAACCGGGGCACCAACCAGATCGGCAGCCATCGCCGCGTGATGCTCGGGGTCCGTGACGTCCAATGTCAGCCCGGCGCTGCCATCCCGGGTCGTGCCGCTGACCGAATGCCCATGCCCCTGGTAGAGTTCGGACAGAGCTTTGCCGATCCCGCGATTGGCACCGGTAACAACAACATGCATGGGTCAGTTTGTCTTTCTGCTGGGTACGAATGGCAGGGGCGCCACCGGCACACCGTCTTCGATCAGGGACTGGGCCTCTTCCGGCTTTGCCTCGCCATAGATCGGACGCTCGGGCGCATCGCCCAAATGCATCTTGCGGGCCTCGCTGGCGAAGGCTTTGCCAACATAGTCCGAGTTTTCCTCGACCTTACGACGCAACTCGGTCAGAACCTTTTCAATTTCAGGGTTCATCGCGGCGACATCGATCCGTTCACTCTCGGCGCTGCTCTTCGCAGGCTTGCCTTGCCGCGCCGGACGAACACGGGGCGTCATTACGGCCTTTTCCACACCCGAGCACCCGCACACGGCACAGACAACCAGCCCTGCCGCGGCAAGCTTGTCATATGCCTCGGCCGACTGGAACCAACTGTCGAAACTGTGGCCGTGACGGCATTTCAGTGCGTATTGAATCATATTCCATCCAAATTGCCGGTTGGCGAATAGATACCGGGCAACCGGGCAAATTCAAGTCTTTCCGGTGGTCGTTCAATTAAGTTTGGGGTCGAACCCCCGCAACAGCGCCGCCAGTTCCGGAAATGCGACCCGTTGCGATGCTTTTTTCGGCGAAAACCACCTCCGTTTCCTTTCGCCGGATTCCGGGTATTTCGATGCAAGCCGCTGCACGAACAGCGGGAAAACGTCAACAAGTACCAGCGCAGGCCCCTTCCCCGGACGGTTCTTTACATACGAGAAACGTCCAAGCGGCATCTTTGCGCCATGCCCGATTGCGCCCGCTTCCTCCCACGCTTCGCGGGTGGCCGAGCGATCCGGGGACAAATCTTTGCTGAGCCACCCTTTCGGTATGATCCAGCGACGGGAACCACGTGTTGTAATCAGTAGAACCCGTGGTTTGCCTTTTTCGATACGATAGCACAAAGCAGCTGATTGGGCCAAAACCGGTTGTACATGCGCAGGTCGGTGTGGCTTGATCGTCAGCTCTGAACCCATCGCTTCGCCGCCACCTCTCAAACGGTCAATCTGCCCTATTTTGTGTTCAGTACAGCATCAGACACCAAATATGTAAAGACATCTGAGGGTGAACGGCTCTGCGCTATTCAATTCCGCATGCGATGGGTCAGGCGTTCAACGAGTTCGGAATGAGGGATATCGGCGTCAATCGCCAGCCTACGCAAGCCAAAATGTACCCGCGCGATCTGCTGGTAGTACCGCGCGTAGACATAGTTCGTGCCACCGCCCGCAAGCGCCCCCAGAACCGGCACGGATTGGGCTGCCAGTTTCTGACCCAGCACAACCGACAAGCGCGGCGCAACCGCTGCAATCACCCTTTGCATCGTCGGGCCGGTCAACGTGAGACGCACGGAAAAGAAGCCGAGATCCGCGCCATCATCGTCGGACATCGGACCCGCCGCAGACAGCACGCGAATCGAATCGAACATGACGTTCTGCGCCGCAGGATCAAACCCTTCGCGCGCAGCTGCACCTTGAATGGCGCGCAGCAACATCGCTGTAGTGGCCGGAAGTTCCACCAATGACGTGGTAACACCGCCCAGCCCACCGGCCGCACCCATCGCGGTGGTCACAGCGGTATTGACCCAAGGGCTTTGATCCGGCACCGCCCTGCGCGAACCCTGAGCGGCGTACATCGCCATCCATAGCGCCTGCTCGGTGGCCTCTGTCAGCCCATTTCGGACAGGTTCCGGCAGTTGCTCCAACAGGGATTCGGCCGAACCACCCAAGCTGTTCAACAGTTTCACTCCGGTACCACCTGCCGATTTGTAATGCTGCGCCAACCGATCCAATTCGACGTCGGCATCGACCTTTTCAATCAGAACCACGTCCTGCATATATGCCCTCCTGCCGGAAAGACATTGGCATTTTGCCGACGATTTTCAATGGGTCAGCGCGTCCAGCGCGTAACCGGACCCGCAATGTTCGCCCAGGCTCCGGGGGTCAGATCCAGTCCCAGAACGCGCTCGGGGTTGGTTGGAGGCGGCATCTCGACCCCAACCAGAGGCATAAAGCCAAATCGCGCGTAATATGGCGCATCACCCACCAGCATCACGCGATCCCACCCCAATTCGCGCCCGGCGCCGACACCCTGATCGATCAGGAACCGGCCCAATCCCTCGCCCTGATGTGTCGGATGGACTGCAACCGGCCCCAACAACAGCGCATCGTTATTGGCAACATGGACCGGCCAAAACCGGATGGCCCCAGCCAGAATACCCTGACCATCGCGCGCAACCAGTGAAAGTCCGGCAACCGGATCGACATCGTCGCGCAACCGATACGAGGACAGCGCTTCGCGCCCTGGTGCGAAACACAGGTCATAGAGGGCCTCGACCTCCCACCAATCCTCCAGCCCCTCCGGCCTGATCTCGAACTGCTGCACCCCAGCCCTCATTTCCCTGCTGGAATTCGCCCTATCACTTCGATACGCCTTGAGCAAATGCTTGGAGTCCGAGATGTTCTATCGCCCCGAAGACGGCCACGGCCTGCCGCACAACCCGTTCAACGCCATCATCACACCCCGCCCCATCGGCTGGATTTCATCCCGCGACGCGGACGGGATCAACAACCTGGCCCCCTACTCCTTTTTCAATGGGGTCGCTTACACCCCACCGCAAGTGATGTTTGCATCGACCGGGTCAAAGCACGATCAGGACGGGACCAAGGATAGCCTGGCCAATATCGAGGCAACCGGGGTGTTCTGTGTGAATATCGTTAGCCATTCCCATCGGGACGCGATGAACGCCAGCTCTGCCGGGTTGGACAAGCATGTCGATGAATTCGATCATGCGGGGTTGACCCCTGTCGAATGCGAGACGATCGGTTGCGCGCGGATCGAGGGCATACCGGCTGCGCTGGAATGCAAACTAACTCAGATCGTGAACCTGCCGGGGGAAGCGAACCGAGTGGTCTTCGGCGAGGTCACTGGCGTACATCTGCACGACGATCACATCCGCGACGGCAAATTCGATGTCACCTCATTCCAACCCCTGGCGCGGTTGGGGTATCGCGATTACGCAGTGGTCTCCGAGTTGTTCTCTCTCAGCAGACCCGACGACTGAGCATCGGGGGGCGCCCCCGTCGCGGCAAGCCGCACCTCCCGCGGGATATTTTTTCGCTAGATAAAGCAGGAGATCCTTGCTTCTTCTGTTTAAAAAAATATTTCGGAGCGCGAGGCAGCGCCTCGCAAAATTTCAATGCCCACCCAGAATTCCGGTACGCACTGAATAGTCGACCACCAGGCCATAGTCGGGGTCATCGTCACTGTCGACCATCAGGTGCCCGGCCTTGTTCAGCAGCTTGTGGCAATCCCGGCTCAGGTGCCGCAGCATCACGCGCTTACCAGCGGCCTCATATTTTGCAGCGACATTCTCGATTGCTTGCAGCGCCGACTGGTCGACGACGCGGCTATCAGCGAAATCAACGATCACGACCTCTGGATCGTTGGGCACGTCAAACAGCTCCACAAAGCCTTCAGAGGATCCGAAGAACAGAGGGCCTTTGATCTCGTAGACCTTCGCCCCCTCTTCGGTGATCGACTCGCGCGTTTCCGCGTGGATGCGCTTGGCGTTGTTCCAGGCATAGGCCAGCGCCGAGACGATCACGCCGACCACGACTGCAACCGCAAGATCCTCCATCACGGTCACCACGGTGACCAGCACAATGACGAAGGCATCCATCGCGGGCACCTTTCGCATGATGTTGAACGAGTTCCAGGCAAACGTACCGATCACCACCATGAACATTACGCCCACCAGCGCAGCCAGCGGAATTTGCTCGATCAACGGGGCGGCGAACAAGATAAAGACCAGAAGGAACAGGGCTGCGGCGATGCCCGCAACACGTGTCCGACCGCCCGATTTCACGTTGATCATCGACTGGCCGATCATCGCACAGCCGCCCATGCCGCCAAAAAACCCGGTCACGACATTGGCCGCACCCTGCGCGATGCATTCCTGCGAGGCTCCGCCACGCTTGCCGGTGATTTCGCCAACAAGGTTCAGGGTCAACAGGGATTCGATCAGGCCGATGGCTGCGAGAATGACTGCGTAGGGCAGGATGATGTTGAAGGTCTCCCACGTCAGCGGCACCATCGGGATGTGGAAGGACGGCAAACCGCCCTCGATCGACGCCAGATCGCCAACGCGCGGCACATCCAAGCCCAGACCGATCACCAGAGCTGCAACCACGACGATCCCGGCAAGCGGAGCAGGAATGATGCGGGTAACGCGCGGCATCACCCAGATCACCGCCATCGTCAGCGCCACCAGACCCAGCATCGTGTAAAGCTGCATACCCGATAGCCATTCACCGCCGCTCATGCCGTGACCTGTATTCTCCATTGTTCCCGGGACTTTGAACTGCCCCAACTGCGCCAGAAAGATCACGATGGCCAGGCCGTTCACAAAGCCCAACATCACCGGATGCGGGACAAGGCGGATAAACCGGCCCCAATGCATGGCCCCGGCGATCACCTGCAAAATCCCCATCAAAACAACGGTTGCGAACAGGTATTCGACCCCGTGCTGCGCAACCAAAGCCACCATCACAACGGCCAAAGCGCCGGTTGCACCTGATATCATACCAGGGCGGCCGCCGATCAGAGCGGTGATAAGCCCGACCAGAAACGCGGCATAGAGACCGACCAGCGGGTGCACCCCGGCGACAAAGGCAAAGGCCACAGCCTCGGGCACCAGCGCAAGCGCCACGGTCAGGCCCGACAAAAGCTCGATCCGGATGCGCGACAGGGTGAACCCCTCGTCAGGCATCCAACGCAGATCGGGTATGGCTAGGCGATTGGCAAAGCTTGCCAGCAAGGCTCGGGGCATGGATTGGTCCTGTGGGTCATCATATTCGCGCGAAAGGGGTCTTCTAGCGGTCAAACAGTGCAAGAGGTACTGCACAAATCGGGACCCTGCCATGCAACAAATGCATAGCTAAACCGCAAAACACACAAATGGTTGAAGCCACTTGCCAAATTGCCCCCGCCCCAGCACAAATCCTTGAACATTAATTTCACGCGGAGAGCCGAAGTGACCCAAACCAAAATCGCCGTCATCGGAGGATCGGGAATCTATGACATTGATGGCCTGGAAAACGCCGAATGGGTCAGTGTGGAATCCCCTTGGGGTACACCCTCGGATCAGATCCTGACCGGGTCTCTCGGCGGCGTCGAGATGGCGTTCCTGCCCCGCCATGGGCGCGGGCATGTACATTCGCCAACCGATGTGCCCTATCGCGCCAATATCGACGCTTTGAAGCGTTTGGGAGTGACGGATGTGATTTCAGTCTCGGCATGTGGGTCGTTTCGCGAACACATGGCCCCGGGCGACTTTGTCATCGTCGACCAGTTCATCGACCGGACTTTTGCGCGCGAAAAAAGCTTCTTCAGTTCTGGTTGTGTCGCGCATGTCAGTGTCGCCCATCCGACCTGTCCGCGTCTGTCGGACGCCTGCGAAACAGCAGGCAAGGCCGCCGACATAACGATACATCGCGGGGGCACCTATCTGGCAATGGAAGGCCCGCAATTCTCGTCTCTGGCCGAGTCGAAAATGTATCGTGAGCATTGGGGGTGCGATGTGATCGGAATGACCAACATGCCCGAAGCGAAACTCGCCCGCGAGGCCGAGCTTTGTTATGCCTCGATCGCGATGGTTACGGATTATGACAGTTGGCATCCCGACCACGGCGAGGTCGATGTGACCGCGATCATTGCCACCCTGACCGGTAACGCCGACAAGGGTCGAGCATTGGTCAAGGGCTTGCCCGCGCTGTTAGGGACCGAGCGCGCGCCCTGCCCGCATGGCTGCGACCGGGCGCTGGAATATGCGATCCTGACAGCCCCAGAAAAGCGCGACCCGGCGCTGATGGCGAAACTGGATGCGGTGGCGGGTCGAATCCTCTGATAATGCCTGTCTCAGTTCTGAGTCAGGCTTTTCTGCACTTCATCCCACAACCCGTGCGACCACAAGTCATTATGGGTTCCGTCCGGGACCACATGCAGTTGCGTGTTGTCCCCGGCCATTTCCGACAAGGCTTCACCGTGATGAAACGGAACCGTTTCGTCGTTGGTGCCGTGAAAGATCAGGGTCGGAACCGAAATATGTTCGATCAGATCGCGCGTCGCGAACTGATCTTTCATCAGCGCCGAAACCGGCAACCACGGATAACGCTCGGCGGCGACATCAACAGTAGCGGTAAACGGGGCCTCAAGCACCAGCAGCTGCGCATTCGGGCGCTGTTCCGCGACAGCCGCCGCGACGGCGGTGCCAAGGCTCTGCCCATGCAGGACCACATCCGCGCCCTGTCCTTGCAGCCGGTCAAACATCTGAATCCCGTCCGAGATCAGCGCAATTTCGGACGGCTCACCCTCACTGCCCGGAAAGCCACGATAGCTGGGGGCGAGTAGACCGTAGCCGCTGTTCAGAATTTCGCGCATACGATCCGCGCGATCGCCCAGATTGCCGCTCTGGCCATGAAAGAATAGCACCGTCGGGGCATCTTCCACCGCAGGCGGCGCGGACCACGCCGTCAGGACGACGCCATCGGACATTGGCAAAGAAACGACTTCGACATCCGCCAGACCGACCGCGCCAGGCTGAGGCAATTCGCCTTCGGGTTTGAACAGAAGTGAGCGTTGATTGACATACATGTAGGTGACAGCAATTGCATAGAGTGCAGCCAGAACCAGTGCTGCAAGGACAATGGCCCCTTTGATCTTTGCCGCCCTTGACGGGACGGTGTCCCGGATCGGACCGGCGTTCATCTCAGGTGTCTGCGTCATCGGTCCCCTCCGATCGTCTGGGTGTGCAATGAGAGTGGGCATGCCCGTATCAGAATCAAGATACGGCCTGACGGTTTAATCCAATCTTAAACCTGTTGCCCGCTTGCAAAGTCGGTGCGCAATCTGCTGGGTCACCGTTGAAATTGCCTCGGAGCGAACCCATTGAGAGACAAAGATAATCGGAACACAAGCTATTGGAAACCTGCCAGAATGACTCGTCTTGATGCCCTGGATGCAGCCCGGTTTTTGGCGTTTTGCGGCATGGTTCTGGTAAATTTCCGCATCGCCGCCGAGGTCGCCCCAAGCCAGGATTGGGCCTCGGTCCTGATCGACGCGCTAGAGGGGCGCGCCGCATCCCTCTTTGTTGTGCTGGCCGGGATCGGTGTCGGTCTTTCTCGCCTTTCTGCCTCGGTCCTTTTGCGCCGTGCGGTCTTTCTGTTCGTGCTTGGCCTGCTCAACATGACGATATTTGACGCCGATATCCTGCACTTCTACGCACTCTATTTTGTGGTCGGCGCAATGTTCCTGACCGCCTCACCCCGAGGGATTTGGCTTGGCGCCTTCGCATTGGTTGCGCTGTCGATCGCCGCGCATCTGGTCGTCGAATACGATCAGGGCTGGAACTGGGACGCGCTGATCTACGAAGACCTCTGGACCGTGCCTGGCTTTCTCCGCAACCTGTTCTTCAACGGCTGGCATCCTGTGTTCCCATGGGCAGCCTTTCTGCTGATCGGCATGGCAATCGGCCGGAGCGGGTTGCATACAACCTGCATTCAGCACCGATTGATCATGTGGGGTTTTGGCGCTGCTGTGTTGGCGCTGTTTCCGCAAATGCTGACCAGCGACCCGGACCTTTCCGCCTTTTTGGGAACCGAATCCATCCCACCCGGCCCGTTCTATATTTTGGCCGGAACCGGATCGGCCTGTGTTGTGATCGGATTGCTTCTTAAATTCTGGCCCGTAATCGAAAGAACTCCGATTGCCTCGGCATTGACGGCCCCCGGGCGGCAAAGCCTGACGCTTTATATGGCCCATATTCTGATCGGCATGGGCATTCTGGACGAGGCCGGATTGCTGGACGGTAGACTGACCACCACACAGATTTTCATCTGTGCCGTCGGCTTTTGCATCCTGTCGTCGGCCTACGCGCTGGTTTGGTCCCGAAAATTCAAACGCGGTCCGCTTGAGGCGTTGATGCGCATCGTGACCGAGCCGTCAAAGGGGTTGACGCGGAACTCGTAAGCGGGCTTGCTGCGTCAAATTTTGCAGGTGAACTATGTCGATTGATCTTTGGCTGGCCTTTGTGGCCGCTTCTACCGCCCTATTGCTGATCCCCGGCCCAACAGTTTTGTTGGTGCTGAGCTATGCCCTGTCCAAAGGCCGCAGCGTTGCAGTAGCTTCGGCAACAGGTGTTGCGGTGGGGGATCTGATTGCGATGACCGCGTCCCTTCTGGGCCTTGGCGCACTTGTACTGGCTTCGGCCACGCTGTTTTCCATCCTCAAATGGGTCGGCGCGGCCTATCTGGTCTGGCTTGGCCTCAAATTGCTGCGCAGTGCCCCCTCCGACGGGTTGCAGGCGGTTGAGACAGGTCGGAATGTCACCGCCAGGGGGGTCTTTGGCCACGCTGCAGCCGTTACTGCGCTGAACCCAAAATCCATCGCCTTCTTCATTGCCTTCGTGCCACAGTTTCTGCGCCCTGCTGATCCGCTGGGTCCACAGTTTGCCATCCTGATCGCGACATTTGTCGGACTGGCCTGGCTGAACGCCCTGGCCTATGCCTTGCTGGCAGATAGGCTGCGCCAAATGATTGGCCGTCCGGGCACGATCACCGCCCTGACCCGTTTCGGAGGTTTGACCCTGATCGGTATGGGGGTTGCAACAGCAGTTCTGCGCCGCCCAGCCTGACACTCAGTTTTCGGCGTTTTCTTTCATGAACCCACGAATGAACCGCCGGATTTCACGCGCCGCTGATGTGTCGAGCTCTTTGCAAAGCTCGACAAAGGCATCCCGTTCGTCCTTGTCCAGACGCAACACCAACTGACTGTTTTTCTTGGTAGAAACCTTACCGTCTTTCTTCGCCACGCGCCCAGTTCCCGCTTTGAATCTTGATTCTTTCCGAGATGTATTGTATATACATCGCATAGAATTTGTCGTTATCGGGCACCTAACAAAAAAAAAGGAATTAAGCAATGAACCTTCATACTGCTCAGGCATTTCTTTTGCGGGATCAACGCAATTGGCGCAAACCGCACCTATCGTGGCTGCCTCCGGTTTTGTATCGCTATTACGGTCTGCCAAATACGGTCAAACCACGGCACAAATAACCGCGGGCGCAAACTTGCCTTGCATGACCATGCCCGATGGGCCACACACGCCCGCGTGTTTTGACGCCAAAGGGGTGGCCCATGTCCAGAAACAAGACAGTCAAAGATTACATTCGAACCATCGTCGACTTCCCGCATGAAGGCATCATGTTTCGCGATGTGACGACGCTGTTTGCTGATCCGCGCGGGTTTCGCATGGCCATCGACCAGATGTTGCACCCCTATGCAGGCGAGCGCATCGACAAGGTCGTGGGCCTTGAGGCGCGCGGCTTTATTCTGGGCGGCGCCATAGCCCATCAGCTAAGCGTCGGATTCGTACCGATCCGCAAAAAAGGCAAGCTGCCTGGCACAACAATAAGCCAGGATTACAAGCTGGAATACGGCGAGGCGATTGTTGAAATCCACGACGACTCAATTCAACCGGGTGAGAAAATTCTGGTAGTCGACGATCTGTTGGCCACAGGTGGCACGGCCGCCGCCGGTATAAAGCTGATCGAGCGGTTGGGTGGCGAAATCATCTCTTGCTCGTTCATCATCGACCTGCCCGAGCTTGGTGGCCGGAAGGCTCTGGAAGAGATGGGCATGGACGTGCACGTTCTGTGCGAGTTCGAGGGGCTGTAGACCTTCGTGCTTCACAAAACCGTGACTGGAAATATGGCAGGTGCGCAGCTTAGCGCACCTTGACCGCTTTTCAACACCTTTTCGGACAATCGTTTCGGTGATCCCTTTGCGACCATGGGCCGTACCCAAGATGATGCCAGTTGAGGCATTTCACAAAAGGGAATTCACGCCATGTTTCGCAAATTCGCTGTGACCAGCGTAGCAAGTGTTCTGTTGACAACTTCCGCCCTCGCGGACGGCCACGCTAAAGATATCGTGGACACTGCAGTGGGCGCAGGCAGTTTCAGCACCCTGGTGGCCGCTGTGCAGGCCGCCGAATTGGTCGAAACCCTGAAGGGCGAGGGCCCGTTCACCGTTTTTGCCCCAACCGATGATGCCTTTGCCGCCCTGCCGGAAGGCACGGTCGAAGACCTGCTAAAGCCCGAAAACAAGGATCAATTGGTTGCGGTTCTGACATACCACGTCGTTCCGGGCAAAGTGATGTCCGGCGACCTGTCGGATGACATGACGGCAGCAACCGTTCAGGGCGGTGACATCACAATTGATCTGGATAACGGCGTAATGGTCAACGACGCCAACGTTATTCAGGCCGATATCGAAGCCGAAAACGGCGTGATCCACGTCATCGACAAGGTTATTCTGCCAGGCTCCTGACACCTCGGTTGTCGCGGCCCGGCTTGTCCGGGCCGCAGTCAAACCCGCAGAACCGCCCCGGGGTTCATAATCCCCTTTGGGTCCAGCGCGGTTTTTATTGCCCGCATCGCTTGCAACTTGGTCGGGTCGCCATAGCGTTCAAGATCGTCCACCTTCAGTCGCCCTACCCCGTGTTCCGCACTGACCGAGCCGCCAAAGGCGTGGACAAGGTCGTGAACCGCTGTCTTCACGGTCAAACGCATGTTTTCATAGGCCGCTCGATCTTGGCCAACGGGCGGAAAGACGTTGTAATGCAGGTTCCCGTCGCCAAGATGCCCAAAGCAATTGATACGGAACGCGCCCAACGCTGAAATCACCTCGTGCCCCTTCCGGACAAAGTCGGGGATCTCAGATATCGGCACCGAGATATCGTGACTCGAGATCGACCCTATCAGCCGGTTGGCTTCGGGGATGTTTTCGCGCAACGCCCATAGTTCGCCGCGCTGCGCTTCGGTCAGGGCGATGACGCCATCACTGACGAGCTCTTCGGCCTCGGCTGCGGCAAACAAAGCTTCCAGCATGTCAGATGGGTTTTGCGCGGCGGTTAGGCCAACCTCAATCAATACACTCCACTCGGGTTGCGATTGAAATGGCTGACGCACCTCCGGCAAAACCTCTGACAGGAATTGCAAACCCTGACGATGGATCAGCTCAAAAGTGCTGACCTGGTCCCCGACCTGGTCCCGCGCCAAAGACAACAAGCGGATTGCGGCCTCGGGCGAGGCTACATGCAGCATCGCGGTCCCAACAGATGCCGGCCTTGGAAACAGCTTCAGCGTCGCCGCCGTTATGATCCCAAGCGTCCCTTCGGCACCGATCAGCAAATTGCGCAGATCGTAGCCGGTATTGTCCTTGCGCAACCGTCCAAGGCCGTTCCACACTTTGCCATTGGGCAATACCGCCTCAAGACCCAGACACAGATCACGCGCGTTGCCATAGCGCAGTACATTTACCCCTCCGGCATTGGTCGCCAGATTGCCACCGATACTGCAAGACCCCTGCGCAGCCAATGAGAGCGGGAACAGCCGGTCGGCGTTTTCGGCCGCTGTCTGAACATCGGCCAGAACCGCACCAGCTTCGGCGATCAACAGATTTTCGGTCGGATAGATTGCCCGGATCGCCGTCAGTCGTTCTGTCGAGATCAGCAGCGGCGCGGGGCCATCCGGCATGACCTGACCAGCGACCAGGCCGGTGCCACCGCCATAGGGCACCACGGCGGCACGCGCATCAGATGCCAACTGCACCAAAACGGCAACCTCATCGACGCTCCGCGGCAGGGCCAGCAGACCGCCTTGTCCGGAAAACCTGCGACGCGGTTCCTCCAGATGGCGCGGACTTGGGGGGCGTAGCACATCCACGCCCAATCGCTCGCGGATGGCAGTGGCTAAAATATCGTCTGCGGGGTTCAGGGTCATACACCCTAAGTGCCCAAGGTGGGCGGCTGCGGCAAGACCTATTCCAGGTCGATCAGGTATTGGGGTTCCAGCACCACAACGGTGGGCCGATCCGGCAGGGTACGCAGCGAGACCACAATCTCGGAGACCCCGTCCCGCACGACCGGAAACTCTCCGCGGATATCGATCAGAAACCGATTCAGCGAAAAATCGGAAAACCAGTGCATCGGAATAATGACCGAGCTTTTCAGGCGCTTCAAAACCGAGATCATCTCGGGTAACGGCATGGTTGTCCCTCCGTCCACGGCCGCCATCACCACATCCAACCGCCCGAGCGCCGCAAACTGCTCATCCGTCGGAACATGATGCAAGTGCCCCAGATGGCCGACACACAGGCCCGCAACCTCGAACACGAAGATGGAATTGCCCCGCTCTTCCACCCCGCCATAGACTGATCGGATGTCCGTCGACACATTGCGCACCAACATCTCGCCAAGATCCAAATGGTGTTCGATCCCTTGCCCGAACTCGCCCCAACCCGGCAGCACATGTGGAATTGCCGGGTCAGGATGCGCTGTCCAATGGGTGCTGTGCGCGTGATTCATGGTAACCACATCCGGGATCAGATCGGCACCCCCGACAAAGCCGGTGAAATCCGTCACTACGTTCAATCCGCCCTGCGTCTGAATCAGAAACGACGCATGGGCGACGTAACTGATCCGAACCGAAAACTCAGGTACCGGATCCTGCCAGGCTGCCTTGTGAATATACGCGATACCGGGTGCGGCATCGGCGATGGCAATACAATGGCTCGGCCGCCGCTCCTGCGCTGCGACGCCGCTCGAGATTATCATCAACAATACCGCTATAACCCAGCGCATGGCATGAGTGTAGCGCAAGACGGCCCCAAGTCATGCCCCTTGTTCATCTGGCCAAGAATATCCCGGGGAAGGCACGGCCTGCCGCACCGGGGGCAGCCCCCCAGAATCGCAACGCAGGCGCCCTTTATCCCGCGTCGGTTTTGCCGCGCCGGTCCGAGCGCAGGCTGGCATACAGCACATGCGTCCGCCACCGCCCGTTGATCTGCAAGTAGGACTGCGCCACACCTTCGTACTTGAACCCCGAGCTTTCCAGCAGCCCGCGCGAAGGTTTGTTTTCGGGCAGGCACGCGGCCTCGATCCGGCTCAGGTCGAGACGGGTGAAGGCGTGATGCACAACCGCGCCGATCGCTTCGCGCATATACCCCTGCCGGGCAAAGGCCTGCCCGGTCCAGTAACCCAGCGTACCAGCCTGCGCCGGACCACGGCGCACGTTGTCCAGCGTGATCGCCCCCAACAGGGCGTCATCCGAGCGCCGAAACAGAAACAGCGGAATCGCGGTTCCGCTGGCCACCGAGCGCTGCGCCCAATAGACCCGGTTGGTGAAGGACTTGCGGCTCAGGTGATCCTTGGCCCAGATCGGCTCCCACGGGGTGAGATATTCCTTGGATGCTCGACGCAGCGCCGCCCAGGTATTGAAATCGGAATGCACCGGTGGGCGCAGGCTCAGGCGCTCGGTTTCGAGTTTCAGCTTGCGTCGGCCCAGTAGCATCACGCCGCGCGCCTCTCCTGCAACTCGGCCAGCGTTGGTGCGCCAGAGACCGGCCCGTAAAGCGCCAGCGCTGCGCGGGCGCGGACGGCCATCTCTTCGGCAAATCCGCGCACATCCTCGGTGCTGACCGCATTAATCTTGGCAATCGTGTCTTCCAGCGATGGTACGGCACCCCAGATCTGAACCAGCCGGGCCAGACGTTCCGCCCGGTTCGAAGGGCTTTCCAGCCCCATGAGCATCCCCGCCTTCATCTGCGCGCGGGCACGGGCCACCTCTTCGGCGCTCATGTCTTCGGCGGCGCGCTTCATCTCGTCGACAGTGATCGTTGCCAACTCACCCACCTGATCCGCCGAGGTTCCGGCGTAGATCGTGGTCGTGCCAGTGTCGGCATATGCCCCGGTCTGCGCAAAAATCGTATAGCAAAGGCCACGCGACTCGCGGACCCCCTGGAACAGCCGCGACGACATACCCCCGCCCAAAGCGGTCGAGTATATCTGCGCGGTATAGATCGCATCGTCGCGGTAGCCTGGACTTTCCAACGCCAGGGCAAAATGCGCCTGTTCCAGCTCTTTCTCCTGCCGCGCCTCACCACCGGTGAACCGCGCCGTTTCAGGGATCAGACCCTTGCGGGGTTGCAGATGACCAAACATCTCTTCGGCCATCTTCATCAGCGCGTCGTGGTCCACCGCACCGGCGGCGGACAGGATCATCTGGTCCGGGCCGTAATGTTCCGCCACAAAGCCCGACAGGTCCTCGCGCGAGAACGCGCTAACCCGTTCCGAGGGGCCCAGAATGGTCCGGCCCAGCGGCTGATCGTGATAGCTCTGCTCCTGCAGCCAGTCAAAGATCACATCGTCCGGCGTGTCATAGGCCTGGCCGATCTCCTGCAGGATCACGCCGCGTTCGACCTCGATCTCGCGCGGGTCGAAAACCGGGTTCAGAACGATGTCACCGATCACATCCATGGCCAACGCCACATCGTCTTTCAGAACCCGCGCGTAATAGGCCGTGACCTCGCGCGAGGTGTAGGCGTTGATGTATCCACCCACATCCTCGATCGCCTCGGCGATTTGCAGCGCGGAACGACGCTCGGTCCCCTTGAACGCCATATGTTCAAGGAAATGCGCGATGCCGTTCTGCTCGATCCGCTCATGCCGCCCTCCGGCGGTTACCCAGATGCCGATGGCCGCAGATTGCAGCCCCGGCATATGTTCACTGACGATACGAAAGCCGTTCTTCAGTTGGTCTTGTCTGACAGTCACTCAGCGATGTGCCTTCTGATATGATCCTCAAGGGCACCCAGATCGTTGGCAATGCGGGTCACCCGTTCCGGACGTTCATACAGATCAGACATGCGGGATGGAAGAGGCGGATGTTCGCCGCTCGCCTTCTCGACCGCAGCCGGGAATTTCGCCGGATGCGCGGTGGCCAAAGTGATCATCGGAGCGTCCGAACGATGCTCTTCCGCGACCTTGATCCCAACAGCCGTGTGTGGGCAGACCAGTTCCGCGCTATGGGCCAGCGTGTGTTTGATTGTCTCCAGCGTTTCATCCTCGGACACGCGCCCCGAGTCGAAATTCTCTCGCAGCGCTTCCATCGCGCCCTGGCTGACGTTGAAGCCGCCGGTCTTGAGCTCATCCATCAACTGCGCCACAGCGCTGCCGTCCTCGCCATAGGCATAATACAGCGCCCGTTCAAAGTTCGAACTGACCTGAATATCCATCGACGGGCTGATCGAGGGGATGGTCTCGCCCTTGAAATACCCCTCACCCGACAGGCACCGATGCAGAATGTCGTTCTGGTTGGTCGCAACCACCAGCCGGTCAATCGGCAGCCCCATGCGCTTGGCCAGATAGCCCGCGAAGATGTCGCCAAAGTTGCCGGTCGGCACGGTGAAGCTGACCTTACGGTGCGGCGCGCCTAGGCTGACGGCAGCCGAGAAATAATAGACGATCTGCGCCAGAACACGGGCGAAGTTGATCGAGTTTACGCCGGCCAGTTTCACGCTGTCACGGAAATCGAAATCGTTGAACATATCCTTCAGCGCGGCCTGACAATCATCGAAATCGCCATCGACGGCCAGCGCGTGCACATTGCTGTGCGCAGGTGTCGTCATCTGGCGGCGCTGCACTTCGGACACGCGGCCATGGGGGAACAGGATAAATACATCCACCGCGTCCAGGCCGCGGAACGCCTCGATGGCGGCCGAGCCGGTATCGCCGCTGGTCGCACCAACGATTGTCACACGGTCCCCTCGCCGTTTCAGGGCAACCTGGAACAATTGACCAATCAACTGCATGGCAAAGTCTTTGAAAGCCAGCGTCGGCCCGTGGAACAGTTCCAGCAGGAAATGGTTCTCGTTCAACTGCTTTAGCGGCGCCCGTGCGTCGTGACCAAAGCCTTCGTAGGCGCGCGCAATGATGGCCTTGAACTCGTCCTCAGCAAATGAGCCACTGACATAGGGCCACATCACACGGAACGCGATCTCTTCATAGGGCAGGCCAGCCAGCGCAGCGATCTCATCATGGCTCATCACCGGGATCTCGGCGGGCAGATACAGGCCGCCGTCGCGGGCCAGCCCGGTCAGCATCGCTTCTTCAAACGTCAGTTCGGGCGCTTGGCCACGGGTCGAGATGTATTTCATTGCTCTTCTCTCTCAGAAGGGGTGCGGCTGCGCCACAGGAAATAGCCGGTCATTGCGGCCCAGACCAGAGCCAGACCAAACCATGTGACCGCGTATTGCAGGTGATCGTTCGGGATGCCCGCCGTGTCCACCGGCAGCGGCGTCACGTTCGGATCCGTCTCGGACCTTGCGATCAGCAGCACGGGGTCAGCGCCCAACGCGGCGGCCAGATTGGGTATGTCACGCGCGAACCAGATGTTGGCTTCTATGTCGGGCTCGGGCGTATAGCTGTCGATCTCATCCGGCCAGTGCAGATTGCCCGTGATTTGCATCGAACCAATCAGGCGCTCTGCATCCTTGGCGGTCGTCGGAACAAAACCACGGTCCACCAGAATGGTCCGCCCTTCAGTACTGAAGGACTGGATGATCCGGTACCCCGCCCCAACCTGTTTGACCGAGACCAGAACGTGTATCTCCCCAGGCACCATTTCACCGGAAACGGTCACGGGAAGGTACTTGTCCGCAGCGACCGAAACCTGCGACGGCAGGTCGATGGGGTCTGCCGAGATGCGGGTTTCTATCTCGTTCAGAAACTCCTGCTTCCAGGCCAACCGCTGCACCTGCCAAACGCCCAGCCACAGCAGCACGCCCAGACCAGCGACACCGAATATCAGCAGGAACAAAGTACGGCGCATGGCGGGGCAAAACCTTCTTGCAGGAACCGGCGTCTTGTTAAGGGGCGAGCCCGGCGATTTGCAACCGCCCAATTGTATCGGGCGCAATTTTGCACCCGGAATAGCGAAAAAGCCGCCCCAAGGGGCGGCTTTTGCAACTGGATTGTCCTGGCTGCGCTACATCAGCGGGGCCTGCCCCCAAATGTAGACGGCAAAGAACAGGAACAGCCAGACAACGTCCACGAAGTGCCAGTACCAGGCCGCCGCCTCGAAACCGACGTGTTTCTCAGGCGTGAAATCTCCGCGCAGCGCCCGGATCAGACAGACCGACAGGAAGATCGTTCCGATGATCACGTGGAAACCGTGGAAACCGGTTGCCATGAAGAAGTTCGAATAGAACTGATCGTCGCCAAACTTCCAGCCTTCATGCGCCAGCAGTTCATAATATTCGAAACCCTGTAACGCAGTAAACGCGATGCCCAGAACGATACCGATGGCCAGACCGTTGATCAGGGCTTTGCGGTCGTTGTCATGCACCAGCGCGTGGTGCGCCCAAGTGATGGCACAGCCTGACAGCAGCAGGACCAGAGTGTTGATCAGCGGCAGGTGGAACGGGTCGACTGCGTGGATATCCGGCTGGATGTATTCGGTGCCGGCATAGTCGTACATCGGATACATGCGATGCTTGAAGAACGACCAGAACCAGGCAAAGAAGAACATCACCTCGGACATCACAAACAGGATGAATCCATAGCGCAGACCAATGCGCACGACCGGCGTGTGATCGCCCTGACGGCTTTCAACCACAACCTCGGACCACCAGGCGAACATGGTGTAGAGAACACCGATCAGGCCCATCCAGAAGATCCACGGGGTGATCCCATGCATCCAAAGAACGGCTCCGAACAGCATCACAAAGCCGGATACCGCGCCGATCAGTGGCCAGATCGACGGGTTCAGAATGTGATAATCATGGTCTTTTGCGTGTGCCATCAGAGTCCCTCACCTAAAGGCGTTAGTTCGTGTTTGTATCTGCCTGCGGATCGAGGGCGGCATAGCCCTCGGGCAGGTCAATTTCGTAGAATGTATACGACAGCGTTATCGTATGCACGTATTTGGCTTCCAGATCTTCGACCATTTCGGGGTCGACAAAAAAGGTCACCGGCATCTGCACCGTTTCGCCCGGTTGCAGCACCTGCTCTTCAAAGCAGAAACAGGCGATTTTCTGAAAGTACCCTCCGGCGGAATACGGCGCGACGTTATAGGACGCCTGCCCCGCGATCGGACGATCCGTCGGATTGTGTGCTTCGTAAAAGGCCAGTCCGGTTTCGCCGATACGCACTTCCATCTCGCGTTCGACCGGCTTGAACTCCCAGGCCATATCCTTGGCTTTCGAGGCGTCAAAACGGACGGTAACGGTGCGATCCAGAATATCGTCGGGTGCGGTCGCGCTGACACCGGTGGTGCCGCCGAAACCGGTCACACGGCAGAACCAGTCGTAAAACGGTACCGCAGCCCAAGCGAGGCTGCCCATAAGGACAACCACACCCACGGTTTGGACCACCGTTTTCTGAGGTCCCGACATCGCCATCAGTTCTGCACCTCTTCGCTGGCCATTCCGAAATCCGTTCCGGATACCTTGACGACCGTCAGGCCGAAAATGATCACGATAAACGCCGCCAGTGTCAGCCCGACCCCAAGGTTGCGGCTGAACCGACGCTGATGCAATTCGTGGCTTTTGCGCAGGCTCATGACCAGCCTCCCAGCCCATAGGGCTTTAACAGGGCTTCGACCAGGATCGCTCCGAAATGCAGGAACAGGTACAGCAGCGAGAGTTTGAAGAACCCGCGCTCGATCTTGAAATTGTCGGCTTCCGCGTCGTCCTCGGTCCGGCGCGAGATCTTCCACGCCCCCCGCAGGAACAGCGCATTCATCACAATTGCGACCGCCAGATAGACCGGCCCACCGATACCCGAAAAGGCGGTCCCAACTGCCAGCAACGCCAGCAGAGCGGTATAGATCAGAATATGCCAGCGGGTGGCGCGGCGGCCATGGGTGACCGTCAACATCGGCACGCCCGCATCGTCGTAGTCCGAGCGCATAAACAGCGCCAGCGCCCAGAAATGCGGCGGCGTCCACATAAAGGTCAGGGCGAACATCAGCCAGGGCTCCAGCGTCATCGATCCTGTCGCCGCAACCCATCCGATCACCGGTGGAAATGCCCCTGCCGCGCCGCCGATCACGATATTCTGCGGCGTCGACCGTTTCAGCCACATCGTGTAGATCACGACATAGAAAAAGATGGTGAAGGCCAGAAACGCACCTGCAAACCAGTTGGTCGCAAGGCCAAGCATGATCACGGACAGGCCGGACAGGGCCAGACCTAGTGCAAGCGCCTCGCCCTCTTCTACTTTGCCGGATGGAATCGGGCGGCCCTTGGTGCGCTTCATTACCTTATCGATATCCGCATCCCACCACATGTTCAGCGCACCCGACGCGCCGCCGCCGATGGCTATGAACAGGATGGCGCAGAAGCCGACAAAAGGATGCACCGGGACCGGAGCCGCCAGCAGACCGACCAAAGCGGTAAATACGACCAGCGACATAACGCGTGGCTTGAGCAAGGCGAAATAATCGCCAAAGCTGGCCTCGTCCGCGCGGTGCTGCGCAGAGACGGTGCTGGCATTGATGCTTGCGTCGCTCATGTCCGGTCCTTCTAGGGCGAAAGCTGCGCGATCACCGCGCAGCCTGCATGTGTTAACCAGGCCGCAAAGGGCTTAGTTCGAGGCAACCTCGTAAGTTGCGGGGGCACCCGCATATTCTTCCAGAGCGCCTTGCAGCCATTGCTCGTAAGCCTCTTCGCTCACAACCTTGACGGTGATCGGCATATAGGCGTGGTCCTTGCCGCACAGTTCCGAACACTGACCGAAATAGATGCCTTCCTTGTCAGCCTGGAACCAAAGCTCGGCCAGACGACCGGGTACGCCATCCTGTTTTACGCCAAAGGACGGGATCGTCCACGCATGGATCACGTCCGATGCGGTCACCTGCATTACGATGATTTTGCCAACTGGCACGACCACAGCGGTGTCTGTGGCCAGCAGCCATTCGTCTTCGCTGTAACCGGCATCGGTCAGCTTGGCCCGCATCGCGTCGTCCAGAACAAACGGGGTGACGTCGGCATCCGCAGGGCGTGCGCCTTCGTCGAGCGTGGCGGGATGGCCCAGTAGATAGCTGTCAAAGGCGAAGTCGTGGTCAACATACTCGTAGGTCCAGTACCACTGGTTTCCCACGACCTTGATCACGACATCCCCTTCCGGAATCTCCTGCTGCTTGAACAGAACCGGAAGCGAGAATGCCCCGATGAAAACCAGAATCAGGATCGGACCCAAGGTCCATGCAATCTCGACCGGGGTATAGTGCGAGAATCGCGCAGGGGTCGGATTGGCGCGCTGATTGTAGCGCACGATGCAGTAGATCAGCAGACCGGCGACAAACAGGCAGATCACGGTGATGATCACCAGAATCATGTTGTCCAGACGCTGAATCCCTTCGGCAAGGCTGGTGGTCGCAGGCTGGAAACCAACACCGCCGGCAACCGGCTTGCCAATAATCTCAAGCTCCTGAGCCATGGCGGGAAGGCTGGAGAGGGCAGTTGCAAGCCCCGAAAGCATCAAAGCATTCTTCATTTTCTGTCCTGATCGTTTGATCTTTGCGTCTCTGGCGAAAAGGTGTGAATCGGTCGCACCTCTCCCGTTGTCTTTGGCCGCGTTAAAAACCATATTCCGTCGGGTAGATAAAGCAAAATGCTTGCGTCAAACAGACGCTATTTTTGATCTGGATCAAACCCGAAAGGTCCCAACTGATGTCGAACGACCCGTTTCGCGCGTTTGAAAGCGCTCTTCCGCAGGATGAGGCGCTTGCGGTTCTGCAATCTGCAACCGCCGGTGCCGAGGATGGGGAGCTCTATGTAGAACGACGCAAATCCGAATCTCTGGTCTTTGATGACGGGCGCCTGCGCACCGCATCCTATGACGCGTCCGAAGGATTTGGCCTGCGCGCAGTGCAGGGCGACGTTGCCGGTTACGCCCATTCGACCGACGTGTCGATCCCGGCGCTGAAACGCGCGGCGGAAACCGCCCGTTTGGCTGTGGGCGAAGGCGGGGGCACATTGGCCGACCCGCCGCGCGCCACCAATACGCGGCTTTACACGGACGAAGACCCGATCGAAACCGCAGGTTTTCCGGTTAAGATCGAGACCCTGCGCGAGATCGACGCCTTTTCCAGGGACCTGGATCCTCGCGTCGTGCAGGTCAGCGCAACCATCGCTGCCGCCGTGCAAGAGGTCGAGATCTTGCGCCCCGACGGCGTTCTGGTCCGTGATGTACGGCCCATGACCCGCCTGAACGTCTCGGTCATCGTCGAACAGAATGGTCGACGGGAAAGCGGCTCGGCCGGGGGTGGCGGCCGCGTTGGTTTGAACGGTCTGATCGATCCTTCCGACTGGCAGGCCAAGGCGCGCGAGGCGTTGCGCATCGCGTTGGTAAACCTCGACGCGGTGCCTGCCCCGGCTGGCGTGATGGAGGTGGCGCTCGGTCCCGGCTGGCCCGGCATTCTGCTGCACGAGGCTATCGGGCACGGCCTGGAGGGTGACTTCAACCGCAAAGGCAGCTCGGCCTTTGCCGGGTTGATGGGGCAGCAGATCGCCTCGAAAGGCGTGACCGTGGTGGACGATGGCACAATCGCGGATCGGCGCGGTTCGATTACCATCGATGATGAAGGTACCCCCAGTTCACGTACCGTGCTGATCGAGGATGGGGTTCTGACGGGCTATATGCAGGACCGCCAGAACGCGCGCCTGATGGGTGTCGCGCCCACCGGCAACGGTCGACGTCAAAGCTATGCCCACAAACCCATGCCCCGTATGACCAACACGATAATGCTGGGCGGGGATGCCGATCCGGCCTCACTGGTGGCAGACATCAAGGATGGCATCTGGGCGGTCGGATTCGGTGGCGGGCAGGTCGACATTACCAATGGCAAGTTCGTATTCTCCTGCACCGAAGCCTATCGCGTGGAAAACGGCAAAATCGGTGCTCCGGTCAAAGGGGCGACGCTGATCGGTGACGGGCCTTCGGCCCTGAAACGTATTCGGGGGCTTGGCAATGACATGGCGCTGGATCCCGGCATGGGTACTTGTGGCAAAGACGGGCAATGGGTTCCGGTCGGTGTCGGCCAGCCAACTGTTCTGATGGATGGGCTGACTGTGGGCGGGTCCGCAGCCTGAGGCAGAATCGGATGAATGACAGTGGCGCAACGTTAACGCTGCGCCGCCAATTGGCTTTGGCGCAACAAGGATTGGATGAAACCTGTATTTGGCATTGTCTAATTTTCTCTTTTGTTTTCATGCAATTAAATTCGGTTACGGAAATTGAGTGGCAAAAATTCTCATCTAATTTTCCACGATTCACAGCCTGTTAACCCCGGTGCTCGTAAACCAGTTCTGCAATCAGGCGGAGCATCGGATGACCGAAGAGCAGCTTTCTTCCAATCACCCCCCACTCCCACCCACCACGGAAGAGGACCGGTTTTCCTGGCTTCGTCTGTTGCGCTCGCGCAAGGTTGGTCCGGCGACGTTTCGTCGGTTGCTGCGCGAACATGGCTCGGCGCAGAATGCGCTGACCGCGCTGCCGGAAATGGCGCGCGCCGCTGGAATAGAAGGGTATGAAATCTGCCCCCCCGGCGTGATCGAGGCGGAACTCAAGGCCGCAAAAGCCGCCAAAGCGCGGCTTTTGTGCCTTGGGGGCGCCGATTTCCCGCAAGCACTGAATGATCTGAATGACGCACCGCCTCTGCTATGGGCCATTGGAGATGTATCGTTGCTGCAATCTCCGGCAGTTGCCATGGTCGGTGCCCGGAACTGTTCGTCGCTTGGCGCCCGAATGGCGCGAGGGCTCGCAACCGATTTGGGGCAGAAGGGACATGTCATTGTCTCGGGGTTGGCGCGCGGCATCGATACTGCAGCGCATTTGGCGGCCTTGGACACAGGCACGGTCGCGGTCATGGCAGGCGGCGTCGACGTTATCTATCCGGCTGACAACACGGATCTGGCGCGTGAAATAGCAACCAAAGGCCTGCGCGTGTCCGAACAGCCGATGGGTGTGACACCACAGGCCCGGCACTTTCCGCGTCGCAACCGCATTATCTCGGGCCTCGCGCGCGCGGTCGTCGTGGTCGAAGCCGCCGCCAAGTCCGGCAGCCTGATCACGGCGCGCGACGCCTTGGATCAGGGCCGCGAAGTTCTAGCCGTCCCCGGCCATCCCTTTGACGCGCGGGCGGCGGGCTGCAACCTGTTGATCCGGGATGGCGCGGTCCTCGTCCGTTCGGCATCGGATATCCTTGAGGCGCTGCCGTCGCAGGACCAGTTGCCCTTGATACCCGCAACTTCCGCGGTCATGCCGGAACAGGTTCCGGTTCAAGATCTGCACGCGCAAATTCTGGATCGTCTTGGCCCTTCGCCCATCGCCGAAGATCAATTGCTGCGCGATATTGCAGCCTCGGCAGGTCAGCTTGGCCCCGCATTGGTGGATCTTGAGCTGGAGGGGCGAATCCAACGTCAGCCGGGTGGCCTGTTGTCGTTGGCAAGTTGACAAGATCGCTGCCGTTCACCGTTGTCCGAGCGTACACCAGGCACCTCTACAGCACTGAATTCAAATCGGTTTTGGGACATTTGAAGGAACGCATTGACAATTCCACCTTGCCCCACACATTTTGCAACACCATAAGAGGCGCTAAATCCGTCGAGCGAGGTTTCCCCCTAAATGCCTGTAGTTGTTGTAGAATCTCCGGCCAAAGCAAAAACAATCAACAAATATCTCGGCCCCGACTACACGGTTTTGGCCTCGTATGGGCATGTTCGCGACTTGCCCCCCAAGGACGGATCGGTCGATCCCGACCATGAATTCGCAATGACATGGGAGGTTGGAAACGACAGCCGAAAGCATGTCAAAGCCATCGCCGACGCGCTGAAAGATGACAACGCGCTGATCCTGGCCACCGACCCCGATCGCGAGGGCGAGGCGATCAGTTGGCACCTTCAAGAGGCGCTGACCAAGCGCCGCTCGATCAAAAAGGACACGCCGGTCAGCCGCGTGACCTTCAACGCGATCACCAAAGATGCCGTGACCGAGGCAATGCAGAACCCGCGTGAAGTCGATATGCCCTTGGTTGAGGCCTATCTGGCCCGGCGCGCGCTTGACTATCTGGTGGGCTTCAACCTGTCTCCTGTATTGTGGCGCAAGCTGCCGGGCGCAAAGTCCGCAGGCCGCGTGCAATCCGTCTGCCTGCGTCTGATCGTCGAACGCGAGATGGAGATCGAGGCATTCAGGCCGGTCGAATACTGGTCGGTCCGCGCCCAGTTTGAAACGCCACGTGGGCAAACGTACGAGGCACGACTGGTCACTCTGGCCGGCAAGAAGCTGGACAAGCACGATCTTGCAAACGCCACGCAGGCAGAACTGGCGGTTCAGGCGATCACCAGCCGCGCCTTGAGCGTGACCTCAGTTGAGGCCAAGCCCGCCGCGCGCAACCCCTCTGCCCCATTCATGACCTCGACCCTGCAACAGGAGGCCAGCCGTAAGTTCGGAATGGGTGCACGGCACGCGATGCAAGTGGCGCAGCGTCTCTATGAGGCCGGATACATTACCTATATGCGAACTGATGGCATTGACATGGCACCCGAGGCCGTGGCCGCCGCGCGCGACGCGATCACGGATCGCTATGGCGCGGAATACGTGCCGGACAGCCCGCGCATGTATAAGAACAAGGCCAAGAACGCGCAGGAAGCCCACGAGTGCATTCGCCCGACGGATATGGCGCGCGATGCCAAGGCGCTGAAGGTTACCGACGAGGATCAGCGCAAACTCTATGATCTGATCTGGAAACGCACGATCGCCTGCCAGATGGCCGCCGCTCGGCTGGAACGCACCACTGTTGAGATCGGCAGCGATGACGGTCAGGTCGGACTACGCGCCACCGGCCAGGTGGTACTGTTTGATGGCTTCATGCGCGTCTATGAAGAGGGTCGCGACGATGTTGTCGATGACGATGACAAACGTTTGCCGCAGATCATGCAGGGCGATCCAGCGCGTTTCGCAAAGACCTCATTGCGCGACCAGTTCGCCAAAGCGACCAGCGAGTCGGACAAGGCGGCGATTCTAGCCGAGAACGAAGCCGTTCTGGCCCTGCAACACCACACGCAACCGCCGCCGCGCTATACCGAGGCGACTCTGGTCAAACGAATGGAAGAGCTGGGGATTGGGCGCCCATCGACCTACGCGTCGATCGTGACCACGATCCAGGACCGCGAATATGTGCGCAAGGACAAGAATCGACTGATCCCCGAGGAAAAGGGCCGGATCGTCACGATCTTCCTTTTGAATTTCTTCCGGCAATATGTGGGCTATGAGTTCACCGCCAACCTCGAGGAAGAACTCGACGATGTCAGCGCCGGTGACCGCGACTACAAAGATCTGCTGGGCAAATTCTGGCGCGACTTCTCGGCGGCAATCGGCGAGACGTCGGAACTGCGCATTTCGGAAGTGCTGGACAGGCTGGACGAAGCGCTTGCGCCTCAGCTGTATCCGCCGCGCGAGGACGGGTCCGATCCGCGCATCTGTCCGAAATGCGGTGTCGGTCAGCTGCACTTGAAAACCTCACGCACAGGCGGCTTTGTAGGTTGCGGCAACTATCCCGAATGCACCTATACGCGGCCCATCGCAGGTGAAGGGGCCGAGGGCGAGGAACGTCTGCTGGGCGAAGATGCTGGTGACGAGATCTGGCTGAAATCCGGACGGTTCGGCCCATATGTACAACGCGGCGAACCGACGCCCGAGAACAAGAAACCCCCGCGCGCTTCGCTGCCCCGCGGCTGGAGCAAGGATGACATGGACCTGGACAAGGCGCTAACGCTTCTGTCCCTGCCCCGCCAGATTGGTGAACACCCCGAAGGCGGTTCGATCAGTTCGAATTTCGGGCGGTTTGGCCCATATATCATGCATCAACTGCCGAATGAGGCAAAACCGGTCTTTGCCAATCTCAAGGACCCGAACGACGTGTTCGAGATCGGCATGAACCGCGCGGTCGAACTGCTGGCTGAAAAGCGGGCCAACCCGGGGCGCGGGCGACGGGCCGCCGCCAAGCCGTTGAAAGAACTCGGCGAACACCCCGATGGCGGCGTGATGCAGGTTCTGGACGGGCGCTATGGGCCATATGTGAAATGGGAAAAGGTCAACGCCACCATTCCCAAGGACATAAAACCCGAGGACGTGACGCAGGAAATGGCCATCGAACTGGTCAACGAACGCGCGGCCAAGAAAGGGACCAAAAAGAAAGCTGCCCCCAAGAAAAAGGCGACAACCAAGAAGGCGGCGGGATAGGTAGAAATACCACAACCCCCTAGGTTTTGTTGACTTCACAACGACATGGCGGCACAACCTGCACATCACCATGTCATTGGGGGAGTTTCCATGAAGAAAATCTATGCCAATGCCACCGAAGCACTGGACGGAGTGCTGAAGGATGGCATGATGATCGCGGCGGGCGGGTTTGGCCTGTGCGGTATACCGGAATTGCTGCTTGAGGCCATCAAGGACGCCGGCACAAAGGACCTGACATTCGCGTCGAACAATGCGGGCGTCGACGATTTCGGTATCGGCATTCTGCTGCAGACCAAGCAGGTCAAAAAGATGATCAGCTCCTATGTCGGCGAGAACGCGGAATTCATGCGTCAATACCTCTCGGGTGAGCTTGAGCTGGAATTCAATCCGCAAGGTACGCTGGCCGAGCGCATGCGCGCCGGTGGAGCAGGCATTCCCGGTTTCTATACCAAGACCGGTGTCGGTACCGTGATCGCCGAAGACAAGGAGCACAAGGACTTCAACGGCGAAACCTACATCATGGAAGAAGGCATCTTTGCAGATCTTGCCATCGTCAAGGCCTGGAAGGCCGATGACACCGGCAACCTGATCTTCCGCAAGACTGCTCGCAATTTCAATGTGCCCGCAGCGACCTGCGGCAAGATCTGCATCGCCGAGGTCGAGGAAATCGTCCCACGCGGCTCGCTGGATCCGGACGCCATTCACCTGCCAGGCATCTATGTGCACCGCATCATTCAGGGCACCCACGAAAAGCGCATCGAACAGCGCACCACCCGTAAGAAGGAGGAAGCATAATGCCCTGGGACCGCAATCAAATGGCCGCGCGCGCGGCACAGGAACTGGAAGACGGCATGTATGTGAACCTCGGCATCGGTATTCCGACGCTGGTGGCGAACTATGTGGGCGACAAGGACATCACCCTGCAATCGGAAAACGGCATGCTGGGCATGGGCCCTTTCCCGTTTGAAGGCGAAGAAGACCCGGACCTGATCAATGCGGGCAAGCAGACGATCACCGAACTGTCCCGCACCTCGTATTTCGACAGTGCAACATCGTTCGCGATGATCCGCGGCGGCAAGATTGCCGCAGCTGTTCTTGGTGCGATGGAAGTCGATGAAGAAGGTGATCTTGCCAACTGGATGATCCCCGGGGTGCTTGTCAAAGGCATGGGCGGTGCGATGGACCTTGTGGCCGGTGTCGGTCGGGTGATCGTAGTGATGGATCACACCAACAAGCATGGCAAGTCCAAGCTGTTGAAGAAATGCACCCTGCCTCTGACCGGGAAAAAGGTGGTGAACCGCATCATCACCAACCTTGGTGTTTTGGATGTTGTCGAAGGCGGCCTTAAGATCGTTGAGCTCGCCGAAGGTGTCACCGAAGACGAGATTCGCGCCGCCACCGAGGCGCGACTCGTCAACTGACGGTAAACGGGCTCGCCTCTGGGTGGGCCCGTCTTAGTTCAGACCCTGAAAGACACAGCCATCCGATAGGAACACGGGTGGTGAGGTGCACAATGCGCTGGCGACTTGAAACGCGGCCAGCACCTTTGGGACATAATCGCGCGTTTCCGCATAGGGCGGTACGCCACTGTGTTTGCGGACGGCCCCTTCCCCGGCGTTATATCCGGCAAGAACCAGAATCGGGTCGTTCCCGAACTCTTCCATCAGCCAGTCCAGATATTTCACACCGCCCCGGATGTTCTGATCGGGCTTCAGGCTATCCTGAACGCCGAACCGCGCCGCTGTTGCAGGCATCAGTTGCATAAGCCCCTGCGCGCCCGCCGAACTGACCGCGTCCTCACGTCCTGCCGATTCAACCGAAATGACTGCCAAAACGAGGGCGGGCGAAACATCCGTCCCCACGGTCGAGCGCAATATGTCCACGCCGCGTTGCCGAGCGATGTTCTGTAGCGTCTGCAACCGCGGTGCTGAAACGCCGACTTGCGAGGCCGCCTGAACGGCCTGCCGTAGACGACCCGAGCTTGCCTGCGACATCTCTGGCGAGACGCGGTTCCAGAACGCCTTGTAGGACCCGACAGGCTTGGTCGCGCCTTCTATGCGCAATGGTACCGACTCGGGTGGCGTCGCGCGCGCTATGACCTCGGGCACGTCGATTGTCGAACCTGTGCTGGGAGCCGAAGGCGCGTTCGCGTGCTCTTCGGGGGTAATTTGGATGGTGACGCGTGGGCGTGTCCCCGGTGCCGGGGCCTTGATACGCTTAAATGCACCTTCCGGGACCTGCTCGGTCGCGGAAACGGGTGCCACACAAGTTAACAGAAACGCCGCAACACCGGCGCATGACACTGCATTCCGGAAATTCATTTTGCCTGCCTCAGTTCTTCTTTTGGTTTATTCTGAACACCGAATTCCCCTGCAACACCAGAAAAACAAAGCGAAATGGGGCAATTTCGCCTCATTTGCCGTAAATTTGCATCGCTCCTGCTCGGGCGACAAAAAAAGATGAGATGATTTTCTGTTTAATTACAATTGGTTGTGAAAATTCCGGAAAAAAAGTTAAGCTTTGAGCAAAAAAAACTGCGTTTGGCCCAATTCCTGCCACGCACCACAGGCAAACATATTCCCATGCCGAGACGATCGGGAGCGGACTGAGAGAGAAAGCTCTGAAAGACGCCGAGGTTAGATTACTTTTGGATCCTTTAGGAGGGACGTAACATGATCAAGTTCTTCAAGAACTTCCGCAAAGACGAAGACGGCGCCGTAACTGTAGACTGGGTCGTTCTGACCGCAGCCGTTGTTGCACTGGCCGCAATTGCTTACAACCAGGTTCGTCAGGGTGCCAGCGATCTGGCCGGTGACGTGAACACCGCGCTGCAGGGTGCAACGGTTGGTTCGATCAACCTGGGCAACGGCAGCTAAGCTTTAGCTTAAGTTAGATTTGATGGGGGCCATGTCTTTTGTAGGAAGGCATGGCCCTCGTTTTATCCAGGAATTGGAATCTGGTGGCGTACCATGTTGAACAGGTTACATGATTATTGGCGCGACGAAGATGGTGCGGTCACGGTTGACTGGGTCGTTTTGACAGCAGGCGTGGTTGGGCTGGGTGCCCTTATGTACTTCTATCTTCAAGAGCCGATTCAGAATATCGACGAATCCACCGGCCAGGCCCTGGCAGGCGTCGAAGTGCAAGAAATCACCTTCGACTGACCGACAAACACGCGCCTCATTGGCGCTGTTTGCCCGAGTAGAGTTGAGAGTTTGATTTCCGACCAACGCACCAGAATAAGTTCCGACATTGTCCCCTTTTTCGACACAATTCGAATTTAATCTGGATACTGAACCGGCGCTATGCGCCGTCTTGAATCTGAATAAAGCCGAATGAGGGAAGAATGCGAGCTGTTTTTGGACTTGTGCTGATCATCGGGGTCGCTCTGGCCGGTGGAGCGGTCTACCTGGCGCGCGAATACATCACGGAAAACCGGGCCAAGCTGGATCAGGAGCGCCAGTTGCGCGAAGAGGCATTGGCCAAGGCCAGGGCGGAATTCGTACCAACCGTCAGTGTTTTGGTCTCGAACCGCGCCCTGAGATACGGCGAAGAACTGACGGCCGAGGACGTTCAGATCGTCCAGTGGCCGGAAAATGCGATCCCCGAAGGAACGTTCCTGGCGATGGAAGAACTTTTCCCCGACATCCGTGACAACGAACGTTACGTGCTGCGCGCGATGGAAAAGGACGAGGCTTTGATGGCCGTCAAGCTTACCAAACCCGGTGAGCCGGCGGGACTGACATCGCAGCTTGGGCAGGGAATGCGCGCTTTTGCCATCAGCGTTGACGTTGCGTCCGGTGTTTCCGGTTTTCTGCGGCCCGGAGACGTCATTGACGTGTATTGGACCGGCTCGTTGCGCGGAACTGGTAGCGGTCAGGGCGAGATCACACGTCTGATCGAGACAAATATTGAACTTATCGCTGTTGACCAGACCTCGGGCTCGGATGTCACGGGAACGACCATCGCGCGCACTGTCACCGTCAAGGCAACCCGTGAACAGGTCGCCATCCTTGCTCAGGGTCAGAATACTGGTCGGTTGTCGCTGGCTCTGGTTGGTGCACAAGACGAGACAACAGTGGCCAGTGTTGTCGAGGTGGACCAGCGCAAGCTGTTGAATATTCAGGAAACGGCACCCGCTCCGGAAGTCCAAGCAGAAGAAGTCTGCACGATTCGGACCCGCCGTGGCGGCGAAGAGGTTGAAACAAGAATACCCTGCACAAACTGACGAAAATTCAGACTGTTACCAGCTATGGGTCGCGCTATATGCGCGACCTTTTTGATTCTGATGTTGCGCATTGTCCACATAAGGAAAATTCCGGAAACCATTGATTATTGCAATAAATCCGGAATTGGCGCAGGGTTCTGAACCATAGGGCATAAGACCCAAAAAAATCGAGTGGTGATCGGAGAGGCAGGTCACATGACAATACGTTCCTGGATCAGCGCAACCCTGCTGGGGTTGACGCTTGTTGTAGGTCCAATCGGCGATGCCGCTTGGGCTGAAAATCTACGCGTGGTTAAGAAGGGCACGGCGGAAACGCTGGATGTTCCTATCAACCGCGCCATTGTGGTGGAAAGCGAACAACCGTTCGCAGATATCAGTATCGCCAACGCGGGTATCGCGGACATCTCAACGCTTTCGGACAGGACGATCTATATCCTGGGTCGCGCGCCGGGTTTGACGACCCTTACGATGTTCGACGGTGCCGGCAATCTGATCACAAACGTCCGGGTGCGGGTTGCACCGGATGTTTCAGAATTCAAAGAGAGGCTGCGCCAGATCCTGCCAAACGAGCAGATCGAGGTGCGCACCGCAAATGACGGCATTGTCCTGTCCGGCACCGTATCCAGCAGCGCCCGTCTTGCACGCGCTCTGGAACTAGCCGAACGCTATGCGCCCGAGCGGGTTTCCAATCTGATGAGTGTTGGTGGCGTCCAACAGGTCATGCTGAAAGTCCGGTTCGCCGAGATGAACCGGACGGTTGCCAAGAACCTGTCGGCGTCATTGGGCTTTGGCGGCGGTGACGTCACTGCCGGTTTCGGCTCTCTGAACAACCAGGGCGCGCTGAACAACGCAATCGCAAACAACATCCCGCTGGCACAAACCAATACCGGCGCGATTCTGTTTGGCTTTGGCGCAGGCTCAACACAGGTTCGTCTTCTGATAGAAGCGTTGGAATCCAAGGGCTTGGCACGTAGTCTGGCCGAACCGAACCTGTCGGCCCTGTCCGGTCAGGAAGCTGAGTTTCTGGCCGGTGGTCAGGTACCGATCCCGGTTCCGCAGGACGAAGGTGTGATTGCAATTGAATACCGCAGCTTCGGCGTTCATCTCCTGTTTACACCGCGCGTTGTCGACGGCGACCTGATCAACCTTGAGATGGCCGCATCGGTTTCGAGCATCGACCAATCGCAGAGCTTTACAATTCAGGGCGACGCGGTTCCCAGCTTTATCGTTCGCGACACCAAGACGTCTGTCGAATTGCGCGACGGTGAGAGCTTTGCGATCGCCGGTCTGATTCAGGACGACTTTGCAGATCTCAACAACCAGGTGCCGTGGCTGGGAGACGTGCCGGTCCTTGGCGCTCTGTTCAGAAGTGCTCAGTATCAGCGCCAGCAAAGCGAGCTTGTCATCATCGTGACGGTGCATCTTGTGACGCCGACACGCGGCGAAGCCCTGGCTTTGCCGACGGACCGTGTCAAACCGCCCAGCGAATTTGACCTGTTCGTCAACGGCAATGTGGCCCGTACTGAGCGGGCTGGCAGCGGCGCAGCCTCGGAAGTGGCCAAACAGGACTTTGGCGGTTCTTACGGCTATGTCCTGGATTGATGGAGAGGATGGAACCAATGTATAAGTTGTTTATAACACTGGGTCTTTCGGTCGCTGTCGTGGGATGTACACGCGAGGCCGGTTACGAAATCGACCAGGGCGCATTTGGCAACGCGACGCTGAACAACGTGCAGGTCATGAACGGTGAACTGAGCTACGGGCAGATCCTGGCCCAGCGATTCGCGGCCGAAGTTCCGACTCAGATCAACTTTGCCTTTGACAGCTCGCAGCTGGATGCATCGGCGCAGCGGATCCTGCTGCAGCAAGCCGCCTGGATCAAACAGTTCCCCGAAGCGCGGTTCCGCGTCTACGGGCACACGGATGCTGTCGGCTCGCAGGCCTACAACAACGCTCTGGGATTGCGCCGCGCAAATGCCGCCGTCGCGTTCCTGACGCGGCAGGGCATCTCGCGCTCGCGGCTTGAAGCTGTTGTTTCCTTTGGCAAAACCAAGCCACTGGTCGCGACTCAGCAAAGGGATCGCCGCAATCGCCGTACTGTGACCGAGGTGTCCGGATTTGTGGACAACCACCGCAATATCCTGGACGGAAAGTACGCCGAGGTGATCTATCGCGAGTATGTCGAAAGCGCGACCCGCGAAAGCTATATCCAGCGCGAAGACGCCAGCAGCGGCGACGAATAAGTCGGAACAATAAACCGAAATCGGGCGGCATCGTCGCCCGTTTCCCTACAATTGGTTCTTTTGCGCCCAATTCTTGCCCAACTTCCAAGCGACGTTGCGAACAATTGGGTGACCTGCGGCCAGAATTGACCGCACAGGGCGACAGCAAATCAGAACAGCTCCTTTCACGTTCGTACGGTTTGTTCAGCCCTCTCGACGAGGATTGAGTTAATGACGAGCGCAACGCCGCAAGACGAAAACACCGCCATCCTGGCCTGCACCATCAGCCGGGATGTCCAGAATTTCGACCTTCTGATCGAAGACATGGAAACCGCTCTGGGTGAGCGTTGGGGGGATTTGGGATTTGCCGAAGCGCTTGCATTCTTCAGCCAACCCGAGGCGGAATCGCTGCAATTTGTTGCACTTGCGCTGGATGGCGAAGACGAAGACAACCTGACCCTGATGGGTGAGATCATCACCCAGGCCAAAGAAAAGGGCATCAAGGTCGTCCTGATCGCCGAAGATGTCACTCCGGCCTCGCTGCACCAGCTGTTGCGTAAAGGGGCTGACGAGTTTGTCCCCTACCCGCTTCCGGAAAACGAGTTGCAGGAAGCAATCGACCGCATGAACAAGCCCGACCCGGTGGCGGCTCCGCAGGCGAACGTTGCAATGACGCAGGGCGAATCAAAAGAAGGCGCCCTGTTTGTCGTTCACGGGCTCGCGGGCGGCGTGGGCTCGACAACCCTGGCCGTAAACCTTGCGTGGGAACTGGCGACCGTGTCTGACAAGGACGCCCCGTCGGTTTGCCTGATTGATCTGGACATGCAATACGGCACCGTATCGACCTATCTGGATTTGCCGCGGCACGAAGCGGTGTTCGAGATGTTGTCAGACACCGCCTCGATGGACGAAGAGTCCTTTGGCCAGGCGCTGCAAACCTATGAAGAAAAATTGCAGGTCCTGACCGCCCCGTCAGATATGGTCCCTCTGGACATCATCACGCCAGACGACATCCAAAAGGTCATCAATACAGCGCGCAACCATTTCGACTATGTGGTCGTCGACATGCCCAAAACTCTGGTGCATTGGTCTGAAACCGTCCTTCAGGCTGCCCATGTCTATTTCGCGCTGATCGAATTGGACATGCGCTCGGCTCAGAACGCGTTGCGCCTGAAGCGGGCATTGCAGGCCGAGGAACTGCCGTTCAACAAACTGCGTTTCGCCATGAACCGCGCCCCGAAATTCACCGATCTGAATGGTAAAAGCCGCGTCAAGCGCATGGGCGAGAGCCTTGGCATTTCGATCGATCTGCATCTGCCCGATGGCGGCAAACAGGTCATGCAAAGCGGCGATCACGGTTTGCCCCTGGCAAATTCGGCGGCCAAGAACCCGCTGCGTCGGGAAATCGCAAAATTGGCACAGTCGCTGCACAGCCTTGGCAGCAGCAACGCTGAGGCCGCGTAAAACGAGGGAGAGCTGCCGTGTTTTCACGATACAAAAAAGAACCTGCTCAGCCGGTCAAGTCCGAAGCGCCTGCGGCAGCCCCGACCGCGACGCCAGAGCCGGCCGCCTCGACCACAGCTGTGGCGCGCAAACCAGTGCAGAAAAAGTCTGCCGAAGTTGTCGGTAACGACCGCGAACGCAAACGCAAAGAGCGTTTGGGCGAAATCAAGCAGGAACTCCATCGCGAATTGCTTGAAAACCTGAACCTCGCGGCCCTTGAGAATGCTGCTGAGTCCGATCTGCGGACCGAAATCAGCGCCATTTCCAGCGAGATTCTGGAATCGCGCAGCATCGTCCTGAACCGGGAAGACCGCACCCAGCTCAACAAAGAGCTATATGACGAAGTCACCGGCCTGGGCCCGCTTGAGACCCTGCTGCAGGACGACACCGTCAACGATATTCTGGTAAACGGTCCGCAACAGATTTTCGTGGAACGCGCCGGTAAGCTGGAACTCAGCGACATTACGTTCAAGGACGAAAAGCACCTGATGCGGATCATCGACAAGATCGTGTCCGCCGTGGGCCGTCGTGTCGACGAATCCAACCCTTATGTTGACGCCCGTCTGGCCGACGGTTCGCGTTTCAACGCGATGGTACCACCGATTGCGGTGGATGGTTCGCTGGTCTCGATTCGTAAGTTCAAGAAGGACAAGCTGGGCATTGACGATCTGGTCAATTTCGGCGCCTTCACCGAAGAAATGGCCGCCTATTTGCAAGCCGCTGTGTCGACCCGCCTGAATATCATCGTTTCGGGTGGTACGGGTTCCGGTAAGACGACCACGCTCAACGCGCTGTCCAGCTTTATCGACGATGCCGAGCGCATCCTGACGATCGAGGACACGGCGGAACTCCAGCTGCAACAGACCCATGTGGGCCGGATGGAAAGCCGCCCGCCCAACGTCGAAGGCAAGGGCGAGGTCAGCCCGCGTGACTGTCTGAAAAACGCTCTGCGCATGCGTCCCGACCGCATCATCGTCGGCGAAACGCGTGGCGCCGAGGTGATCGACATGCTCCAGGCCATGAACACCGGCCACGACGGATCGATGACCACAATCCACGCCAACTCGGCCCGGGATGGTATTTCCCGTCTGGAAAACATGATTGCGATGGCCGGGATCGAGATGCCGATCAAGGCGGTCCGCAGTCAGATCTCATCAGCGGTGAACCTGATCGTACAGGCCAGCCGTCTTCAGGACGGTTCGCGCCGCATGACCTCGATCACCGAGATCACGGGCATGGAAGGTGACGTCATCTCGATGCAGGAAATCTTTAAGTTCCAGCGCGTTGGCCTGACCCCCGACAACAAGATCATCGGTCATTTCACTGCCACCGGCGTCCGGAGCCACTTCTCCGAACGATTCCGTCTGTGGGGCTTTGATCTGCCCTCTTCGATCTACGACCCAACGGCGATGTAGGAGACATTTGCTATGACACTGCCTGTCGAGGCGCTAATCTACGTCGTTATCTTCGTCGCGGTTCTGTTTCTGGTCGAAGGTATCTATCTGGTCGCTTTCGGAAAGTCGATCAGCCTGAACAGCCGCGTCAACCGCCGGTTGGACATGATCGACAAGGGCGTCGGTCGCGAGGAGGTTCTGGAACAGCTGCGCAAGGAAATGCAGCAGCACATGAAAACCCAGAGCATTCCGCTCTATTCACTGCTGGCCGACAAGGCGCAAAAGGCGGCGATCGCTTTCAGTCCGAAACAGCTGATCATGGTCATGGTTCTGGTTTCTGGCCTGGCCTTCATGGCGCTAAGCATGGCAACGGCGACCGATACCGTGCTGCGCGCGGCGCTATCGGGTGCCATCGGCATCGGAGCCGTTTATGCCTGGGTCAACAACAAGGCCAAGAAACGCATGGGCCTGATCGAAGAACAACTGCCCGACGCGGTTGAGCTTATGGTCCGGTCGCTGCGGGTCGGTAACCCCTTTGTCTCGTCTGTTCAGATTGTCGCCTCCGAGGTCGAAGACCCGCTGGCGACGGAATTCGGCGTGATTTCGGACGAAGTTGCCTATGGCCGCGACGTGGGTGAGGCGCTCAAAGATCTGGCCGAGCGTCTGGACATGCAGGATTTGCGCTTTCTTGCTGTTGCCGTTTCGATCCAGCAACAATCAGGTGGTAACCTGGCCGAGATCTTGGCCGGTCTGGCCAAGGTGATCCGGGCCCGCTTCCGGTTGTTCCGCCGCGTCAAAGCCATCACCGCCGAGGCACAGTGGTCCGGCAAGTTCCTGTCCGGCTTCCCCCTGGCCTGCCTTGTATTCATTCTGGTCAAAGACCCGAATTATTATGACGAAGTCATGAATGAACCTTACTTCATTCCGGCCTGTTTCTTCGTGGGGATCATGCTGACATTGAACATCATCGTCATGAAAATCCTGACAAACATCAAGGTCTGAGGGCGCTGCCATGGAATTCCTCTCGTCTATCAACGCTTTCTTGACCGAGCATCTCGGCGAATTCGGCCCCCTGATCGTCGTGGGTGTGTTGGGATTGTTCATGATCCTTGTCACCGTCCCGCTGATGCTGAACCAGCCGGAAGATCCGCTGAAAAAATTGCAGCGCTCAAACTCAGCGCCCAAGAAGGGCAAGAAAGAGAAAAAGGAACGCCTGCGGCAATCCGGCCAGAACGAGCAGCTTGAGAAATTTGCGACGTTCCTGGAGCCCAAGGACAAAGAAGAATACACCGCCGTTCAGCTCAAACTGCGGCAGGCCGGGTACCAGTCCAAGGATGCGGTGCGGTTCTTTCATTTTTCCCAGTTCGCGCTTGGCATTATCGGCCTTCTGATCGGTGTCTTGCTTCTGACGGTATTTGCCGGTGATCAGGAATTTGACGCAACCCAGATTGGAATTCGTCTGCTGGTGCCCGGGTTTATCGGGTACTTCATTCCGAAATACTGGATCACCCGCCGCGTCGCGGAACGGCAGGAGGCGATTACCGCCGGTTTCCCCGACACGCTTGACCTGATGCTGGTTTGCGTCGAGGCCGGGCAATCTCTGGATCAGGCGATTGTGCGTGTGGCGTCAGAGATGAAAGCCTCCTACCCCGATATCGCCACCGAGTTTGAGGTCGTCGCCTACGAGATGAAGGCCGGTAAGGAAAAGGACTCGGTTCTGCGCGACTTTGCAACGCGCTGCGGTGTGCAGGATGTCAGCGCATTTGTAACCGTGATGATCCAGTCGGCGACTTTCGGCACATCCATTGCCGAGGCTCTGCGGGTTTACGCTGGCGAGATGCGTGACAAACGCGTTATGCGCGCCGAAGAGGCCGCAAACAAGTTGCCAACCAAAATGACACTTGCGACAATGATGCTGACGGTTCCCCCGCTTCTATTGATCCTGGTCGGCCCATCGGCCAAAGGTATCATGGATTTCGGCAACGGAGCCGGTCCGGGAGTTGGCGGATAAACGCATGAAATCAGCAGGTCGCGCCCTGCGCAAAATCCTCAAAGCCACCGCGGTTCTTGCCCTGGTGGCTTCTTGCTCGGAACCGACCCTGCCGGAGGATCCGTTCGCGCCGGGCGTGGATCTGGACGGCCCCAACGTTGATCAGGTGACTGTCGGCAACCGGTTGATGAGCGCGGGTGAGTACGAACTGGCGCTCGAGGCGTTTACGCGCGCGGCGCTGGAACAGGGCATGACCCCGCAAATCCTGACATCGCTTGGAACAGCCAATCTTGGCCTGCAACGTATCGGACAGGCTGAGCCCTTGTTGCGCCGGGCGGTCGACGAAGATCCCGATTGGCCGGTGGCCTGGAACAATCTGGGTGTGTTTCTGGTCGAAACCCGTCAGTATTCCGAAGCTGCACAGGTGTTTCAGCGTGCCTATGCGCTGGACAATGGCGAAAGTGACGCAATCCGGGACAATCTGCGGTTAGCTCTCGCAAAAATGGAAAATCCTGTTAATAATACCCCACAAGAACAAGAATTTGAGCTGGAACGGCGCGGCGACGGAGAATACGTACTGCGCAAAACCCAGTAACAGAGGTTAAGAGCAGTAAAGGACGCAAAAATGCGCCAACCCTTCTTGATTCCGACTGTCATCGCGTGCGGGGTAGTCCTGTCCGCTTGTGCAAAAGAAACCGAGGAAGAAAAGGTCGAGCGCACCTTTCAGGAAGTCAACGTCATCGACGAAACCAACCTGAACGAAGTGCTGTTGACCGCTGCCGATCCGAATGAGGCGGTGACCTATTTCCACGGTGCAGTCCAGAAACACCCTGATCGCATCGACCTTACCCGGGGGCTGGCCATCAGCCTGACCCGCGCGAACCGCAACACCGAGGCTTCGGCAGCGTGGAAACGCGTGACGGAAATGAGCGGCGCCAACAATGCAGACAAGGTCGAATACGCCGATGCGCTGGTGCGCGCGGGCGAATGGAGCAAAGCCAAGGCAACGCTGGACAAAATTCCACCTACCTATGAGACCTTCAAGCGCTACCGTCTTGAAGCTCTGGTTGCGGATTCCAGAAAAGACTGGAAACGCGCGGATCATTTCTATGAGACCGCCGTTGGCCTGACCACGCGACCCGCAGGCGTCATGAACAACTGGGGTTATTCAAAGATGGCTCGCGGCCAATATACCGAGGCCGAACGCCTGTTCACCGAGGCAATCCGTCAGGACAGATCCCTGTTTACCGCCAAGAACAACCTGGTTCTGGCCCGCAGCGCGCAGGGCAACTATGGTATGCCGGTCATCCCGATGACCCAGATTGAACGCGCCCGTCTGCTCAATACGATGGGGATTTCTGCGGTCAAACAGGGTGACCTGAACACGGCCAAGAACCTGTTCCGCGAAGCCATCGCAACCCATCCGCAGCATTTTGACGAGGCGGTCCGATCCCTGCGAGCGCTTGAGGAAGCCTGATCCATGACCATCCCAGCGTCGGCGGCCGCGTGGTTTTTGCCATTCGTGCTGCCGATCTGTTTCTACGTCGCATTCACCGATATGCGTGAAATGCGGATCAAGAACTATGCGGTAAAAGCCCTTGTGTTCGTGTTTGTTCTGGTCGGCCTCATCGCCTTGCCGCCCTGGTCGGGACCATGGGTGCCCGGCAACCTGGGGCCGCTTTCATTTTCCCTGCCGACCTATGCCTGGCAATTGCTGCATATCCCCGTGGTCTTGCTTGTCGGCATCGTTATGAACGCCGCAGGTGCCATGGGGGCAGGCGATGCCAAGTTCTGCGCCGCAGCCTCGGCCTTTATCTGGGCCGGGGACTTCATGGTTCTGATGATGATCTTGATGGCCTCGACGCTGGGCTCGGTTGCGGCGCATCGTCTGGCCAAACACACGGCTCTGCGTCAGATCGCGCCCCATTGGAAAAGCTGGGATCGCGGTAAAAAATTCCCGATGGGGCTTACACTTGCCGGGTGTCTTTGCATGTATTTGATCCTCGGTATTATTTACGGCTCGTAAACAATCATCGCTCCGCCACGCCCGTGCCTTGGTACTGCCACAAAGCCGGGCCAGATTTTCCGCAAGTGGCCCGGTTTCGGGCGTTTGGCGTGACAAGTGGATAGACGAGCAACGCTCATGAATATGCAAAACAGTTCCGTGATGGCCCCCCCTGCCCCCAAAGGTCTGGCTGAAATGAGGCTCCCGCTGGTGATGATGCGGGACATTCTGCTCAAGACGATCTTCCGCAAGAATGCGGATACCGTAAGCGAAGTCGCCGAAGCGGTATGTCTCCCGGGTTCGGTGACGCAGGAATTGATTGATATCGCACGCGAGCAAAAGCTGCTTGAGGCGACGGGTACGCTGAACGCCAACTCGGGCAATGAAATGGGCTACCAGCTGACCGACGCCGGAAAGGCCCGCGCGCTGGATGCGCTCAGCCAGTCGGAATATTTCGGCGCGATGCCGGTGCCGCTGGATGTCTATCGCGAGCAGGTCAAACGCCAGTCGATCCGCAACATTCAGGTCACCCGCGAGCAATTGACCGGCGCCATGGGCCATCTGGTTCTGCCCGACAGTTTGCTGGACCACCTTGGCCCTGCGGTCAGCGCAGGACGGTCGATCCTGATGTACGGACCGCCGGGCAACGGTAAATCCTCGATCTCGAACGGGATCCGGGACGCGCTGGGAGACAACGTCTATGTGCCCCGCGCCATCGAATACGCGGGACAGGTGATCACGGTCTATGACCCGATTGTCCACACCGCCATCGAGCAGGAAGCGGACGATCCCAACAGCCTGCGCCGCCGCAAACGGTTCGACACGCGTTATGTGCAATGCGAACGCCCGACCGTTGTCACGGGGGGTGAATTGTCACTGAGCATGCTCGATCTGGTCTACAACCCAACGGCCCGGACCTATCAGGCCCCGTTGCAGCTTAAGTCTACCGGCGGCATCTTCATCGTCGACGACCTTGGCCGTCAGGCCGAGCCTCCGCAGGCGCTGATCAACCGCTGGATTGTTCCGCTGGAAGAAAGCAAGGATATTCTCGGCTTGCAGTCGGGTGAGAAGTTCGAGGTCCCGTTCGACACGCTGGTCATCTTCTCGACCAACTTCCACCCGAATGAGATCTTCGACCAAGCGGCCCTGCGCCGGATTTTCTTCAAGATCAAGATCGACGGCCCGAACCAGGAAAACTTCCTGAAGATCTTTGCGATGGTGGCCCGCAAGCGCGGTATGCCACTGGATGAGGCCGCGCTGGTGCATCTGCTCAAGGTCAAGTATCCGACAATCAACAATATCTATGCGAACTATCAGCCAATCTTCCTGATCGACCAGATGATCTCGATCTGCGAATTCGAGGGCATTCCTTACCAGATGACCCCTGACCTGATCGACCGTGCCTGGGCGAACATGTTCGTTCGCGAAGAAAAGATCGTTCACTGATCGCTGTCATTCTGATCCCGGGCGGGTAATCTGCGACCATGACGCAGATTCCCGCCCGGATCACCAATTGGTTCACCGCCAAGGGCTGGTCCATCCACCCCCATCAGCAGGACATGTTCGAACGGGCGCAGGACCCGGCGACGCTGCTGATTGCGCCGACCGGTGGCGGCAAGACAATGGCCGGGTTTCTGCCCTCGCTTGCCGAGCTGGCGGATGGCTCGCACTCTGGGCTTCACACAATTTATGTATCGCCGCTCAAGGCGCTGGCCGCCGACATCCGTCGCAATCTGCGCATTCCGGTCGATGAAATCGGTCTGCCAATCCGGATCGAGGACCGAACCGGCGACACATCGGCCACACAAAAGAAACGCCAACGCGTTGACCCTCCGCATATCCTGCTGACGACTCCTGAAAGCCTTGCCCTGCTGACCTCATACGAAGATGCACCGCGCATGTTTGATGGCGTGCAACGTGTGATCGTGGATGAGATACACGCGCTGGCAGAAAGCAAGCGCGGCGATCAATTGATGCTGGCGCTGGCCCGTTTACAAAGCCTGTGCCCCACGCTGCGACGCGTCGGCCTGTCGGCAACCGTCGAAGACCCCGAAGGCATCGCCCAGCTGCTGGCGCGCCACCCCGATCCTTGCAAGATCATTCAGGCAGACCCCGGGCCCGATCCTGATATTAGAATGCTAGAGACCGACGAAATGCCGCCCTGGTCCGGCGGCGGTGCAGCTTATGCGATCCCCGCCGTGCTTGAGCAGGTCAAACAACACAAAACCACACTGATTTTTCACAACACGCGGGCGCAGGCCGAGATTTTCTTTCACAACCTTTGGCTGGCGAATGATGAGGCTCTGCCAATTGGCATCCATCACGGCAGCCTCGACCGCCAACAGCGCGAACGCGTCGAGGCTGCAATGGTGCGTGGCGATCTGCGTGCCATTGTCTGCACGGGTAGTCTGGATCTGGGGATAGACTGGGGCGACGTAGACCTTGTCATCCAGATCGGCGCCCCGAAGAACGTTAAACGGCTGGTTCAGCGCATTGGGCGCGCGAACCACCGCTATAATGCCCCGTCAAAGGCCTTACTGGTGCCCGCGAACCGGTTCGAGGTGGTGGAATGCATCGCCGCGCTAGAGGCCGCGCGCGCGCATGACCTCGACGGTGACCCGCGCGGCGCAGGTCCACGCGACGTTCTGTGCCAGCATATTCTGATTGCCGCCGCTGCGAGCCCCTTCGACGCCGACGCTCTGTTTGCTGAAATGTCATCAGCCGGACCCTATGCCTGTCTGACCCGGGCCGCATTTGATGCCTGTCTGGATTTCTGCGCAACTGGAGGCTACGCTTTGCGCGCCTACGACCGCTGGCAACGGCTGCAACAACGCCCGGACGGGCGCTGGCAATTGCGCGACCCGCGCGCGGCACAACGCATCCGCATGAATCTGGGCACAATTCAAGACACCGACACGCTGAAGGTCCGCTTGAAACGCAATCGCGGCGGCAAACCCTTGGGCGAGGTCGAAGAAGGCTTTGCAGCATCCCTGACGCCCGGAGATACCTTTCTGATCGGAGGTCAGATTGTCCGCTACGAAGGCCTGCGCGAAATGGTGGTCGAGGTCAGTCGCCGCGCTGACAGGAAACCCAAGATTGCCACGTTCTCGGGCACGAAATTTGCCACTTCGACCCAGCTCAGCGACCGCATTCTGCGTATGTTTGCGCAGCCCGACTGGCCTCAACTTCCAACGCATACGTCCGAGTGGCTGGCGTTGCAGCGTGACATTTCCCGCCTGCCCCGTCGCGACCGGTTGCTGGTCGAAAGCTTTCCCAGCGACGGGCGCGAACATCTGTGCGTCTATGGCTTCGCCGGTCGCAACGCCCAGCAAACGCTGGGCCTGCTGCTGACCAAGCGCATGGAGGAAACCGGGCTGGCCCCATTGGGGTTTGTTGCAACCGACTACGCGACGCTGATCTGGGGGCTGGACGCGGTGATGGACCCACGACCGCTGTTCCAACCCGAGGCTCTGCGGGACGGTCTGGAAACCTGGCTGGCTGGCAATGCAGTGATGAAACGGACCTTTCGTGCCTCGGCCACCATTGCCGGGCTGATCGAGCGAAATACTGGCGGGCAACGCAAAAGCGGGCGGCAAGCGACGTTTTCTTCCGATATTCTCTACGACACGCTTCTGAAATACGACCCCGACCATTTGCTGATGCAAATCACCCGAGAGGAGGCGATGCGCGGGCTGGTCGATTTCGGTCGGATCGAAGAGATGCTAGCCCGGATTGACGGACGGATCGATTTGTTGCGGCTGGATCGGGTCTCTCCGCTCGCCGCACCGCTGTTTCTTGAGGTTGGAAAAGTGCCCGTCAAAGGTGAAGCCGAGGAACGCCTGCTGGCCGAAGAAAGCGCGCGCCTGCTGCAAGAGGCCGGTCTTGCCGCAGGCTGATCCCACTTGCAAATCGGCTGGGAAACCGTAATGAACAAATCATGAACGCAATTGACTTCACCTTTCGCGGACAGACGCTTTCGGCCCTGGGCTCGGGGGCGCTTTGGTGGCGGGATCAGAATCTGCTCTGCGTGTCGGATCTGCATCTGGGAAAGTCCGAGAGGGTGGCGCGCCGAACCGGGCAGGTTCTGCCCCCCTATGACAGCCGCGAAACTTTGGCACGGCTTGCAACCGACCTGGAACGCAGCGGCGCAGCGATTGTGGTCTGCCTGGGGGACAGTTTCGATGATCTGGACGCCTCGCAAGCGCTTGATGGGGACGACCGCTTGCGAATCTCGGTGTTGCAGGCCGGGCGCCGCTGGATCTGGATCGAGGGCAATCACGACCCCGGTCCGGTTGATCTTGGCGGAGCCCATCTGGCTGAATGGGCGTGTGGTCCGCTGACGTTTCGCCATATCGCGCAGCCCGACGGTTTCGGCGAGGTTTCGGGCCATTACCATCCCAAAGCCACGTTGCGCCTAAGAGGGCGTTCAATCACGCGGCCCGCTTTTCTGTTTGATCCAAAGCGCCTGATCCTGCCCGCATACGGCACGTATACCGGAGGATTGCGCAGCACCGATTCAGCGCTTGGGGGTCTTATGGGCGCGGATGCACGTGCCATTCTGACCGGCAACCTGCCGCAGATTGTACCCATGCCACGGTAGCGGCGTCCTAGACCAACCCGGCAGCTTCCAAGTCCGGATAGTATTTCCGGCTGACCGGAACAAGATCGCCATTGTGTAATCGCAACGAAGTCTTTGCCCCCTGCTTTTCGACCCCGGAAATGGCAGCCGTGGCCACCCAGTGCGATCTGTGCGCGCAATGGCCCGGTTCCGGCTCCATTTCGGAAATTGCGTCGGTGAAACGGGATCGGATGGTGAAAATCCCCTCGGACGTGACCACATCGACCTGATGATCCCGAACCGTCAGCCGATAGATCTGCCCGTCAAAGCTCTCAGGTAGCCGCTGCAGCAACCTGGGTCGTTGTTTTGGTTGGTCCGGCACTTCTTCTTTCCGATAGCGGACCAGAATCAACCCCGTCGCAAACAGGCCACCATATGGCAGCACCGCTGCGAGGCTCGGGGCGTTCTTGCCGACGGAGGAAAACACCAGCCAGGCCAAACCCCACAGGGAAGGAGCAAACAGGATCAGGATCAGCACGGTGAAAGCGGCATCCCGTACTAGCTGTCGGCTTTGACACAGGCGCTCTCGCACCAGTCGGCTGGCCGTCCAAGTCACGCCAAGAGCCAACCCCATAACTCCGGTCCAGAACACGATACGCAGAGGAAATGACAGGTCCACATCCCTGAACGGGGCAAAGGAATAAGCCAACAAGGGAATGAATACGATCCCTGCAATCACCCGTTGCGGGCTGCACTGCGCCAGGATCTGACTTGTCACTGACTTTATACTTGTTAACAAACGATTTCCCGATTCCAGCCCAACACGCCCCCGGCTAGCCCGTCTGGACCTAACCGGTTGGGATATAATGCTTATCATCCGCACGCGCAGCGTCAAAGCGCCAATTGAACGTATTCAAATAACCGTGAACGTAAGAAAACGAGCTGAAAAGCACTCGCCTTTCAGCCCGGAATTGTTCGCCCGGCATTCGGTATGCCGATGATGGTATTCAGCTTACGCCGTCAGCCCTTCCGGCTCGGCGAGTTTGTTGGCGCGGCAGCACGCCGTGAGGGTATTGGCCAGCAGGCAGGCGATTGTCATTGGTCCGACCCCGCCGGGCACCGGTGTGATGGCTCCGGCACGCTCGGCCGCGCTGGCGTAATCCACGTCGCCCACAAGCTTGTTCTTGCCATCGCGCTCAATGCGGTTGATGCCCACGTCGATTACCGTCGCGCCTTCCTTGATCCAGTCGCCCGGCACCATTTCTGGGCGGCCGACGGCGGCGACGACGATGTCGGCCCGGCGAACAACATCGGGCAGGTCCTTGGTGCGGCTATGCGCAATGGTCACCGTGCAGCTGTCGCCCAGCAGCAATTGCGCCATCGGCTTGCCCACGATGTTCGACCGCCCGATCACAACCGCATCCATCCCCGACAGCGAGCCATGGTGGTCGCGCAGCATCATCAGGCAGCCCAGCGGGGTACACGGTACCATCGACTTTTGCCCGGTGCCCAGCAGGCCCACATTCGAGATGTGGAATCCGTCCACATCCTTTGCCGGATCGATCGAATTGATCACCAGGTCTTCGTTCAGATGTTTGGGCAGCGGCAATTGCACCAGAATTCCATGCACCGCCGGGTCGTTGTTCAGCTTGTCGATCAGTGTCAGCAGGTCCTCTTCCGAGGTGTCCGCGTCCAGCTTGTGTTCGTACGAGTTCATGCCGACTTCGACGGTCATCTTGCCCTTGGACCGCACATAGACCTGGCTTGCCGGGTCCTCGCCCACCAGAACCACCGCAAGTCCGGGGGTGATGCCGTTTTCTTCTTTCAGCCGTGCCACCTGATCGGCCACCTGAGCACGAACCTTGGTCGCAAACGCCTTGCCGTCGATAACCTGCGCTACCATTCTTTGATCCCTTCCTTCAAAAAGCGGATCGGGCGCTCATGGCGCCCGGTTCTTCAGTCGGGGCCGAGCACGCGTTCTTCGCGGGCAATCGACCAGTCAATCAAGATGCGCCAAAGCTGTTCGGCAAGATCGGGGTCCATGCCCAACTCACCGGAACTTGTGCGCACGCGCCGCACCACCTCTTCGACACGAACCGGGATACGGGCGGGCAACCCCTCGCCGGGTTTCAGCTGAGATGCGCGGTCAATGTAGCTTGCGCGCGTCACCAACATTTCAATCAGTTGGCGGTCCAGCTTGTCGATCTGAACCCGCAATTCCTGCATCGAGTGGCAGTCCTGCGGCGGTATCAGAGTGGGCATTGCAATCTCCTCATGGACCGGGGAAATCCCCGGTCCACGAGATGTATCATTCGGGCGCTTAGAACAAGCCCTCGATCTCACCTGCGTCATTGAGGCAGATGGTCTCAGCAGCCGGTTTGCGCGGCAAGCCGGGCATGGTCATGATCTCACCGCAGACAACCACGATGAAACCGGCACCTGCGGACAGGCGAACCTCGCGCACCGGAACCGAATGACCGGTGGGCGCGCCGCGCAGGGTCGGGTCGGTCGAGAACGAATACTGCGTCTTCGCCATGCAAACCGGCAGGTTGCCATAGCCCGCTTCTTCCCACTCACGCAGTTGGTTGCGGATCTTGTTGTCGGCCAGAACTTCGTCGGCACGATAGATGCGCTTGGCGATGGTTTCGATCTTCTCGAACAGCGGCATCTCGTCGGGGTAGATCGGTGCAAAGTTCGCGGCACCGTTTTCAACGATTTCGACAACTTTCTCGGCCAGCGGCGCAGAACCGTCCGAGCCCAGTTCCCAGTGACGCGACAGGACTGCCTCGACGCCATGGGTTTCGCAGTAATCCTTGACGGCCTGCACTTCGTCATCCGTATCGGTGACAAAGTGGTTGATGGCGACAACAACAGGCACACCAAAAGATTTGACGTTCTCGATGTGACGACCCAGGTTGGCGCAGCCCGACTGAACCGCATCGACGTTTTCCGCACCCAGATCGGCTTTGGCAACACCGCCGTTCATCTTCATCGCGCGCACAGTGGCGACCAGCACCACAGCCGACGGGGCGATGCCCGCCTTGCGACACTTGATGTTCATGAACTTCTCGGCACCCAGGTCGGCACCGAAACCGGCTTCGGTCACTACATAGTCGGCCACTTTCAGCGCGGTTTTGGTCGCGATGACCGAGTTACAGCCATGTGCGATGTTCGCGAAAGGACCACCGTGAACAAAGGCCGGGTTGTTCTCCAGCGTCTGAACCAGGTTTGGCTGCATCGCATCTTTGAGCAGAACGGTCATCGCGCCTTCGGCTTTGATGTCGCGGCAGTAAACCGGGGTCTTGTCGCGGCGATAGGCAACGATGATGTCACCCAGACGCTTTTCCAGGTCTTTCAGGTTGTTGGCCAGACACAGGATCGCCATGACCTCGGACGCCACGGTGATGTCAAAGCCCGCCTCGCGCGGGAAGCCGTTCGATACGCCGCCCAGAGACGCCGTGATCTGACGCAGGGCACGGTCGTTCATGTCGACCACACGACGCCATGCGACGCGGCGGGTGTCGATCTCCTGCTCGTTGCCCCAGTAGATGTGGTTGTCGATCATCGCCGACAGCAGCGAGTGGGCCGAGGTGATAGCGTGGAAGTCGCCGGTGAAGTGCAAGTTCATCTCTTCCATCGGAACAACCTGCGCGTAACCGCCACCCGCTGCACCACCCTTCATGCCGAAGTTCGGGCCCAGCGAGGCCTCGCGGATACAGATCATCGCGTTCTTACCGATGCGGTTCAAGCCATCACCGAGACCAACGGTCGTGGTCGTCTTACCCTCGCCAGCAGGGGTCGGGTTGATCGCGGTCACCAGGATCAGCTTGCCGTCTTCGCGGTCCTGAACCGAGTTGATGAAGTCCTGGCTGACCTTCGCCTTGTCGTGGCCATAGGGCAGCAGATCGTCGCTGGAGATGCCCAGCTTGGCACCGATTTCCTGAATCGGCTTCTTGTTCGCTTCGCGAGCGATTTCGATGTCGGATTTGTAGCTCATTGGCCCGAGTCCCTGATTGAATGCCGTGCATAGCCGACGCATGGACGTCAGCGCTGGTCAATCCATACAATTGTACACCGTCGAGATAGATATGAATTCCGACATAATCAGGCCGCGAAACGGCGTTGCCGGTTTTCACCCGCCTATAATCGGAAACACGCGCCCGTCAGGGTGCCCAAGCGCGCTGATCCGGAACGAACAGCGCCATTCGGTCCCCCAAGGTGATCGACCCGGGCCGCTCGACCCAGGCTGTGACGCCCCGCCGACCCACGGCTGCGGGTTTGAAGGCGGCTCCGTGTCCGGGAATGTCAGTTTCGATTTCTCGCCCCGGCAGCACGCAGGGACGGTTTTCCATGTCGATCGTAATCGTCAACCCGCCCGTGATCTGCAATCGCGAGGACGGAGGAACATGGGTAAAATCCGGGATCCCCTTGACCACGATGCTGGCCCCCAGATAGGCCGGGTCCAGATGTTCAAGCCCGATCTCAGAGGCGATTGTCCCGATCTCTTCGGCAGACAGTATCGAAAGCTGGCGCACGTTTCGGATTTCGGTTCCCTGTGGATACAGGTTCTTGACCCGCACGCAAGAAGCCCGATTGACACCTTCGTGCCGCGCCCCTTTGTCACCCGAGAAATCCAGATCCAAAGAACCAACCGCTTCGGCGCGCAGAGATTTGCCGGATGGCACATGACCCAACCAGACAACTTCGGCCACATACTCAGTTTCGCGCAGCACGGGCATGGGGGTACCTTTCTTTCATCCGACACCTAGCCGCAATAGATGCCAGCGCGCCGAAAAAGAAAAGACCCGGGGATTGCCCGGGTCTCTTTTCATTATGCCGAAGGTTCCGGCTCCATCCCGCCCTCGGGCGGCGACTTCTTGGCCTTGGTCTTGGGAATAGCCGTCACGCTTGGCGCGTTGCCCTCATCCGGGCTGTCGCCTTCGTCATCATCCGCCGTGGGCGGCTCACCATTCATGACGCGTTTGATCTCGTCCCCGGTCAGGGTTTCGTATTCCAGCAGACCTTGCGCCAAACGCTCCCATTCCTCGTTCTTCTCGGTCAGGATGCTATGGGCGCGCTCGTAACCCTGCTGGATCAGGCGTTTCACCTCTTCCTCGATCAGCTCTTTGGTATGGGCCGAGACCGAGAAACCAGCGGTGTTACCCGAATACCCCTCATGCGCTTCGGCATAGTCGATATTGCCAACCTTGTCGGACATGCCCCAGCGCATCACCATGGCGCGCGCCAACTGGCTGGCCTGCATGATGTCCCCGGCCGGGCCGTTCGAGACGTGGTCTTCACCGTATTTGATCACCTCGGCAGCTTTGCCCGCCATCGTCATCGCAAGCTTCTGCTCGCACTCGTCGCGGTGATAGTTCAGCTGGTCCATCTCGGGCAAGCTGACAACCATACCCAGCGCGCCACCGCGCGGAATGATTGTCGCCTTATAGACCGGGTCACACAGCGGCAGGGTCATGCCAACAACGGCGTGGCCCGATTCGTGGTAAGCGGTCTTTTCCTTCTGATCCTGGGTCAGCACCATGCTGCGGCGCTCGGCCCCCATCATCACCTTGTCCTTGGCGTTCTCAAAATCTTCCATGGTGACAAAGCGGCGACCTACACGGGCTGCCATCAGCGCAGCCTCGTTCACGAGGTTGGCCAGATCGGCACCGGAGAAGCCCGGGGTACCCCGCGCGATGATGCGCAGGTCAACGTCAGGACCCAGAGGTGTTTTGCGGGCATGAACGCCCAAAATCTTCTCGCGGCCTTTGATGTCGGGGTTGCCGACGGTCACGTTGCGGTCAAACCGGCCCGGACGCAGCAGCGCGGGGTCCAGAACGTCTTTACGGTTGGTGGCCGCCAGTATGATCACGCCTTCATTGGCCTCAAACCCGTCCATCTCGACCAGCAACTGGTTCAGGGTCTGTTCGCGTTCGTCGTTACCACCGCCATAGCCAGCACCACGATGGCGGCCCACGGCGTCGATCTCGTCGATGAACACGATACAGGGCGCGTTCTTCTTGGCCTGTTCGAACATGTCGCGGACACGGCTTGCACCGACACCCACAAACATTTCAACAAAATCCGAGCCCGAGATGGTGAAGAACGGTACGCCCGCCTCACCCGCAATGGCACGAGCCAGAAGTGTTTTACCGGTACCCGGAGGGCCAACCAGCAGCGCGCCCTTGGGAATCTTGCCGCCCAGACGCGAGAATTTCTGCGGGTTGCGCAGGAATTCCACGATCTCTTCCAGCTCTTCCTTGGCCTCGTCAATGCCCGCGACATCATCAAAGGTCACGCGGCCATGCTTTTCGGTCAGCATCTTGGCCTTGGACTTGCCAAAGCCCATCGCGCCGCCTTTGCCGCCACCTTGCATCCGGTTCATGAAATAGACCCAGACACCGATCAGCAGCAGGAAGGGCAGCAGAGTGATCAGGAAGGACTGGAAACCGGACTGCTGCTGCTTTTCCGCACGCACGGGGATGTTCTTGTCGATCAGCAGCTTCGTCACCTCGGCATCGCCGGGCTTGATGGTGACATAGTCGCGGTTGTCGCTTGTGCGATAGCGAATCTGTTCGCCGTCCAGAGTCACGTTTGTGACGTCTCCGGCATCTACGGCGCTGACGAATTCGGAATAGGTTCTTTCGTTATTCTGAAGCGTTCCACCCGATCCGCTGAACAAATTGAACAGTGCAAGGATCAACAGGAACAGAACGACCCAGAAGGCGATGTTACGAGCGTTGCCCAAGGAAATTCTCCCAAACGGTTTCGGCAGATGGGGGCCTGCCGGAGTTACTCTTTAAAATAGAGATGATTGAGGCAGGTTCAATGCGATAAAATCGAACTGAAGAACTCGGGCCGGTTCTCAGACATTTTTATGCGCCATTCACCACAAAACCCGGCCAAAGGAGCCGCCAATAAGGTGTCTTCTGCCCAAACTGCAGGCGTCGCTAGCAGTGCCTTGCGGGGTTTTCCCAATGCGCGCCAGTCCGAAAGCTGAAGAAGTCCATCTTCGCCAAGCGCGCGGACCTGAGCATCGACCGCATTCGGCCCGGTGACGACCCAGCGGTTGTCCCAAGGCTCGTTCAAGCTCGATACTTTTTCGCTAACGGGCTTTAGCTCTCTGCAAATCCACATGTTTTCTGCGTTCGGGACCAACAGGCATCCGCCGATCGGCAAGGTCACATTCGCGGTCAGAGCGTGTAGCGCCCGGTCAACAGCGCTGTGACGAGGGGGATAGCCCGCGCCCGCAATCCAGACAACGGCGGCAACGATGATCCTGCGTCGGATCTCTTCGGGCAGTTCACCAAAGCTGTCGCGGTCGATACAGATATCGCCACCATCGACGCGCACGACCCGACGGGCGGAGTCTTGCGCGTATTGCGCCAACGCCTCGCGCGCTTGGGTCAGATTTTCAGCCACCCGAGACAAGGTATCGGCGGTGATCCCCAGTGGTTCAAGTTGCGCAAGGGCCTTTCGCACCTTGATCCGCTCAAATCGCTGATCTTGATTCGATGGATCCTCGATCCACTCAAGGCCGGATTGCATCAGGTAGCTTTGCAATCGCGCGCGGGTGATTGAAAGCATTGGGCGCAACAGGTCAACTCCCCCTTCCGTCCGCAGATTTGCCATGGCCGACAGGCCCGAGATGCCCGCGGATCGCGACAATCGCATCAGAACGGTTTCCGCCTGATCGTCCGCTGTATGGCCCAACGCAATGGCTGGCAACTCCTGCTCCCGGGCCCATCGGGTCAGCAACCCATAGCGCGCGCGCCGCGCTGCATCCTGCAGGTTGCCGGTCCCGTCCCAACCTCGCCACGTCAATGTTTGATGTGGGATACTCAAGCGGCGCGCCAGAGCCGCAACTGTTCTCGCCTCTTCCGCAGCCTCGGGTCGCAATCCATGATCGACGGTCGCCGCAAACAGCACGATCCCTTCCTGACGCGAGATTTCCGCCAGCAGGTACAATAACGCTGTCGAATCGCTACCACCGGACACTGCCACGCCAAGACGCAGCGGCAATCGGTCAGGCAGATGCGCCCGAATCTCCCTGCGCAGGGTATCGGTGTCGATGGTCAAGTACAGCCCAGTGAGGCCATTTCCTGCGTCGCTGACGCGGCCTGGCCCGAGGCGGGAAAGCGCACGCCGACCTCGCCCAGCGTTATGCAGGCCTGATCGGTCTGCCCCAGACGGCCCAGCGCGGAACCCAATTCAAACAGCGCCTCAGGGGCTATTGGACCTTCGGAATCACCTGTAAAGCTGGCCAAAAACGCCCGCGCTGCTTCGCGGGTGTCACCCAGACCTTCCAGGGCCTGGCCTCGCCGCAGGTTAGCTTCCGGTGCCAGCGGGCTGCCCGGATACGCGAGGTCGAATTGCGAAAACAGGTCGGCCGCCGTCTGATAATCACCATCCGTCAGCGCCTGCGCGGCAGCGTCAAAATCAGCCTGCTCACCCACAGCAAGTTCGCCCTGTTCCGCTTCGACGGGTTGTGTGGGAGTTGCAGCGGCGACGGCAGTTCCGGGATTGTCCCCGCCCAAGGTGCTGGTTTCACCCAAAGCACTCAAATCGCCGCCTTCCAGTTCGACCAGCCGAAACTCCAAGTCGCCGATCCGGTTTGTGCCGTCGGTGACAATGTTCTGCACCCGCTGGTTCAACTGTTCGGTCTGACGGGTCAGCCGCTGCAATTCGGCCTCGATGGCGTCAACGCGTTCAAGCACAGAGCTGCCGGAAAGGTTCGGCGTCGGCGAGCCAGTAGTCGAGAACTCGCGCTTGAGGCGCTGGATTTCAACATGCAGCACCGTCAGTTCCTGACGAATATCCGCCAAAGTCTGCTGATCCTGCGCCTGCGCCATACCTGCGGCGGTCACCACCGTCGCCAGAACCCATCCTGCAAATTTCATTGTCTTACCCCAAGGTTGAACCGGTCAGCACCGTCACCGCACGGCGGTTCTTGGAATAACATTCCTCGGTGCTGCAAATCTCGATCGGGCGTTCCTTGCCATAACTTACGGTCGTCAGACGGTTGCCAGCCACCCCGCGCGAGATCAGATATTCCCGTGCAGCGTTGGCCCGGCGCGCACCAAGGGCGAGGTTGTACTCCCGCGTGCCTTGCTCGTCCGCGTGACCTTCGATCGTGGCGACAAAATCGGTGTTGGCCAGCAGCCAATCCGCCTGCCCCTGCAGAACCTGCTGCGCGGCCGGTGTCAGCGTCGACTGGTCCACCTCGAACAGCACCCGATCGCCAACAGTTTGCTGGAAATATGCTGGCGAGCGCGGATCGCTTGGCGAGCCCGGCACCAATGCGCCGCTGCCGCCCGGTCCGCCACCGCCAAGGGCCGAAGGATCGGTATTCGTACAGGCGGCGATCAGCGCCAATGCGCCCAGCGCCGCCGCTTTGCTCAGAAGGTTCATGTCAGTGCCTCGCGTTCCATTTGTTTATTATCATCTATTTAGCACAATGCGGGTTTGTTGTGAACGTCACCCACACCGCGTGTTAGTCAATTCTGCAGCGGCCCCCATGACGGGTCGCTACCGCCGTCAGGTGTCCGTACAGGCTTCAAATTCCGCCCCGAAATATCAACCGAATATAGCGACGACCGGCCGCTTGCACCTTGTGTTTCGCGGGTGAACATGATGACGCGCCCGTTGGGCGACCATGTCGGGCCTTCGTCCAGGAACGACGCGGTCAGCAAGCGTTCCTCGCTGCCGTCCGTGCGCATGACGCCGATGTGGAACCGGCCTTTGTTCTGCTTGGTAAAGGCGATCAGGTCCCCGCGCGGCGACCAGACCGGGGTTCCATAGCGGCCCTGACCGAAGCTGATCCGCGTCGCCTCGCCGCCATTGGCTGGCATGACATAAAGTTGCGGTGTGCCCGAGCGGTCGCTTTCAAAGACGATCCGTGATCCATCCGGCGCATAGCTTGGCGCAGTTTCGATTGCAGGGGTGTTGGTCAGGCGCACACTCTGCCCCGAAGCCAGGTCCATCTTCCACAGATCGGTGTTACCGCCTTGGGTCAACGAATAGACGATGGAACGGCCATCGGGCGAGAAGCGCGGCGAAAAACTCATGGTGCCTTCCTGCGTCTTCAGTTCCTGCCGTTTAACGCGGCCTACGTCCAGCACGTAAATTCGCGGCTGGCCGGTCTCATAGCTGGTGTAGAGCAATTGATCACCGTTCGGTGAGAACCGAGGCGCAAGCACAATGGCCGCGCTGTCGGTCAGGTACTGCACATTCGCGCCATCATAGTCCATGATGGCGATCCGCTTGGCCCTTTGATTCTTGGGTCCGCTTTCCGAAACGAACGCGACGCGGCTGTCAAAGTACCCGCCTTCACCCGTCACCCGGCTATAGACCTGATCGGCCACTTTATGCGCCATGCGCCGCCAGCCTTCGGTGGTACCAGCAAATTGCAGACCATTGCCCAGTTCCTGACCCGAGAACACGTCCCAGACACGGAACCGCACCGTCAGTCGATTACCCGAAACATTGACCGCGCCGGTCACTAAAGCCTCGGCATTGATCGCCTTCCAGTCGGCAAACTGGACCGGCGCGTCAAAGCTGCTGACCCGGCTGATGAACGCATCTGACGAGATCTCACGGAACAGGCCCGTACCGGTCAAATCCGCCGCCACCACGCGCGAGATGTCCTGCGCATATTGCGACGCGGCCGGCCCATCGGGCACAAAGCTGGGCACCGCAAAGGGCAAGGGTTCGATGATCCCTTGATCCAGTTCCAGACGCAGCGGTCCACTTTGCGCAAACGCCGGCGCCGACAACAAGGTCAGACCGACAAAGAGACTGGTCAGAAGTTTCATCATTTTATCCGCATCCTCTCGGGATTGAATGTAATCTCAACATCTCGCCAATGATCGTATTTGTCAGCAGGCAAGTCGTATCCTTTGGCCCCACAGCGCAGAATTGCGCGCCTTGCGGCCTCGTAGGCTTGTTTTTCGGCACCGGACGAGCCGCCAGAGCTGTCCAACAACTTCAGGCTGCCACCTTGGACCTTTCCGTCAGGGGTCAGCGAGAACCCAACAACGACAACGACGTTCAAGGCATCCGTCGACAAAGATCCGACATTCCAGCATTTCGACACGGCAAGACGCATCGCGTCTTTCTCACCGCTGGTCAACGGCGGTCCAGACGGTTCGGCTGCAGTGCCCAATGCCTCGGTCAGCGCGTCGTTGATCGCATCCTGATTGCTGGGCGCCGGTTCGGTCGGCTCGGGGTCTGGTGCCTCGGCAACGTCCGGCTCGGGCGGAGGTGTCGGGCGGTTGGGCCTGACACGCGGGCGCGGCGACGTTTTGGGCGCAGGGTCATCCGCCTCTTCTGCCTCGGTCACGATCTCGGGCGCGGCCTCTTCCGGTGCGGTCTGGTCCTGCTGCTCCTGCTGGATCTCCGCCCCTTCGTCCAGCGACACGGGCGGGGTCTCGACATCATCGGGCTTCACGTCGGGTGGTGGTGGCGCAATCGGCTCGGGTGCGATCTTATCTGCTGGGCTGGGTGGCGTATCCGGGCCCGGGGGGGCTGGCAGAGCCGCAATCTCTGCGTCGGGCTGATCCAGTTGCGGCGGTTCTTCGACCACTTCCGGATCGGACGGAAGTTCGACGATTTCAGGCTCAGGTTCAGGCTCAGGTTCCGCAGGCGGGGTGGGCTCCGGTTGCGGTTGTTCTTCGACGACCGGCTCTGGCGTGTTGACCTCGTCCACCGGCACTTCGGGCTGTTGCAGATCGGTGGGTTCTTCCGGCACCGCGGGCGCCTGCCGCTGCACCGAAAGTGCGGCGAATTCTTCAGCGGTGATCACCGAGACATCCTGCACCGCCATCGGCAACGGTTCGGACCGGAACGTGCCGCCGAATAACGCCCAGCTGATCAGGCTGACATGCGCAATCGCTGAAATCTTGGTGCCGGTATCCACCGCGCAACCTCACCTTTACCCATCGTCCAGCGTCGGCCCGCCGGTGTCGGTCACCAGGCCCACATTGGAAAAGCCACCTGCGTTCAATGCGCCCATGACCTCCATCACCTGCGCATAGGGGATCGAACCATCCGCCCGCAAAAACACCCGGTCGCTGCTGCGTTCTGCCGCAATGGCGCGCAGCTTACCAATCAACTCTTCGCGCAATACTTCGGTGGTCTGGATTTGAACCTCACCACCCGCCGTCAGCGTCACTGTCAAAGGCTCTTCGTTGTCGCCGGGCAAGGCGCTGGCTGCCGTTTTCGGCAAGTCCACGGGCACACCGACCGTCAAAAGCGGCGCCGCTACCATGAAGATGATCAGCAGAACCAGCATGACATCGACGAAGGGCGTCACGTTGATCTCAGCCATCGGCTGTGCGCGCCCGCGTCGCCGCCCGCGCCTGCGCCCGTTCCCGCCCGAGGGTTGCTGAACCGCCGCGCCCATCGTCAGCTGTCCAACTGACGCGACAGGATGGTTGCAAACTCGTCGGCAAAGGCCTCGTAGCCGCCAACGATCCGGTCACTATCCGCGCTGAGCTTGTTATAGAAAATCACTGCCGGAATCGCGGCCAACAGGCCCAGGCCGGTGGCGAGAAGCGCCTCGGCAATCCCCGGGGCCACGACGGCAAGGTTGGTGTTCTGCTGTTCGGCAATCTCGATAAAGGCATTCATGATGCCCCAAACGGTGCCGAACAGGCCAATGAACGGTGCGGTCGAGCCGACCGTCGCCAGGATCGGCAAGCCCTTTTGCAAGGTCTCGGCCTCTTTGGCGATGGCCACATCCATTGACCGGTCGATCCGGGCCGTCGCCCCCGCTATCAAGCCGCCATCATTTCGATGCGACCGCCTCCATTCGATCATGCCAGCGGCAAATATCTTTTCTGAACTGCCATCCGGCTGCGTCCCGATCTGCTCAAACAACGCGTCCAGAGGGTTGCCAGACCAGAAGGATTCATCAAATATCTGCGCCTCGCGCCGAGCGGCCCGATAGTTGATCAGCTTCTGGATGATGATCCCCCAGGACCAGATCGATGCGACGATCAGCATCAGCATCACAAGTTTGACGATAAATGTTGCACGGGCAAACAGCCCCCACATGGAGAAATCGATCTCCTGCGCCAGCGCCAGCGTTTCAGCTTCCATGAACCTGCTCTTTGTTTTGCCTGATAGCCGTTGTTTTGGCCTTGTTTTGCCAAACGCTAACGCAGTTGGGCATGAAATGCCAACAGAACCACCCTGAGCGGGCTTTTTGTTACAGCAATGCGCGAATCTCTGCCGGAAGACGGGTCGGTTTGCCGTCTTTGGTGATGCAAACGGCCGTGACAGTGGCGCGAAACAGCTCGGTTTCCCCACGTCGAACCACCTGCGCCATGGTCAGGCGTACACCCGAACGTGATACCACGCGGGTCTCGATCTCAAGTTCGTCATCGAATTTGGCCGGTGCAAGGTAATCCGCCTCGATCCGCCGCACGACCCAGACGATCCCGTCCTCACGCATGGCGTTCTGATCATTGCCCAAATTGCGCACATAATCCGAACGCGCTCGCTCGATAAATTTCAGATAGTTCGCATGATATACGACACCACCCATATCGGTGTCCTCATAGTAGACGCGCACCGGGTAGGTGTGGGTCATTGCAGCACCTCCATCCGGGCAAACAACCGCAGGGCATGTGACGGGTCCTGCGCGGCCCCGGGCAGAACCGGATCATATGCAGCGCGGATCAAGGCAGCAATCTCGGGGCGCAGGATCGTCGTCTCTGCGGCAACAGCAAGAGGTGATTGCGTGCGAAAGGCTCCGTCAGACCACAAAACGATCGTTTGCACGACCTGGCTGAGCGCAAGTGTCTCAGCGGGAATTTTCGACAATTCCTTGTCCATCTTCAAAAAAACAAAGGCCGCGCGGATGGACCCATCCTCTTCAAATTGAAATATCCGGTATTGGTTGGCGTCGGCGGCGAGCAGACGGTCAACCAGCGGCCCCAGATCAGGTATCAGACGATCGAGGTCGGGGACTTCCAGCAATTCCTGCCAATCGCGGAAAAAGAAAACCATGCAATTGACACCCAACTCGGCGTCGGTTTCGGCCATCTTGTGACCCGCCAGCGCGACCACAGCCTCAAACGCGCCTTTGACAGTGCGCAGGGTCTCATCCTCGACCCCGAACAAGACCGGCACAATGGGTCGCCCCCAACGGGCAAACAGGAACTCGCCGCTGTCGCGCGTAAAAAGCGCCTCGATCTCTTCGGGTGTCACATCTTGCCCTTCATCTTTTCGAAAATACTCCCGCCGGAGGCATAAAATCTCTGAAACCCGGCTTCAACCAAACAGATCGCTTTGCCCTTTGGGCGCGGCCATTCCCAAATGTGTCCAAGCCTTTTGCGCCAGCATACGGCCCCGAGGCGTTCGCTGAATCAACCCCTGCTGCAACAGGTATGGCTCGATCACCTCTTCCAGCGAATCCCGGCTTTCCGACAGCGCCGCCGACAGCGTCTCGATCCCCACAGGGCCACCGGCGTAGTTTTCGGCGATCAGCTTCAGGTACCGACGGTCCGCACCGTCCAGCCCCAGATTGTCCACCCCCAAACGGGTCAGGGAACTGTCCGCCAATTCACGCGTTATTCGTCCGTCACCTTCGACGATGGCAAAATCCACCACCCGCCGCAGCAATCGCCCCGCAATCCGAGGTGTTCCGCGCGAACGCCGGGCGATCTCTCGCGCACCTTCGTCATCTGCTGGTGCGCCCAGCTTGCGGGCATTGCGGGTGACGATCTCGTGCAATTCATCCACCGTATAGAATTGCAGACGGGTCGGGATGCCGAACCGATCCCGCAACGGCGTCGTCAAAAGCCCCATCCGCGTGGTCGCACCAACCAGGGTGAAGGGCTGCAACTCGATCCGAACGGTCCGCGCTGCGGGACCCTCGCCGATGACCAGATCGAGTTCAAAATCTTCCATCGCGGGGTACAACACTTCTTCGACCGCCGGGTTCAGCCGGTGAATTTCGTCGATGAACAGCACATCGCGCGCCTCAAGATTGGTCAGGATCGCCGCCAGATCACCCGCTTTTGCCAGAACCGGCCCCGAGGTCATGCGGAAATTGACGCCCAATTCCCGCGCCATGATCTGCGCCAACGTCGTCTTGCCCAACCCCGGAGGGCCATGGAACAGCGTGTGATCCATCGCTTCACCGCGCTGTCGCGCAGACTGAATGAAAATACGCAGGTTGGCGCGCGCCTCAGCCTGACCAATGAATTCATCCAGTCCCTGCGGGCGCAAGGCACGATCATTGTCCTCCGGCAAAGGATCGGGGCGCAAGGCGGGATCAGCGTCTACCATTCAGTCACCCTTTCGGTGCCAGTAGCTTCAATGCAGCACGGATCAGTTCCGCTTCGCCCGCATCCGGCAGATTGGCCGCAGCTTCGGCCACAGCCGAAGCCGCCTCGGACGGCCCATAGCCCAAGTTGGACAGCGCCGACAGGGCACCGGCGGACGCCGCAGCGGAACCCGTAGGCGTCCGGCGCGCAGGCTTGGCTGCTGGCGCGGGTTCGGACAGTTCGACCACCTCGGGCACGGGGCCGTCGGTCGCCTCGACCACTGTGCCGCCCATGGCCATCACGCCCGGAGCCTTGTCTTTCAGGTCCAGCACGATCCGCTGCGCGGTCTTGGGACCAACGCCTTTTGCTGCCTTGACGGCCCCCCAGTCGCCCAGCGCAATCGCACGGCTGACACCATCCGGCCCCAGCGCGCTGAGAATGGCCAGCGAGACCTTGGCCCCAACCCCTTGCACCGAACACAGCAGGCGATGCCACTCTTTCTCAACCAGCGACAGGAAGCCGTAAAGCTGCATCAAGTCTTCTCGCACGACCATATCGGTGTAGATCGCCACCGCCTCGCCGACGCCCGGTAACGCAGCCATGGTCCGGTCCGAGCAATAGACGAGATAGCCAACCCCACGCACATCGATCAGGACGTGATCCGCCGCGCGGTAGTCCAGCCGCCCCGTCAGTTTTCCGATCATGCCCGCACCTCTTTCAACTGCACCTGCGTTGTCTTGCCGTAATAGGCATGACAAATGGCAATTGCCAACGCATCCGCCGCATCGGCCCCTTTGGGCTGACATCCCGGCAATTGCAGCTTGACCATATGCAGGACCTGCTCTTTTTCCGCGTGCCCGACGCCAACAACAGTTTTCTTGACCCGGTTCGGCGCGTACTCACCTACCGGCAACCCCGCCTGAGCCAGCGTCAACAAGGCCACACCCCGCGCCTGGCCCAGTTTCAGTGTGCCGGCCCCATCCTTGTTCACAAAGGTCTGTTCAATCGCCGCCTGATCCGGCTGATGCTCGGCGATCACCTCGACAATCTGATTGTGCAGGGATAGCAGCCGTTCGCCCAAGTCATCGCCGTCGGACTTGCACAGACCGTTGGCGACGTGGCTCATTCGGCTGCCTCGTGATTCGATGACGCCCCATCCCAGGGTCCTAAGCCCCGGATCAATGCCCAGAATTCGCATCTTTTGCCTCGGCCTGCTCGGGTTTTTGTGACCTTTTTACCCGATTAGCACGAAGCGTGAACATTTTCCAAGGAAATTGCAGCGGCGCCCAAATGCGACACCACTATTCCGCCCGCGACACCACGGACAAATTGCGACAGCAAATGGCACGAAATCGACCTGATTATTAAGGCGAATTCACTATAAATTTAAGGGACCTACACGTTATTTGAGCATTGCAGAAAACGCATAGGACACATGCAATTTCTGCGCTTGAACACGATCGCACACATCACTAACTGCCGGGAAGATCGAAAGATCAAACGCTAACACAAACCAGAAGGAAACAGGATATGGCTGCACTGGATAACACCCGCATCGCCACTGGCTCGTTCGGCCTCGTCGGCCGTATCGGCGCAAATTTCGCATCGGTCGCACAGATGGTTGCAGACTGGAACAACGCCCGCGTTACCCGCAACGCGCTGAACGGCCTTACTGACCGCGAGTTGAGCGACATCGGCCTGTGCCGCGGTGACATTGAACTGGTCGCCGACGGCCACCGCTGAGGCGGAACAACGCCACTCAACCAAGTGGAAATGAAAAGAACACCGCTTGCCCAAGGCAGGCGGTGTTTTTTTACGCCCGGTCAAAAGTTCGAAAAAATCAGTACCAGATTTTGGCGATTTGTGCGGCCAGGAACTGGGAAACCGGTTCGGACTGCATGATCCAGGCACCGGCCACTTCGACCTCGGTGCCCTCGCTCAGCGCCGCGACACGTGCGTCATAGGCGGTTTCGCCCAAATTGAACAGCAACAGTGACTTGAACCCGAAAAAAGCGACCAGGCAAACCAAGAGCACCTTGGCAGGGATCGCCGATCTGACACGCTGCGGTTTCATCACCACCAGTCCATCCGGACGCATGGTGGCGCGATATCCGCGGCTTAGTTTTTCATGTTTCTTGTTCAGGCGCGATACGCGCTGACCAAACTCCAGTTGTTTTTCCATCATGGCAGCCTCCGAAAACCGCCCCCCGATTCATCCAATTACGGTAGAAGCAGAATGCGACGAATCCGTGGCGTAAATCCAGAAAACTCCTGTAAATGGCCTAAATTTCGCCCTGTTTCGTTAAGATTAGCGTCGTCCATTCACCAATGGCGTTTCTGGAATGTGGATTGAACGCGTTTTGTAAATAAACGGACAGCACGTCATCGGCCTGTTCATTCAATATCCCCGAGAGAATCGCCTGCCCACCGGGGCGCAGATTGGCCGAAATCTCTGGTGCAAGGGCGACCAAAGGTCCTTTCAGGATATTGGCGAAAATCAGATCGTAGGGCGCATGTGCCTTCAGATCAGGGTGATCGAAACCCGCCGCCTCGACGCATCGAACGGCACCGGACATGCCATTTGCCTTCAGGTTTGCCTCGGCCACGTCGACCGCCACCTGATCAATGTCGCTTGCGATGATATCTCCGTCCCAGACGCGCGCTGCTGCCATCGCCAAGACCGCCGTGCCACAGCCGATATCTGCCACGCTTGAGGCGCTGAAACCTTCGTCAAGCAGCGTGTCCAGCGCCTTTAGGCATCCAAGCGTCGTGCCATGGTGTCCGGTCCCAAAGGCCATCGCGGCCTCAATCAGCAGCGGGATGCGGCCCTCGGGCAGCTTGTCGGCGTCGTGGCTGCCGTAGACAAAGAAACGCCCGGCCTCGACGGGGGCAAGCTCGCGGCGCACATGGGCCACCCAGTCGGTTTCAGGCAGTTCCGACACCACAAAAGGTTTGGCGTCGAACGCCGCGGCCAGAACAGCCAGCGCAGTTTCATCCGGCGTTTCGGAAAAATAGCCACCCACTTCCCACAGGCCCGATCCGTCTTCGACCTCGAACACGCCGACGCCGGTCGGTTCCGGGTCCAGACGCTCCATCGCTTCACCCAGGCCCTCGGCGGCCTTCTTTCCGGTCAGCGTTGTCAGCGCGGTGAATGTGGGCATGTGGGCCTCCTGTATCCGTTGACACAGCGCCTATGGCGCAGGCCCGCCAAGGTCAAGCATTCGCGGCTATTCAGCGGGTGCCGGAGCGTATTTCGAAAAGACCGTTTCGTTCCCGGGCTCAGGATGGCGCGGGATAAGCAGCGATAACACCAGTGAAACTACCGCCATCGCAGCAGCCAATCCAAAAACGGCACCGGGCGAGACGACCCATAGCAGCCCCAGCAGCGCTGGCAGGAAAACGGCGGCGATATGGTTGATGGTGAATGCAACCGCTGCGGTAGGCGCAATGTCGGCCGGATCGGCGATTTTCTGGAAATAGGTTTTCAGAGCCAGCGCCAGCGCAAACAGCACATGGTCAATCACATAGAGGATCGCGGCCAAAAGGACCCCCCAACCGAACCAGTAGATGCCGCCATATGCGGCGAAGACAATCGCCAGACCTGTATATTCGAAGATCAGCGTACGCCGCTCACCAAACATCGAGACCGCTTTGCCCAGCAGCGGGGCGGCCATCATGTTGATCATCAGGTTGATCATATAGAGACCCGTCAATTCATGTACGTCGAACCCAAAGCGCTCCACCATCATGAAACCGGCGAACACGATAAAAATCTGACGCCGCGCACCGGCCATGAACTGCAAGGCGTAATACAGCCAGTACCTGCGACGCAGCACGATTTTCTTGGTTTGCGGCGTCGGGGCGTCGAATTGCGGAAACGCAATCAGGCAAAACAACGCCAACAGCGCCGTAACCCCGCCTGTGGCCATGAACACGGTATTGTAGGACAGATCGAACCGATCCCACGTCAGCACGATCAGCCCGTAAACCACCATGGTCGAGGCCGACCCCATCGCCACCAGCCACCCCAACACCTGCGGCGCGCGGTCTTTTGGCAGCCATTGCAATTGCAGCGACTGGTTCACCGTTTCATAGTAGTGAAAGCCGATCGAGCTGAACAGTGTCACGAACAGCAACCCGCCCAGGCTGGGGAACCAGGCCGTTACGGCGGTTGCAACCCCCAGCATGATCAACGAGATCATCGCCAGAACCTGCTCGCGGATAAAGATGATCACCGCGATCACGCCGACGGCCAGAAAACCCGGGATTTCACGCACCGTATGCAACAGGCCGATATCAGCCCCATCGAAATTCGCCACCTCGATGACAAAGTTGTTCAGCAGCGCGCTCCAGCCGTTGAACGCAATCGGCATGGTCATCGCCATCACGAACAAAAGCACAATGGGGCGGCGCCAGAATGGCAGGCTTTGCGCCTCGGACAATGGCATGGGTTTCAGCATGAGACCCCTCTACGCCCATTTTTGCGCTTTGGCGATAGGCAAGATCGCAGCGCACAATGGGTCTGCATTGATGCAGAGGTCAATAAAAGCTCTGCGGGTCGATATCGACGGTCAGCCGCAGTTCACCTTTCAAACGCAACGGCGCAATCCAGCGGGCGATGGCGTCCTGGATCGGCGCTCCTTTGGGTGCTTTGACCAACAATCGCACGCGATGCCGCCCACGTATGCGCGCAATCGGCGCCGGTGCAGGACCGAAGACCTGCGCCCCCACATCGCGCAGAGCTGCGTCGTTGCGGGCCATAGCGTTGCCAATATCAAAAACCGGGCCGACCTCGGGGCCGGACAGCACGATCCCGGCCATTCGTCCGTAAGGTGGCACACCAGCAGCCTGCCGCCCGGCGGCTTCGGCGGTCCAGAACCCCTCCTCATCGCCGGATAAGATCGCGCGGATCACTGGGTGTTCCGGCTGAAAGGTTTGCAACAGCGCCTGCCCGGGCTTGTCCGCCCGACCGGCCCGACCGGCGACCTGCCGCATCAGCTGGAACGTCCGCTCTGCTGCCCGCAGGTCAGCGCCATGCAGGCTAAGGTCCGCATCGATCACACCGACCAGCGTCAGCTTGGGAAAGTTGTGGCCTTTGGCGACCAATTGGGTACCGATGACAATATCCGCGTCGCCCGCGGCAATTTCTTCGATTTTGGCTTTCAACGCCCGCGCCGATCCGAACAGGTCAGAACTGAGCATCGCAATCTTGGCGTCGGGAAACGTTGCCTCGGCCTCTTCGGCCAGCCGTTCGATGCCTGGCCCAACCGGGGCCAGCTTGCCCTCGACCCCGCAAGACGGACAGGCCTCGGGCATCGGCTTTGTCTCACCGCACTGATGACACATCAGCCGTTTCAGGAACCGGTGTTCCACCATCCGCGCATCGCAATGATCGCAGGCGACCTGCTCGCCGCAGGCCCGGCACAGCGTCACCGGCGCATAGCCCCGGCGGTTGATGAACAGTAGCGATTGTTCGCCCTTTTCGATCCGCTGGGTCACGGCCTGTCGCAAGGATGGGGAAATCCACGTCCCCGGCTGCATTTGCTCGGTGCGCATGTCGATAGGCTTCATCTCGGGCAAGACCGCCGCGCCGAACCGCGAGGTCAGGTCCAGCCGTTCGTACTTGCCCGCCTCGGCATTGGCCCAGCTTTCCAGCGAGGGCGTCGCGCTGGCAAGAATCACCCGCGCCCCACAGATGGCGGAACGCAGCACGGCCATGTCCCGCGCGCTGTAATGCACCCCGTCTTCCTGCTTGTAGGAAGTATCGTGTTCTTCATCGACCACGACCAGCCCCAGATCACGAAACGGCAGGAACAGCGCCGACCGGGCCCCGACGACCAGCTGCGCATCGCCCTGCCCGACCATCCGCCAAACCCGGCGGCGTTCCGTCATGGTCGCGCCAGAATGCCACTCGGCAGGCCGCGCGCCAAACCGCGCCTCGACGCGGGTGAGGAATTCTGCGGTCAGCGCAATTTCAGGCAGCAAGACCAGCGCCTGTCGCCCCAAGCGCAGGGCCTCGGCCACCGCCTCAAGGTAAACCTCGGTCTTGCCCGACCCTGTCACGCCTTTCAGCAGCGTCGTGCCATAGTCACCTGTCCGCTGCCCGGCCTGAAGTCGGGCGACAGCAGTTGCCTGATCCTCGGTCAGTTCCTTTCCGGGCAAATCGGGATCAAGATGCGGGTAGGGCAAATCTCGCGGACTATCCTCTTCCCGAACAGCGCCAAGTTTGACCAAGCCTTTGACAACGGATGAGGTTACGCCAGCCTGTTCGGCCAGCTCCTTTAGCGTAAAGGCCAAGCCGCCATAGTCGCGCAACACCTCAAGCACGCGCGTACGCGCGTCGGTCATCCGATCCGGCTCCGCGCTACCCAGACGGTATACTTTGCGCATCGACGGCGGATCGCCCAGCCCCGGCGCGCGCGTCGCCAGGCGCAGCATTGCTGGCATCGGCGTTAGCGTGTAGTCGGCCACTTTCCCAAGAAACACCCGCATCTCTTCGCGCATCGGCGCGACTTCAAGCACCCGGATCACCGATCGCGCTTTGGCCAGATCAAATCCACCCTGCCCCGGTCCCCAAACCACGCCCAGCACCTTGCGCGGCCCCAACGGCACCTCGACAAACGCACCCAGAAAGCACCCACCTTCGGGCGCTTTATAGTCCAGCGTCCGGTCCAGCGGTTGCGTAGTTAGCACCGCAACCAGCTCTCCTTCGTCGAAAAATCCGTTAGCGCTCACGGTATATCCTTCGCAGGGGGTTCCAGCATGGGTCTCTTTGAGGTAAAGCCATCCGCGACCAAGGCCAACCCATCAAAGGACTGCCCTCATGAAATTCTTCGTAGACTCAGCCGAGATTGACGCCATCGCCGAACTGAATGATCTGGGCATGGTGGACGGCGTGACCACCAACCCTTCGCTGATCCTGAAATCGGGCCGCGACATTCTGGAAGTGACCAAAGAGATCTGTGATCTGGTCGACGGTCCCGTGTCGGCCGAGGTGGTCGCAACCGAGGCCGACGACATGATCGCCGAAGGCCGCAAGCTGGCCAAGATCGCCCCGAACATCGCGGTCAAAGTGCCGCTCACTTGGGCCGGACTGAAAGCCTGCAAAACGTTGACCGATGAAGGCCAGATGGTCAACGTGACGCTTTGCTTCTCGACCAACCAGGCGATCCTGGCGGCCAAAGCAGGCGCAACTTTCATCTCGCCCTTCATCGGTCGTCTGGACGACATCAACCTCGACGGCATGGACCTGATCGCTGATATCCGTCAGGTCTATGACAACTATGGATACGAAACCGAAATCCTCGCCGCATCAATCCGGTCGGTGAACCACGTGACTGACAGCGCCCGTATCGGCGCGGACGTGATCACCGCACCTCCGGGCGTGATCAAGAAACTGGCGGACCACCCTTTGACCGACAAAGGTCTGGAGGCCTTTTTGTCCGACTGGGCCAAAACCGGTCAGAAAATCCTCTGATCCCTAACGCTGCCGCGCGGTGCCGTCAGGCACCGCGCCCGGCCCAACTGCAAGATGCCGATCTCTGATCGGTGATTTACAGGCGGGAGCGTTTCCAGCACAGTTCAGACGAAAACCACCTTTACGTGCATTTTTCCCAAGGCAAATCCGGCAAGGCGTGTTATAAGCCGCCAAAACAAAAAACGACCGGACGGGATATGAGCAGCAATCCGAAACTCAAGGACAATCTCCGCGCCGCGATTCTGGCTGAACCGGACGCCGTGCTGGATGACAAGGACCTGATGCAGGCGCTGGTGGCGGCCAACGAACAGGCCCGTGGCGACAATGTCATCGACCTGCGCGGCATCGCGATGCAACGGCTCGAGGCGCGGCTGGACCGGCTCGAGGACACGCACCGCTCGGTCATTGCCGCCGCCTATGAAAACCTCGCCGGAACCAACCAGGTTCACCGCGCGATTCTGCGCCTGTTGGAACCGGTTGAGTTCGAGGATTTTCTGCGCGCCTTGGGCAACGATGTCGCCGATATCCTGCGCGTTGACCACATCACGTTGGTGCTGGAGACAACCGTCAAACAGGGCGATCCGGCGGTAGACACTTTGGGGGGCGTTCTGACCATTGCCGAACCCGGCTTTGTCGATGCCTATTTCACCCACGACCGAAACGCCCCCGCGCGCGAGGTCGTGCTGCGCGAAATCAAGCAGCCCAGCCCCAGAATTTACGGCGAGAACGCAAGTCAGTTGCGGTCCGAGGCCTGTCTGAAGCTGGATCTGGGCGAAGGCCGGCTACCCGGTATGATTGTGATGGCAGCAAATGATCCGCGTCATTTCACCCCACAGTTGGGCACTGACCTACTGGCCTTCTTCGCTGGCGTGTTCGAACGCTCGATGCGCCACTGGCTGTCGTGAGCCTGATTTCCCCGGCCTGCCGCGATGCCTTGCAGCATTGGCTGGACAGTCTGGGGGCACTGGCCGGTCGGTCTGAAAACACTCTGTCAGCCTATCGGGGGGATGTGACCGAGTTCCTCTCGTTCATGACCCTGCACCACAGCGCGCGCCAGGGGCTGGCTGCGTTGGCGCAGATAAGCGTTTCTGACATGCGGGCCTGGATGGCGGATCAGCGCAGCAGTGGCGTCGCGGCTAGGTCACTTGCGCGCAAACTTTCGGCTGTCAAAAGCTTCTATCGCTGGCTGGCCGAGCGTGAGGGCTTTGAACCGACTGCCGTTCTGTCAACACGCGCACCCAAATTCACCAAGAAACTGCCCCGCCCGCTGGCCGAAGACGCCGCACGGGCGATGATCGAAACGGTCGAGCTTCAATCGACCTCGGATTGGGTCGCCGCCCGGGACGTGGCGGTTGTCACGCTTTTATACGGCTGCGGTTTGCGCATATCCGAAGCGCTCTCCTTGACCGGCGCAGACGCCCCTTTGCCCGAGACCCTGCGCATTCTCGGCAAGGGTGGCAAGGAAAGGATCGTTCCCGTCATCCCCGCTGCCCGCGATGCAGTCGATCGCTATCTCCGGCTTTGTCCGCATCCGCAAACCGCAAACACCCCTCTGTTTCGCGGTGTTCGCGGAGGCGCATTGAATCCAAGCGCTATTCAAAGCGTGATGGCCAAGGCGCGTATGCAACTGGGCCTGCCATCAACTGCCACGCCACACGCGATGCGGCACAGTTTCGCCACCCACTTGCTCTCCGCCGGGGGTGATTTGCGCGCCATCCAGGAACTGCTGGGCCACGCGTCGTTGTCGACCACGCAAACCTATACCGCTGTCGACACCGCCCGGCTGATGGAGGTTTACAACCGCGCCCACCCCAAAGCCTGAGCAAGTTGGCCAGGCAGATATTTCATCTTCGGCTTTTTGCTTTGCATCTTTGGCCGCGTTCGTACATGACACCTGCATGACACTCAGATTCAAAGCTCTTTCCGTCCATCTCTTCACCGCAACAGGCGCCGTATTTGCTATGCTGGCCATGCTGGCCGCAGTCGAAGAGAAATGGAGCCTGATGTATCTGTGGCTGGTGGTATCGTTCATCGTTGATGGAATCGACGGACCGCTTGCACGCCACTACCACGTCAAGAAAAACGCACCCGAATTCGATGGGGTGCTGCTGGATCTGATTATCGACTATCTGACTTATGTGTTCATCCCGGCCTTTGCGCTGTTCAAATCCGGCCTGATGGACGGTTGGACCGGCTGGTTTGCGATCATCGTCATCACATTCGCAAGCGCCATGTATTTCGCTGACACACGCATGAAGACCAAGGACAACTCGTTCTCTGGCTTTCCCGGCTGCTGGAACATGTTCGTGATCGTCATCTTCGCGCTGGAGCCCAATTTCTGGGTCATTCTGCTGCTGGTGACTTTACTGTCGCTGGCGATGTTCCTGCCGCTGAAATTCATCCACCCGGTCAGGACCGAGCGTTGGCGCTCGGTTTCCCTGCCAATGGCTTTTGCGTGGACATTCTTTGCTGGTTGGGCCGCCTGGGTCGATTTCCACCCTGAAAGCTGGGCGCATTGGGGTTTGGTTATCACCAGCCTCTACCTGACTTTTGCAGGCATCGCACAACAGGCGATACCGGCGCGCGCAGCCCGCGCATCGCTCTAGGGGTTACAGGATTTCCTGAACTTCGAACTCGGTGCCGTTATGAGTGAATACGTCGCCTTGTTGCAGGCCCGCCATCGCCAGGTAGATCGGGCTTTGGGTTGAGATGCCCATGTATGTCTTGCCATCCACCTCGAACCGCGTGGTAGATACGCAGACCACAAAGCGTCGATTGTTGAACTTGATCACTGCCCCAGGCCGTACCGTGTCGGCCAGGCTGAAATCGGTGTTCTCGATCACGTCGATCTTGGCGTGATGGGCGTGAACTGGCGCGTCAAAGGCCGCCGCCAGATCGGCGTTTTCGCGCGATGCCGCGATATCGTCCTTGTCGTGCCCTTCGCGGTCGTCCAGTTGCGAATCCTTCAGAAAGGCATCGTAATGCGCCTGCGCTGTCGCCAGTTCCTGTTCCTCAAGCGACATCAGGCGGTCGATGATTTCCTTTTTCCGGGCGGCAAGGTCGGTCATGCGATACGTCCTTCAAATTCACGTTTTCATACAGGTTGGGGCCGGACTTGCCTGATTGCAACCTGTAAGTTGAGATCAGATCAACAGGCTGGCCGCACCTTCGTGACGCAACAGCGCCACCTTTGTCTCGACCCCGCCATCCCCGGAAAAACCGCCCAGACCCGTTGCTGACAGCACCCTATGGCACGGAATGATCACCGGAATCGGATTTGCGCCGCAGGCTTGCCCAACCGGCTGCGCCGGCTGATCTAACTGCGTGGCAATCTCGCCATAAGTCAACGTCTCACCAAACGGGATGGCGAACATGATGTCGCAGACCTGCCGAAGAAATTCCGACCCCGCCACGCGGTACGGCAGGTCGAACCGTTGCAATCGGCCCGCGTCATAGGCCCTCAATTGCGCTGCGGCCTCGGACAACAGCGGTGTGTCGGGCGCATCATCGTGCCCGTCCCACACAAGGCGCGTGATGGCCCCGTCTGTTTCTTCGACACCAAGGCGGCCAAACTGAGTTTCTACGGCGATCATCGGCATGGCCTTACCGTTTCAGATCACCGGGACAGGGGCAAGCGGGAAAGAAAAACCCCCGGCGCTTGACCGGGGGTTTGCTGGGTCAGCCCAGTGCGTCGTTACAACGCCCGCAAACGCCCGGATGCGCGTGCAGCCCCACATCGGGCAGGATCTTCCAACACCGCTGGCACTTCTCGCCGTCGGCCTTTTCAAAGATCACTGCGACGCCTTCGATCTCGGGCACCCGGAACGCTTCGGCCGGAGCCGGGTCGCCGGTCACGGACAAGCCCGAAGTGATGCACATATCATCGACATCGAAAGTCGCCAGCAGATCACGGGTTTCCTGATCCTCAACATGCACAATCGGTGCAGCCTCAAGGCTTGACCCGATCACCTTATCCTGACGCTGCACCTCAAGAGCAGCTGTCACGGCCCGGCGGACGCGCCGGACCTTTGCCATGCTGGCTTCCAGTTCTGCATCGCGCCACGCGGCTGGCGTTTCGGGGAAATCCACCAGATGGACCGAGCTGTCATCGCTTGGGAAACGCTCAAGCCAAACCTCTTCCATGGTGAAGACCAGAACCGGCGCAAGCCATGTGGTCAGTCGGTGGAACAGAATGTCCAGAACCGTGCGTGCCGAACGACGGCGCAGGCTGTCACCGTCACAATACAGCGCGTCCTTGCGGACGTCGAAGTAAAAGGACGACAGGTCAACCGTGGCAAAGGTGAACACCGCGCTGAACACGCCCTGGAAATCAAACGAGGCATAGCCGTTGCGCACTTGTTCATCCAGTTCCGCCAGACGGCTGAGCACCCAGCGTTCCAGTCGCGGCATGTCTTGCGGATCAACCCGGTCGGCCTCGGTGAAATCTGCCAGCGAGCCGAGCATGAACCGCATCGTGTTGCGCAGCCGGCGATAGCTGTCGGCGGTCCCTTTCAGAATCTCCGGCCCGATCCGCTGGTCGGCGGTATAGTCGGTCTGGGCCACCCACAGACGCAGGATATCGGCGCCGTATTGCTTGACGACTTCTTCCGGCACGATGGTGTTGCCCAGCGACTTGGACATCTTGTTGCCCTTGGCATCCAGCGTGAAACCGTGCGTCACCACGTTGCGGTAGGGCGCACGCCCCTTGGTGCCACAGGCCTGCAGCATGGACGAATGGAACCACCCGCGGTGCTGGTCGGTGCCTTCCATGTAGACGTCCGCGATGCCGTCCTCGGTGCCGTCCTCGCGGTCGCGCAGAACAAAGGCGTGGGTCGAACCTGAGTCGAACCACACGTCCAGCACGTCGAAGACCTGATCGTAGTCCTCGGGGTTGGCGATGCCGTCCAGCACCTGTTCCTTGAACCCGTGGGTGTACCAGATATCCGTGCCATCCTTTTCAAACGCCGCCTTGATACGGGCGTTAAGGTCTTCGTTGCGCAGCAGGTAATCCGCGTCGGTGGGCAGAGCACCTTTCTTGGTGAAACAGGTCAGCGGCACACCCCAGGCGCGCTGGCGGGACAGCACCCAGTCCGGGCGGGCCTCGATCATTGAATACAGACGGTTGCGACCCGTCTGCGGGGTCCATTTCACCAGCTCATCAATCGAGCGCAGGGCGCGTTCGCGGATGGTATCCCCCATCTCGCCCATGCCGTCGTCCAGCTTGCGGTCGACCGAGGCAAACCACTGCGGCGTGTTGCGATAGATGATCGGAGCCTTCGAGCGCCACGAGTGCGGATAGCTGTGCTTTATCTTGCCACGCGCCAGCAGCCCGCCGACCTCGGCCAACTTGTCGATAACGGCTTTGTTCGCGTCACCTTCGCCGCCCTTGCGGGACAGGATGTATTTGCCGCCAAAGAACGGCAGATCAGCGCGGAAGCTGCCATCGTCCATCACATTATAGGTGATGACTTGCTCGAGCATCCCCAGATCGCGGTACAGCTCGAATTCCTCCATCCCGTGCGAGGGAGCGCAGTGGACAAAACCGGTGCCTTCGGTGTCGGTCACAAACTCCGCCGCGCGGAAGTCGCGGATGTCGTCCCATTCGCCATTGCCACCTTCGGCCCCGGCCAGAGGGTGGGTCAGTTGGATCTTGGCCAGATCCTCTTGAGTCACATCACACAGACGGCGGTACATGGAGTCGTCCAAACGCGCGCGGGCAAACACATCTGCCGCACGGTCGTCGGCCAGCAGATAACGTTCACCGATCCGCGCCCAGCATTCTTCAGGGCGTCCGGTGATTTCGTACAGGCCATAGGAAATGCCCTCGCCGTAAACCACAGCCTTGTTCGAGGGCATGGTCCAGGGCGTCGTCGTCCAGATCACCACATACGCGTTGTCCAGAGTCACGTCCCCGGTATTCACGACCTTGAACTTCACCCAGATGGTGAAGCTTTCCTTGTCGTGATACTCGACCTCAGCCTCGGCCAGAGCCGTCTTCTCGATCGGCGACCACATCACGGGCTTGGACCCCTGATAGAGCGTGCCGTTCATCAGGAACTTCATGAATTCGTCCGCAATGACCGCCTCGGCATGATAGTCCATGGTGATGTAAGGATCAGGCCAGTTGCCGGTGATGCCAAGACGCTTGAATTCCTCGCGCTGGACGTCGATCCAACCCTCGGCGAACTTGCGGCATTCCTGACGGAAATCGACGATGTTCACCTCGTCCTTGTTCTTGCCCTTCTTGCGGTACTGTTCCTCAATCTTCCATTCGATTGGCAGACCGTGGCAGTCCCAGCCGGGCACATAGCGCGAGTCGAAGCCCATCATCTGATGGGACCGGACGATCATGTCTTTGATGGTTTTGTTCAACGCGTGGCCGATATGCAGGTGGCCGTTGGCATAGGGCGGGCCGTCATGCAGGGTGAAAGGCTTTCGGCCCTCTTTCTCGCGCAGGCGGTCATAGACGCCGATCTTCTCCCAGCGCTCCAGCCAGGCTGGTTCGCGCTTGGGCAGGCCTGCGCGCATGGGGAATTCGGTCTTGGGCAGGTTCAGCGTGTCTTTGTAGTCAGGTGTCTCGGCGCACATTGGGGGCGTCCCTTGGATGGTCTTGTCGTCGTGTGGATCGAAGCGGTCAGTGCGATAACTCAAGCACCTTTGCCCGGCGTCTCGCGATATCAGAGCGCCGGGGACATAATTCGAATAATGATGGCCAGACGGTCATACATGGCGGCGCTTATAGGACGCCCGCCCTCAATGGTCCAGAGGTTCCGGGCCCTGCGGCGAATGGCGCAGCTTGGCCCAGCGATTGAGCCATGCAAGTCCCGCCAGAGCGAGACCCAAAGCCAGCAAAGAGAAGACGCGGATCAGCCCGCCCAGACCCGCTATGTCAATCAGGAACACCTTGGCCACAGCCATTCCGATCACAACAAGCCCAGCCTTGCGCATCAGGTCCGACTGTCGCGCAAGCGATTGATAGAACAGCCCGGCGCCGATCAGCAGCAACGTAAGCGTATAGGTATAAAGCTCGGGTTGCGAAACTCCGTTACCCTCGAACATACCACCTGCGCCCTGCCAGAAATGCCGGATCGCAAGCCCCAGCCAAACCGCTGCCAGCAGAATAGCAGCGCCATAGCTGATCTGACGCAGCAAGACAGGGCGCGCAGAAATGCGCCAGGCGGTGAACCCAATGGCAATGGCAGGCAGCAGATAAGCGACTGCCAGAGTATTCAGGACAGGCGGCCCGAGGACCGGGTCGGCCAAGCTGTTCAGAACAGGGTTCGCTTCGGTCAGCGCCAGACCCAGACTGTACAAGCCGTGGGCCGCAAAGAATGCGGCCAACACATAGCGCGCATAGTTCAACCACCCTTTCAGAACGAACCTCTGTACCTGCGCAAATGCCAGCAACAGCCAGATCACCGCCAGCAGACCCAATCCCCAATGGCTGTCTTCTGCCCCGCCTTCACCAAACCCGGAAAGCCAGCGCAACAGCAAGAGCGACAACAGGATACCCCCGGTGGCCCACGCCGCGCTTTCAAGCAAAAGCTTTGCAATCGGCCGGTCCAATGGCACCAAGATCCGCCATGCGACCACAAAGCCAAGAGTTGCTGTGCCGTAGACCAATGTCATCTCGGCAATTGGTGCGGTTTCGGCCCAGTGCAGCCCAGGGTTCAGGACCAACCGGACCGTGATCGTGAAGACACTTGCCCAGATGAACAAACTCATCGGCGGCAGCGTGAATTTCCGGTCCAGCGCCGCCGCAGCAAGCACGGTCACCACCAGAGCGATTGTCAGCGCAGCTGAACTGAGCACGATGACACATGCGAAGGTCAGGCAGGACAACGCAGACAGGGCGGCCAGCGACGTCCGCATTCGCTCGGTACCGTCTACGCGCGCAAAACGTTCGGCCAGCGCGACCATCAGCGCAGACAGCAGGACCGCATGCAGTGCCCAGGGGTATGCACCGATCACCTCTGCCGGATGCCAACCGACCTCAACCGCGATGGCGAGGACCGGCGCAAACACTGCCGCCGCTGCGGCCCAAACCACGGCAAATCGCCCGCCGTCAAAGGACCTGAGCGCGGCGCAAACGGTGATCAAAGTTCCCAGGGCGACAAGCACGGTGACAACCCAGGAGTAATCCGCCTCGGCGGTCTCGGCATAGGTGGCAGCAAATTCGAGAAAGACCGGGCCATGATCCAGGCCCTGCATCAATACGACCCAGACAAGCGCCAGCGCTGGCAGCAGGGTGACGTCCTGCAAAGCCCGCGCCTTACGCGCCCACAGGATCAGGGCAAGCGCCAGACCGGTGATCAGAGAGATACTCAGCCAGAACTCGCCCTGCGAATCCGGCCAATGAATCGACAATATTCCGCAGGTGACCGCAACAGAGGCGAACGCCAAACTGGTTCGAAAGTACGGCCACGGATCGCCCGCCTTGCGCCTGACGATCTCAGACATCATCGGCCCCGCATGATCGGGCCAGAAACGGCGCGCGGGGATCGCGATGGCAATCAGCGCGAGCGCTGTGGCAAAGGTCAAATAACCCGGTTCGGTCGACGGCGACGACAGCACCAGCAGCAAGGCCGAAGAATAGGCCCCGACCAGGGTCAGCACCGAAATCCAGGCCCAGCGACGCACCGTATCGATGCCCAGACCCAACACCGAAATGACAAAGAAATAGCCATATAGCCAGGTGGGGTTGTCCGACGACCCTCCGACCACAAAGGGGGCCGCATAGGCACCGATCAGACCAACCGCCGCCAGCAATGGTCCGTGGAACCAGCCCAGCACCAGGCCGACCAGCGCGATGAGGATCATCCCCGCAAGGCCCATCTCGGGACCGATCAGGTCGTAGAGCTGACGCGCGGCCAAAACGCCACCGAACAGCGTCACCAGACCAGCGCCCGAGAAAACGGACGGGATATAGGCAGTGGCCGACGCATCGTCGTCGCCGAACCGGCGACGCACGATTTCTCCGGCGATGATCAGCGCTATGCCAAATGCCAACGCCGCCACGACCCGCGCTGTTGGCGGCAGCAGACCATTTTCGACACCGTATTGAACCAGAAAAATTCCGGCCAGCGCCAGAGACAGGGCAGAAACCGCATAAAACCAGTTCTCACGCATCCACGCACTGAACCGACCAAACCAGTCTGGTTTGTCTGCTTGCTTTGCGGCTGCGACCGGCGGTCGCTCAAGCTTAGTTGGTGTGACTGGCGCGGGCCGCTCTGCTGGTTTTGGCGGCGCCCAGGGTCCGGTTTTGTCTTTCTCGGTTACCGATTCTCGGACAGGCTCGGGCTCATCGCCTTGCAACAGCGCAACCTGCCGTTCCAGTTGCTCGACCCGGCGGCGCATCCGCGAAAGGCCGACCAGCAGGACGACGATCGAAACCGGTATGGCCAGAACGATCAGTCCGACAAGAACAAGTAGCGATTCCAAGTGGTACCTCCGGTCCGCGCCAGCCAACTTTAGCCCGGGGCAAAGGGCACGAACAGTCTGGAATTTCAGCCGTTTTTAGCGCATCGCAGCGGCCGTCGCGTCAAAACACTGTAATATCAGGGCGCGCCAACATCAGCCAGAGGATCGCAAGAACCGCCATGAAGGCAGGAATGCCACAGGCGAACCATATCCGGAACAGCCGGTCATAGTCGGTCGGCAGCGCAGAGCCCTGCAAGGCAGCCTGTCCGGCAAGGTCGCGCAATCTGATCTGTATCCAGACAACGGGCAGCCAGAACAGGCCGGTCAGCACATAGAGCGCCAGTGACAGAACGATCCACCCCTCGGTCAGCGACCACCCCAGTCTCCAGGCCAACAAAAAACCGGTGACCGGTTGCGCCACAACCGCCGTTGCCGTGAACAGAAGGTCTGCCAGAACCACAATCCCTGCTGTATGCGCAATCAGGTGCGGATCGCGGCTGCGATGGGCCATCAGCATGAAAAAGGCGATACCCGCCCCGGTCCCCAAAAGTACGCAGGCCCCAATAACATGCAGCCAGCGCAAGATCAGGTCAGGGTCCATCATCGGCTCTCCAACATCGCGCGGGCGGTCAGCGCCAGCATGACCAACGGGACAACCTTGACCAGCGGACCCAAAGGATCGGCCCACAATGCGGGCGTCACAACAGTTGCAGCCAACAGATAGAAAACCGCCACGCCGGCCTGGGCCAGACACGCGCGCGCCGCCCAAGGTCGCCACAGCATCAGCAGACCCAGCGCCATATCAACCAACGACCAGACCACAACACTGGCCCGCGCCATCCAGCCCGGCCAGCCGACATCTGTCAACACCTGCGCGGCCGTAGACAGATTCACCAACCCAATGACCCCCGACATTACCCAGAACAAGCTGAGAGACGCGATGACAAGCGGCATCAGCAAACTGATCCGTGCCGCCAACCGGTGTTCGCGCGTGCAATCCAACCGCTCGTATATGGCCTCCAGCGATGCCAACGACCGATCAGATGCGCTAGTGTACGGTTCGGGGTCACCGGTCACACCCTGCGCCATAACCGTCATGGCGGTGCTGCGCAGAGGCGATCTCCACCCCAGACGACCCAACAGGTCCGCCGGGACGGCAATCAGCTTGGTCAAAGCAGCGGGAACTTTGATCACAACGCGAGCCGCAGGAAATCCCAGCCACCGGCGCGTGAGCGCAATGACCTCGGACAGCGGCTGCGGCGATTCCTCGACCAGATCGTAACTGCCCTGCGGCAGCCGGTTTTGCACCGCGTCGACAACCGCGCGGCAGAGGTCCCCCATCCCGACGCATTGAACGGGTGCATTGGGATAGGCCACCGGCTGCACGACAGGTACTGCCGACAGCATCCGCAGAAGCGCGGTCCCGCCATAGTCGCTCTGACCGATCACAAGACCGGGTCTGAGAATCCACAAGGCGACTCCGCTGGCGCGCAAAGCCGCGTCGCCCGCTGCCTTGGTGCGCATGAAGGCGGTCGACGCATCTGCCTCGGCCCCGATTGCCGAGACCTGAACAATCGCCACTCCTTGCTGGACGCAAGCCTCGGCGAGTGCGGCGATAGCGACGTGATGCACGGCCTCGAGGTCATCCTCACCCCCGTCTTGCAAAGCCCCGGCGCAATTGACGACCATATCGATTCCGGACAGCGGTTCGTGCCAATCCCCTCGCTTGAGCATCACGCGCAGGTCGCCCTGAATCTGATGGATCCCTGGCAGCACTTTCTGACCCGTCGCCCTGTTGCGTACCAGCCCGGTGACGTTGAAACCTTCGGCTCTCAGCGAACGCGAAACGGCAGCGCCGATGAAGCCGTAAGCCCCAAGCACAAGAACGTTTTTTGCCCTGGCCACTTGATCCGGCATGGTCGTCTGATCCCGTTTTCCGCACCCTAACGGATCACCGATCCAAGGCCAGCGCCATCCGCCGCTCTGCGACAACGGGACCATTCAGGGATGAAACAACGATCCTACCAGATAGGCGATCGACGCCGCAGCCCCACCGATCAGCGTGGTTTCAATCGCCGACCGCCACCAAGGCGCCAGCGACCAGCGGCTTTTCACCGCCCCGATGGCAAAGAATACGCCCATCGTCATGCAGGCTGAGATGGCAAAGGCGTTCTGAACCGACATCAAAAAGGGAAGCAACGGGATCATACCCGCCACCAGAAACGCCAGAAACGTCGCCAAAGCAGCCTTGTACGGGTGTGGGTCGACGCTGCCTAACCCGTATTCACCTTCGATCATCAGGTCGATCCAATTGTCATGATTGGCGGTGATGGCATCCGTTGCCTCGTCCAACACACGACCAGAAAGGCCCTTTTGCAACAGGATTTCACGCACCTCGCGCCGCTCACCATCCGGGAAAAGACGGATGTGCCCTTCCTCGATCGTGCGCAGACGGCGGATGTTGTCCAGTTCAGCCTTGGTGCCCGAATAATTTCCAGCCGCCATGGAAAACCCATCGGCCAGAACGTTCGCCAGCCCAAGCGCCACGATCACAAAGGGCGACAGGCCCGCACCAGCCACCCCGGCGACAATGGCAAAGGTGGTGACCGAGCCATCGATCCCGCCATAGACCACATCGCGCAGCACACCCCGGCCCGGCGGTGCGTTGATGCGGGCGGCGATATCCTGCTGGCTGTGGCCGTGTTCGGTCATGGCTGGCTCCGCCCTGTTTATGCAGGGCAGGCCAGATCACCGCATTGCGGCAGATCAAGTTTTGGAAAACAAACCGCTGAGCGCGCGTTTGACCATCCCACGGGTGGAGGGCTTGTGCCGCTCCGAGAACGGCAGGGGGCGGCAGACCTCCATCGCGGCAACGCCGACGCGGGCGCTGAGCGCACCGTTCACCAACCCCTCGCCAAAGCGGCGGGACAGCTTGCTGAGGACCGACCCGCCCAGAACCGGTTCCAGCAGGTCATCACCGACGGCAACCGCTCCGGTCGCGACAAGGTGAACGAACACCGCGCGTGTCAGGCGCCAACTACCAAGAAAGCCAGCCCGGCCGCCGTAGATTTCAGCCACTCTGCGGATCATTCGCAAGGATGCTGCCAGGGCCGTGACCACATCGGCAAGGGCCAGCGGAACCAGCGCCGTGACCGTGGCCACTTGCCGTGCGGCGGCTTCGACCTCGCGGCTGGCAGCAGCGTCCAGTGGCGCCAGGATTTCATCCTCGGCCAGTGTCAGCAGCGTTGCCGCATCGAATTGTTCGTTGATACGCTCCTGCGTACGTTCCCTGCCCCAGCGTGTCTCTTCGCTCCCCTTGTAAAAAGCGATCAACCGGTTTGCGACTGCGCGCGCCTGCGTCAGATCATCCTCGGCCAGTGCAGTATCGGCAGCGCGTCGCAACCCATCGACGCGCGAAAGCCGCGCGATCGCAGCCAGTTCTCGCATTGCAATGATCAGTGCGACCAGCACCAAGGCTGCGAACATTCCGGTGACGGCCCATCCCAGAATGGGCGCGCGGGCAACCAATGAAGTTGCAAAATCCCACGCGGCGACCGAGACCACTGCGCCGATCACCGCCAGCGCCAGCCCCCAGAACCAGCGGGACAGGGTCGAGGGTTTGCGGGCAACGAACTGCGCGGCAGCCTGCATCGCCTGCCCCTGTGGCGGCGTAATGTCGGGCACAGGCGGCGCTTCGGCCACATCCGCAACCGGATCGTCCGCATCGAGATCAATCAGAACCGGACCCTTAGCCATGCTTACCCTCATTGCTGCGCCAGACGTATTTTATGTCGGGCAGGTTTTCATCATTCTCTGCGCCGTCGCTGCGGGCCGCCTCGGCAAATCCGTTGCGTTCGTAAAACCTTCGCGCGCGTGTGTTGGCCTGAAACGTGAACAGCGAGAGTTCCGCCCGATCAGCCTTTGCCGCGTCCAGCAAGCGCTTGCCAATGCCTTGCCCGCGTGCTGCTTGGTCAAGGTAAAGTGAGTGAATCTCATCCCCGTTCCGCGCCAGAAATCCCACGATGCCTGCCGCCGCCTCAGCGACGGTCACCCAGTTTTTGTCGATCATCATCCCGCAGAACGCGATAGTTTCCGCGCGTGAATGCAGCTCGGGCATCCAATGATGTTCCCGTGCGAAACCATGCAGTATTTCACCGACAGACCCGGCGTCGGTACTGCGAGCGGGACGAAGCGTGACGGTCACAGCCTGTCTCCGATCAGGAACTGCGCAGCGCGATCCAATCGGATATGCGGCGGGCCGTCGCCGGGACGCAGCGACAGTTGCGACGGTGCAAACGCCATGAACCCATACTCCGCGTCCAGCCAGGCCTCGGCCCCATCCCGCGCCGGGCCCAGCAGCTGCGACGGGTCCTCGGGCAACTGGCCCGGATAGAACGCCGCCTGCTTGTTGCTATCCAGCAATGTGCCACGTACGCAGGGCAGTTCAGCACCGTTATGGCTGCGCAGCTCCTCGGTGGTTGCGCGTAGTGACGCCAGCGACAAAGCCGCCGTTTCAGCACCCGCGAACTTTGCCCGATCACGGGCGTCTCGCGTCAGCGCCTCGATAATGGCGGTCAGCCGAGGGTGCTGCAAATGATGCAGATGATCTGCCTTGGTGGCCGCAAAAAGGATGCGTTCGACCCGTTTTCCCAACAGCAATTGGCTGAGCCAGGCGTTTCGACCAGGGCGAAATGCCGACAGAATATCCGCCATTGCACGGCGCATATCCTCGACCGCCTGCGGCCCCTTGTGGATCGCGCCCAGCGCATCAACCAGCACAACCTGCCGGTCGATGCGGGCAAAGTGATCCCGGAAGAACGGCTTGACCACTTGCGACTTATACGCCTCGTATCGCCGCTCCATCTCACGCTGAAGCGACCGCCTGCGAGAAGGGCCCGATACTGGCAGAGGCGCGAAAGTCAGCACCGGCGAACCAGCCAGATCACCCGGCAACAGGAACCGCCCAGGCGTACAATCATAGAACCCTGCATCGCGGGCGGCCACCAGATAGTCGGTAAACCCGCGCGCCAGTGCCTGCGCGGTGGGCTCGTCATGGTCGCTTGCCGGATCGGTCGATTGCGCGGCGGTCAGATAATTGGCAGCCTCGGCCCGGTCATCGATGCGCGACAAGGTTTCCTGCGACCAGTCCGCATAGGACTTCTCCAACAAAGCAAGGTCCAGCAGCCACTCGCCGGGATAGTCCACGATGTCCAAATGTATCTTGCGCGGCCCTTGCAGGCCCGACAACAACCCCTCGGGTTGCACCTTGAGCGACAAGCGCAGTTCCGACACTGCGCGGGTGCTGTCGGGCCAATGAGGCGATGCGCCCGTCAGCGCGGACAGGTGGGATTCATAGTCGAACCGGGGCACCGTGTCGTCAGGTTGTGGCTGCAAATAAGACGCGGTTATCCGCCCCTCTTGCTGGGCTGCAAGCCCGGCCATCCTGCCGCGATCCAGCATGTTTGCCACCAGCGAGGTGATGAACACTGTCTTGCCTGACCGGGCCAAACCAGTGACGCCCAGACGGATGACCGGCTCAAAAAACGTCTCGGACACGCTGTCGCCGATCGATTCAACGCCGCGCACAAGACTGTCTGCCAGTGATGAGATGACCAATCTGTCGCCCCGCAATTTTTCGTTTCGCTCAAGATAGGTAGCCGGTCGCGCACATGCCAGAGCTTTTACCCCCCTTGCCCGTTCGCACGCCGCGCGCTACCAGCGGTCGCATGCCCAGATACGCGCTAAAAGTAGAATACCAAGGGGAACCGTTTGCCGGTTGGCAGCGGCAAAAGGACTTGCCATCGGTGCAGGGCGCGATCGAGCAGGCCCTGTCACGCATTCAACCCGGTGAGCACACGATTGCCGCCGCAGGGCGCACCGATGCGGGTGTGCATGCGTTGGGGCAAGTGGCTCATTGCGACATGGCGCGCGATTGGGATCCGTTCCGCCTGTCCGAGGCGCTGAACTATCACCTCAAACCGCAGCCTGTCGCCATTATTAAGGCCGTACGGGTGGATGATGACTGGCATGCCCGGTTCTCGGCCATCGAGCGGCAATATCTGTTCCGCATCCTGATGCGGCGCGCACCGGCGACGCATGACAACGGGCAGGTCTGGCGCATCAATCATAAGTTGGACATCGGCGCGATGCAGGCCGGGGCGGATGAGCTGATTGGCCGGCACGATTTCACCACGTTCCGGTCATCCATTTGTCAGGCCGCCAGCCCGGTGAAAACGCTGGACGAACTGCGGGTGGAACAGGTTCAGGGCTTTTCAGGTCCCGAAGTGCATTTTCACGTTCGCGCCCGGTCGTTCCTGCACAATCAGGTGCGCAGCTTCGTGGGCACTCTGGAACGTGTTGGTGCAGGGGCGTGGACGCCCGAGGATGTGCGCGACGCGTTGGAGGCTGCGGATCGGGCCGCATGCGGTCCGGTGTGCCCGCCGCAGGGGTTGTATCTGGCGCGGGCTGGCTATCCTGAACCGGTTTTTGACTAGATCAAAGCGCCCGCAACAATAGCCCGCTGGCAACAACGGCGATCAGCAGGCCCGCCATCAATTCTATCGTTGGCGCCAGGATCGAGGCAATCCGGGTGGCCGACGCTGACGCCAGCAAACCGCCGCGCAAACCAAACGAGGTCCACCCGACAAGCGTTGTCACGGTCGCTGTTCCCAATGCCATTGCAAACGCCCCGGCGATTCCCACTAAGGCGATGCCCATCTGCCAGGTCAGGATCAGAACGAACAACGCGCCCGTGCAAGGCCGCGCGGCAATCCCGACGATCAGAAGCACTGCTTCGCGCAGGCTTGCGACATTGGCGACTTCGTCCGGCGTCGGGCCGTGTTTATGCCCGCAATCGGCGCAAGTGCCATCGTCGTGATGGTGGTGATCATGATGGTGGTGGTGATCATGAAGGGTCTTTTCGCTGCGTCGCCGCCGGGCAAAGCTGCGCAAGGACCGGAACACCAACCACAGCCCAATCGCGGCAATCGCGGCGTAGCTGACCGGGGCCATGATTTGCTCGGTCGTTCCGACCAGGCTCTGCCGAGACATCTGAAACACCAGAACTCCGGCGTAGACCAGCACAACGGCGGTAACGGCCTGACCCAGACTGGACAGCACGCTGATTGCCGAAAGGCGCAAAAAGGCCACCTGTCGACCCAACCCGTAGCCGCCGATCAAAACCTTTCCGTGACCCGGGCCGATAGCGTGAAAAAATCCGTAAGCAAAGCAGACGGTTAGCAAAGTTGCGACCGCCTCTGGCTGTTCCGCCCGTACAGCGCGTAACCCGCGCGCGATCTGGTTTTGAAACTCGCGCTGTTCACCAGCTGCCCAGGCGGCAAGCTGGTCGAATCCACCGCTGCCCCAGAACCAGAGCAGTACACCCCCTGCCAAAACAACAGGAACAATCAGGTATCGGGACATGACACCAGAATCTCGGTCGCAAAGCTTTCGCCGACCAGGGGAATATCGTTTTCCTCAAGGTCATAGTCAGCGTCAAGCGTCCGCAAGAACGCCTGCATCTGTGCCAGCTGGCCGTCAATATCGGCATCGATGCGCTCGATTGAGCAAACGGCAGGGCCCGATACGGTGACCGGACGGGCGACTTCGTAGGCAGTATAATAGCTCTCGTCATACGGTTTCGCGGACAGCGCATGTGCCGGTACCGGCCCGCCTTCGACCGCTCGCAGATGGGTGGTCACAATGCGACCGTCCTCGGTGACAGCCGTGGCCTGCATTGGACCAGACAGAAGAACCGGTTGACCGTCGGCCTGCACCACGAGATCGCCGTTGTAACCCTCCATCCACTGGGCATCGAACCCGGCAAGAACAGCCTCTTCCGCTTTGGTCAGATTCCCATCGCCATCCTGATCCAATTTATACTCTTCGAGCTGAAACAATGAGTAGAGCTCATCATAAGCCCAGGTGACACGCACATGTGTCAGGTTACCGGCCTCATCCACGATGAATTCCAGCCCCGTGTCGATAAAGACATGCGGGTGCGCCAGTGCCGGAAGCGGCACACAGCAGGTCAGAAATGTCGCCAGCCATCGCATGAGGCGAAGATAGGTCGCCTGCCACCGGACAGCAATGGCTTTCCGGTCTCAGACGCAGGAACCCGCGCGTCAACTTACGTGGGCGGGAACAAAACCAGTGTTTGCAACGCCGTGCCGACCGGGCCTTCGGTGTCATAAAGCACTGTTTGCGACATGCCGATCCCCGTCGGCTGCCAGCGCGAGAGTGACTGCGCCGCGAACCAGCCCGGCAGCGGTTCGCGGTGGATCTGCATCGTCAGATCCGTGTTCATGAACCCCATTTCGGAAGTGGGTGCATTCCACGAGATACCGTTGCCACAATCGGCCAACGGGCACAGCGCCTGAATCGGCGATGGCGTTTCGCCATCGAGTATAGCGGGAGTATTCATCCAAACGGTTTTGGGTCCGGCCCCTTGATTGCCTCCCTTCGGGTATCTGACGTCGGCGAAATGCGCGAAACAAGGCAGGTTGTGGCGAATCTCTCCTATCGGGAACGGGCCCTTTACGGCGTCCGCCAGCAGAATTGGTTCTGACGGAGCATCCGGCACGGGCCCAAGGTTGCGGCGCACCATGTGCATGGTCGAGGCGCTGGCACAAAGCGTCCCGTCCAGATCGTGCACCGTTACTCGGGTCGTTGCCAGGGTTTTGGTGTGCCGCGTGGTTTCCGCCGCGACATGCAACCCCGACAACGGCACTGCGCGTATCAGATCCACGGTCAGCCGTGTCAGCATCTTGTCTGAACCAACCTCGGCCTCGGCGGCGCGCGTGATAAGGCCGGCAATAGGACCCGCATGACAGTGATCTGCCGACCACGGCCCACGGGCGGGATCGTTTCCGACGAAAACCCCACCCTCTGAGACATGAAAGAAACTGGGCTTGGACTGCGCGTCTGTCATTGTATTTCGATCAGACCTTTTCCTGCGTGTATTTCTTCAATTCGGCCCGCGCCACCTGCCTGCGATGCACCGCATCCGGACCGTCCGCCAGTCTCAGCGTCCGAACATGGGTCCAGGCCGTCGCAAGTGGTGTGTCCTGACTGATCCCCTGCGCTCCGAACATCTGCGCTGCCTCGTCGATGACCTTGAGCGCAACCCGCGGGGCGATGACCTTGATCTGACTGATCCACGGTGCGGCAGCGCGGGCGTCGCCCTGATCCATGTACCAGGCCGCCTTGAGGCATAGAAGGCGGGCCATTTCGATCTCCATCCTGCATTCCGCAATGATGTCGTAGTTGGCCCCAAGCTGCGCCAGCTTCTTGCCGAACGCCTCGCGCTGAAGCGACCGCTTGCACATCTGTTCCAGTGCAGTTTCGGCCTGCCCTATGGCGCGCATGCAATGGTGGATACGGCCGGGCCCCAGACGGCCTTGCGCAATCTCGAAACCACGTCCTTCGCCCAGCAGCATGTTCTCGGCCGAAACACGCACATCGGTGAACCTGATATGCATATGGCCGTGCGGCGCATCATCGTGGCCATAGACCTGCATCGGACGCAATACCTCGATCCCGGGCGTGTCGGCGGGCACGACGATCATCGATTGTCGCTTGTGTTTCGGCTGCTCGTCTCCGGCGGTCTTGACCATCACGATATAGACTTTGCAACGCGGATCGCCTGCCCCGGACGCCCACCACTTTTCGCCATTGAGGACATAGGCGTCGCCATCGCGCACGCAGGACATCGAGATATTGGTGGCGTCGGACGAGGCGACATCCGGTTCCGTCATCAGATACGCAGACCGTATCCGACCATCCAAAAGTGGCCTGAGCCACTGTTCCTTCATCGCGTCAGTGCCGTAGCGTTCAAAGACCTCCATGTTGCCGGTGTCGGGGGCAGAGCAGTTGAAAACCTCGGCCCCCAGCGGCGTCTTGCCCATCTCTTCGGCGAAATAGGCGTATTCAACCGTGGTCAGGCCAAACCCCTTGTCGCTGTCGGTCAGCCAAAAATTCCACAGACCAGCGGCTTTGGCCTTGGCCTTCAATCCTTCGAGTATGTCCGTCTGCCGCTGCGTGTACTGCCAGCGGTCGCCCTTGCCGACCTCGGCCTGATATTCACGCTCCAAGGGCATGATGTCATCCCGGATCATATCCGCCACCCGGCTCAACAGAACGCGGTTTTCCTCGCGCAGCCCGAAAGACATTGTCATTGCTACTACTCCTACGCCCCGCAAACCGGGCTTTACCTTGGGTCCGAGAATGACTTAGCTGCCGATACCATGTCTACCCGCGTGACGGGACGTCACCTGCAACCAAAACAAGGGCACGCAAATGGCACTATTGATCGAGACGGGCCTGACCGGCTGGATAAGCGACAGCGACATCGCACAAGAGGTCCGCAAACGGCTTCCTGACGCGGATGTGCGTACGCCTGATACGATCGGGGACGCCTCAGACATCACCATGCTGGCGCTGGTTGGATTGCAGGACGATCAGCCGAGTCGCCTGCCCAACCTGAAACTGGTTCAGAAACTGGGGGCTGGCGTTGAAACCATCGTCGGCAATCCGAAATTGCCAGACCATGTTCGCATTGCGCGGCTCAAGCCGGATGCGCCTGCTCAGGGCATTGCCGAATGGTTTGTCGCCTATATCCTGCGTCAGCAACGGCACATGGCGTTCCATGAAAGCGCGCAGACGCGGGCCGAGTGGTCCCCGAAAGCGCCGGTCAGCACGCCTGACACCGTGGTAGGCGTGCTGGGGCTGGGTCACATCGGCGCGCGAACGGCCATCATGCTGCGCGCTGTTGGATTCCAGGTTCTGGGATGGAGCCGCTCGCCCAAAGTTATCGAGGGCGTGACCTGTCTGCATGGAGACGACGCGCTGCCCGAGGTACTGGCACACTGCGATCATGTCTGTGCCATCCTGCCATCGACACCGCAGACAGTTGGGCTGTTCGGCAAGCAGGTGCTGTCGATGATGAAACCCGGCAGCCAGTTGCTGAATGCCGGGCGCGGCGATCTGATCGACGAGGACGCCCTGATCGCTGCTTTGGACAGCGGGAGCCCAGGGCATGCGGTATTGGACGTGACCAGTCAGGAACCACTGCCACCCACAAGTCCGCTATGGGCCCATCCGGGTGTGACGATCACGCCCCATGTCTCGGGCTGGCATCTGGGCGACGCGCTGGCGGATGTGGCCGAAAACTTCCGGCGGCTCAGCACCGGCGCGCCATTGCTGCACGAGGTCGACCGAGAGCGTGGCTACTAGCCGGGACGCCCGGTCAGGGTGTCATGACCCACGCGCCGCTTGCATCACGACATCTGCGGGTGCGCACCTCACGGGTCTGATCGGCACCGTCCGGACGGATGAAATGCTGCAAATGCACGCAGTTGTCGCGGACTTCCCGGACCCGAATCGTGCCTTTGGATCCGGTGGCGTCATTTATCCACTCGCGTTCGGTTCCAACACCGGGTGCGCCATTGGCGAACATTGAGTCCGAAGTCGCGCTCAGAACCTCAAAATCGGCCGGGCTCAAGCCCATTTCCGAGATTATTCGGGACAGAGGTTTTGCCTGAACAGCGCAGCTTAGGCTAAGGGCAGCGCAGGCTGCCAGTGTAGTGAAAATCCAAGCCTTCATAATGGCCTCATGAAACTGAAAAAGGTTTGGGTTCAACACTATACCGCGCGACGCCCGGGGCCAAGCCCCGAGTGATATCTTCAAAATTTTCAGAACAATCCTATTGGCAGACCGCCGCTAGGCCAGGTTGCCGGTTATCCGCATAGTGCCCGGACCACCAACCCGAGGCATTCGATGGCACAACCGAACTACTATGCGCCGACCGGCGGACACCCCGGCCAGGATCAGCTTTTGACAGACCGCGCGGTGTTTACCGACGCCTATGCGGTCATCCCCAAAGGCACCATGCGCGACATCGTCACCAGCTACCTGCCCTTCTGGGAAGGCACACGCCTTTGGGTTCTGTCGCGCCCCCTGAGCGGTTTTGCCGAGACGTTTTCGCAATACATCATGGAGGTTCAGCCCGGTGGCGGCAGCGACCGTCCCGAAACCGACGCGCAGGCGCAGGCCGTGCTGTTTGTCGTCGAGGGCACCGTGACGCTGGCCTTGGGTGGCGAGACTCACAATCTTGAGACCGGCGGATACGCGTATATCCCACCCGGGTCGGATTGGACCTTGCACAATACCGCTGACAGCGTTGCTCGCTTTCATTGGGTTCGCAAAGCCTATGAGCCCGTACCGGACCTGCCCCTGCCGGACCCGATTATAACCAATGAACGCGATGTTACGCCGATCGAAATGCCGGGCACACAGGGCCGCTGGTCCACCACCCGTTTCGCCGATCCACAGGATGTGCGCCACGACATGCACGTCAATATCGTCAATTTCGAACCCGGCGGCGTGATTCCCTTTGCCGAAACCCATGTGATGGAACACGGGCTATATGTGCTTGAAGGCAAGGCGGTTTACAGGCTGAACCAGGATTGGGTCGAGGTTGAGGCCGGCGACTATATGTGGCTGCGCGCCTTCTGCCCGCAGGCCTGTTATGCCGGTGGTCCGGGCCGCTTTCGCTATCTGCTCTACAAGGATGTGAACCGACACATGCCGCTGAGCCTGTCACCGCGCTAACCCTCTTCACGGGCAAGGGGTTCACATAAGCCTCGGAATCTGTTGAAATACGGCGGAAATTTCAGCACTGGAGACATTCGATGTTTTTGCGCGGAACGATTCTGGCCATCGCGGCCGTGGTTGGCCTGACGGCCCTGGATGCAACGCCGGTTGCGGCGAAGGAAGAAACCAAATCCGTCTTTGTCATGAGCCGCACCTGGGCGGTGACCCAAGTGTCCGATGAACCCGTCATTTACCGGGCGACGCGCGACAACAACAACCTCAACCCCTTTGGCCCGCCGCCACGTCTGCGCACCATTCAGGCAATTGCCGCGATCCAGCAGGCAACCGGGTGCAAAGTGATCGTCCCCAGCATGTATCAGAACATCTCGGGTCAGTTCTTTTCGCAGGTCAGCTGCGGCTGAGATTGGTACAATACTTTCATTGAGGTCGCCTGTTTCGCCTGCCATAGCTTGCGCATGAAACTCGCGATCAACGGATTCGGCCGTATCGGCCGCACGATCTTGCGGCAGCTGCTGGCCCAGCCGCGCGGCGGTGATATCGAGCTGGTGCTGATCAATGATATCGCGCCGCTTGAGACCTGCGCCTACCTGTTCCAATACGACAGCACGTTCGGCCCCTATCCCGGGAAGGTGCTGGCTGAAGGCGATGCGCTGCAGGTCGATGGGCAGGCATTTCCGGTCACTCACAGCGCCGATCTGGCCAATGTGGACCTGAGCGGCGTCGACGTCCTGCTGGACTGCACCGGCGTTGCCCGCACATCGGATGTCGCGCGTCGCGGGCTGACCGCCGGGGCGGGCAAGGTTCTGATCTCGGGGCCCTCACCTGCTGCCGAGGTGACCGTGGTTCTGGGCGCGAACGAAGATCAACTGGGCACCGCCCGGATCGTCTCGAACGCCTCATGCACAACCAACGGCCTTGCGCCGCTGGTCAGGATGCTGGACGAAATCGGCGGCATCGTCTCGGGGCATATGACAACGATCCACTGTTATACGAACAGTCAGCCCATGGTGGACGCGCCGCGTGGCGATCTGGCGCGTTCTCGCGCGGGGGCGTTGTCGATGGTGCCAACCACGTCAAGCGCCACACAGTTGATCGATGTTGTGCTGCCGCATCTTGCGGGCCGCATCTCGGGTGCTGCAGTGCGGGTGCCAACGGCCAGCGTCTCGGCTGTGGATCTTGTTGTTTCGCTGGATCGAACCATGGGCACAGGCGCCTTTGATGCCGCGCTGCGTCAGGCGGTCGACATCTCGGCTGTACTGGGTTGGACCGATATGCCGCTGGTGTCATCAGACCTGAGGGCGCGTCCTGAATCGCTGGTCATCGCAGGCCCCGAGACGCGCGCGGTCGGGGACCGCCAGTTTCGCGTCTTTGGCTGGTATGACAATGAATGGGGCTTTTCCGCACGTATGCTGGACGTGGCTCGGCTGATGGCCCAAACCGGTTAGAACCGCAGCACCTGATCGGCGCTGCGGTAAGTGCTTAGCTTATTCCGACGGCAGGCTGCCCGAGCCATGACCGGCCATACCGCCCGAGACTTCCTCGGTCGACTCAGCCGCCAGCTCTTCCGGCAACAGCAAGTTCAGAACAATCGCGATCAAAGCCGCGGGTAACAAGCCGCTGGTCATCAGAATGCGCGGTGTGTCCGGCAGGTGCTGCACTGCGCCGGGCTCAAGTTGCAGCCCCAGACCGATGCTCAGCGAGATGGCAAAGATCACCATGTTGCGGCGACTCCAGTTCACGTCGGACAGCATCGAGATACCGGCGGCGACGACCATACCGAACATCACGATCACACCGCCGCCCAGAACCTCAATCGGAATGGTACGGATGATGGCACCGACTTTTGGAACCAGCCCACACAGGATCAGGAACAGCGCTCCGCAGGTTACCACATGGCGGCTCATCACGCCGGTCATCGCGATCAGGCCAACGTTCTGGCTGAACGAGGTGTTGGGAAAGCCGCCAAAAATACCTGCAACGGCAGACCCCAGACCATCAGCGTAAGTGGCACCGGCGATCTCTTGGTCGGTTGCCTCACGACCTGCGCCGCCTTTGGTAATGCCCGAAACATCGCCCACGGTTTCCACCGCCGATACAAATGACATCAGGCAGAAACCGATGATGGCGGCGGCAGAGAATTCAAACCCGTATTTGAACGGTACCGGCAGCGCGAATGCCGCAGCGCGACCCCAACTGGTTCCAATTGCCTCAAAGGTGACCATGCCCATCAACAGAGCGTAGGCGTAGCCAACAGCCAGACCAACCAGAACCGCCGAAACCGAGAGCATCCCGCGCGTGAAGAATTTCAGCCCGAGTGTGACGACAACAACGACCAGCGCGGCAGACCAGTTCAGTAACGAGCCGTATTCGGGCGTTCCGATGGCGGGCACACCGCCGGCGGCGTATTGGATACCGACCTTGACCAAGGCCAGACCGATCATTGTTACAACAAGGCCTGTCACCAAAGGCGGCAGCGCAAAGCGGATCTTGCCGATGACCAGCCCCAGACAGGCGTGGAACAAGCCGCCGATCAGCACGCCTCCGAACAGAGCGGCCAGCGCGTCGACGCCTTTGCCCGCAACCAGCGGGATCATGATCGGCAGGAAGGCAAAGCTTGTGCCCTGGACAATGGGCAAGGCGGCCCCAACCGGCCCGATGGTCACGGTCTGCAGCAGGGTCGCAAGACCGGCAAACAGCATCGACATCTGAATCAGATACAGAAGCTGCGGAAAATCAGGCGAGTTCGAGCCAAACCCGAACCCGGCGGCCCCGGCCACGATAATCGCGGGCGTCACGTTCGAGACGAACATCGCCAGAACATGTTGAATGCCCAAAGGGATCGCCTTGTGTAACCCGGGGGTGAAATTTGGATCCCGAAGTTGCTCGGGCGTTCCTATCGAAGTGTCGGCCATGGTCTTGTTGTCCTCCCTAAGATCCAATGGGGTTCTTGCCGTTTCTGCGTCGGCTTCAGCTTTGTGGTTCGATTACCTGGTAAGCTTCGTCGAACCAGTATTCTTCAAGGTTGGGGCCGTCGCCGATGCGGTCGACGACCGCGAACAGTCCCGGTGCGTACAGGGGTGTGAGAACCCCGTGCCACGTACTGCGATGGTAGTTCACCGCCTGGCCCGGCTGCGTGACGAACGCCCTCGGAAGACCCGGCTTGCCTCCCTCGTCCGGTGCCACGATGACCAGAAAGGGCTGGTGAGACATTGGGATGAAAGCCTGACTGCCATCCGGGTGGCGTTCGACCATGTCCAGCGGGTAGGGCAACGCCCTTGGATTGGCGTTGAACAGGCTGATCCCGGCGCGGCCATCCGAAAAGTCGAGCGAGGCACGATCGTGATATCGCCCGCATTGACCCTGATTGATGATCTTGTCGGGCTCACCGGTCACCTCCATCAGATCTCCGAATGGCGCGAATGCCTTGGCCGAGATCGGTTCGACGACGATCTGCAGGCTCATGACGGCAACAAGTCGCGCAGGCGGAATTCGGCAATGCGTTCGACCTGACGGCACGCTTCGGCAAATTCGGTCGCACGATCCTGTTCGATCCGGCGTTCAAACGCCCCAAGGATCGAGGCCTTGTCATGGTCGCGCACCGCGATAATGAAGGGAAACCCGAATTTTTCGATGTACTGCGTGTTCAGGTCGGTAAAAGCTTGCCGTTCCTGATCCGTCAAAGCATCCAGACCGGCTGAGGCCTGCTCAGACGTGCTTTCCGCCGTCAGACGTTTGGCCTGTGCCAGTTTGCCCGCAAGATCCGGGTGCGCGGTCAGGACGCCCAGACGCTCATCCTCGGTCGCGGATCGGAACATGCGGGTCAGCGCGTTGTGCAAACCCCCAGCGGTGTCGTGGGCCGGGCCTAGTTCCAGATCATAGGCCCGTTCCGCGATCCAGGCGGAATGCTCGAAGATACCGCCGTAAGTGTCGACGAATTCGGACCGCTGCATCAATGACGGTTTCGCGGCTGACTGCACCGGATGTACCGCCGCCCAGTGACGAGCGATCTGCTGCCGTGTCGCGAACCAGACATCGGAAAACCCGCCCGCATAATCAAGAAACCGCTTTAGCGCCATGACGCGGCCCGGGCGGCCGATCAGTCTGCAGTGCAAACCGATCGACAGCATCTTGGGCGAACCAGCCTCGCCTTCTTCGTAAAGCGCGTCGAAACTGTCCTTGAGATAGGAATAGAACTGATCGCCCGAGTTGAATCCCTGCGGTGTGGCAAACCGCATGTCGTTGCAATCCAGCGTATAGGGCACGATCAGCTGATCGCGTTTACCGACCTTTGTCCAGTAGGGCAAATCGTCGGTATATGTGTCTGCGGCATAATCGAAACCGCCTTCTTCGGCCACAAGACGCACGGTATTCTCGGAGCACCGTCCAGTATACCAGCCATAGGGACGCTCGCCGACAACTTCGGTATGCAGGCGGATCGCTTCGGCGATCTGGGCGCGCTCTTCGTCTTCCGACATGTCCTTGTGCTCGACCCATTTCAGGCCGTGGCTGGCAATCTCCCATCCGGCGGATTTCATTGCCGCAACCTGATCGGGCGAACGTGCCAATGCGGTCGCCACGCCGTACACCGTGATCGGAAGGTCCTTCATCAACCGGTGCAGACGCCAGAACCCGGCGCGCGCGCCGTATTCATATATAGACTCCATGTTCCAATGGCGTTGACCCGGCCATTGCGCCGCGCCGACGATCTCGGACAAAAATGCCTCGGATGCGGCATCGCCGTGCAGGATGCAGTTCTCACCGCCTTCTTCATAGTTCAGCACGATCTGAATCGCGATCTTTGCACCGCCCGGCCATTGGGCGTTTGGCGGGGTGGCTCCGTATCCGATCATATCGCGGGGATAACGAGGAGGCTGCATGCTGTTTTCCGTCTTGGTCTATTCAGTTCACACAGCTTTAGCGCAGAATTGCCGGTAGAATTATCAAATCAATCCGAACGCTGTTTCCATTTCTTTCGGCATTCCCAAATGCTGCGGTTTCAAATCAGAGTGTCTCAAAATATACCTGTCGGCGCAGACCATCCGGCTGCGAGCACAAATGGCGCGAACAAAAAGAAGGAGGTTCCGGTGGCTGGATACCTGACAACCCACGTTCTGGACACGGCACGCGGCTGCCCGGCCCAAGGGCTGAAGATCGCGCTCTATAAGGTGGACGGGACCACGCATCACAAACTGGCCGAGACCGTGACCAATGCCGATGGCCGCACGGACGAACCGATCCTGCCGCAAGAGACTTTTGAAACCGGCACCTATGAACTGGTGTTTTTCGCCGGAGATTACCTGCGCGCAACCGATCAGACCGCCGAAGAGCCTCTGTTTCTGGATCAAGTGCCAATCCGGTTCGGTATGTCGGATGCCGAGGCGCACTATCACGTGCCGCTGTTGCTTTCGCCCTACGGCTATTCGACCTATCGCGGCAGCTAGAGGACCGCTGCTGATCGACCCCGCCTCTAGGCGGTTTCTTCGACGCTTCGCACGACCTTGCTGATCCGTTCGATCATGAAATCCATGAACAACCGGGCTTTGGGATCCTGATGCCGACGATGGGTATAGAGGCACGCCATCTGTACCGGAACCGGAGGCGTCTGTTGCGCGACAGACACCAACCTTCCGGCTTTCAGGTGATCGGCCACCTCGAACATCGGCTTCATTGCGATCCCTTGCCCTGACAGCGCCCAATCCGTAAGCACGTCCCCGTCATCACATTCAAAGCGCCCGGTCACGGCAAAGCGATTTGGGCCATCTGGCGTTTCCAGTACCCATTGGAACTCGGTCGCGCCGGGATAGCGCAGGTTCAGGCACTCGTGCTTGTCTGCAATCAGATCCCGACCGGTTTGCGGCATCCCGCGCCGATCCACATAATCGGGCGCGGCACACAAGACCCTTTGGCAATCCGCGATCTTGCGAATGCGCAATGTGCTGTCTTCTGGCTGACCGATGAAAAAGGCCAGGTCCAGCCCTTCGGTTGTCAGATCAACGGATCGATCGGTCAATCGCAGCCGCACATCAATCTCAGGGTATTCGGCAAGAAAATCTGGCACGTTCGGGGCCAGCAAGCGCCGCCCGACGCCAAGCGGCGCTGCAACGAACAGCGATCCGCGCGGCGCCTCGGTCAAATGCGTGACCTGCGCCTCGGCCTCATCCACCGCGTCCAGCACCGACACCGCGCCGGGGTAGAACGCCTTGCCCTGTTCGGTTGGCGACAGGTTCCGCGTTGTCCGCTGAAAAAGGCGAACCCCGAGATGATCTTCGAGCTGCGATATTCGGGCTGAGGTCACTGCGGGAGAAATCCGCAGGTCACGCCCGGCAGCAGACATGCTGCCGAGATCGTAAACCCTGACAAAAGTGCGTATGTTGTCGAGATAGGACATCTTTTCGATTTTTTTGATACAGCTTGGCAATATATGGGAATACCGAATAAATACCCGCTTGCCTAGTGTGGCCCCAAGCAATCGGAGACATCACCAATGTACGACTTCGCCGTGTTCTGGGATTGGATGGCTTTTGCCGTGCGCTGGCTGCACGTCATCACCGCAATCGCCTGGATCGGATCATCCTTTTATTTCATCGCGTTGGACCTTGGCCTGAACCGCGACATTCCTGGCCCAGCGGATGGCGAGGAATGGCAGGTGCATGGCGGCGGCTTCTATCACATTCAGAAATATCTGGTCGCGCCCGAACGGATGCCGGACCATCTGACCTGGTTCAAATGGGAAAGCTATGCCACCTGGCTCAGCGGCGCGGCGCTGCTGATGCTGGTCTATTGGGTCGGCGGAGAGCTGTACCTGATCGACGCACAAAAGGCCGATCTGGCGCTGTGGCAGGGTATCCTGATCTCGGCCGCTTCGCTGACGGTGGGTTGGCTGATCTATGACTACCTGTGCAAATCGGGACTGGGTGAGCGCCCGACCCTGCTGATGGTCTTGCTGTTTGTGCTGCTGGTGGTGATGGGCTGGGGGTACAACCAGATTTTCACCGGGCGCGCAATGATGCTGCATCTGGGCGCGTTTACCGCCACAATCATGACGGCGAACGTGTTTTTCATCATCATGCCCAACCAGCGCATTGTGGTGGATGACCTCAAGAACGGCCGCACGCCGGATCCAAAGTACGGCAAGATCGCCAAGCTACGCTCGACCCACAACAACTACCTCACCTTGCCGGTCGTGTTCCTGATGCTGTCGAACCACTATCCGTTGGCCTTTGCGACCGAATACAACTGGATCATTGCGTCGCTGGTGTTCCTGATGGGCGTGACGATCCGACACTATTTCAACACCCACCATGCCCGCGCGGGCAACCCGACCTGGACATGGCTTGTGACCGCGCTTCTGTTCGTCGCCATCATGTGGCTGTCCACTGCGCCGATGTACAAACCGGTCGAGGAGGCCGAGGCTGAACCACTGACACCCTACGAGCAGCGGTTCGCCGCTGCCGAGGGTTTCGACGAGGCACATGACATCGTGTTGGGCCGCTGTTCAATGTGCCACGCCCGCGAACCGGTGTGGGACGGCATCCTCTGGGCCCCCAAAGGCGTTCTGCTGGAAACCGAAGGTGACATCGCCCGGAATGCGCAACAGATATATCTGCAGGCAGGTGTGACGCATGCCATGCCGCCCGCCAATGTGACCTATATGGAACCCGAGGACCGCGCCGTGATCATCCGCTGGTTCCGCAATGCGGATTCCTAGTCCGTCTACGCGCCTGATTTTGTCGGCTACAATACCAGTGCCGCGTGATTAATCCTTCCCCTGAAGCCAAACAGATGCTCTAAGTTGAACTTAACCGGCCGCACCGATGGGTATTTCGCGGCAATAACGATTTCAGCTTGGGGCAGTTGAGACATATGATGACAAGGGGCAGACCGCAGCGCGTTCTGAGAGGCTGGATTTTCGCTGCACTGGCTACCCTGTCCCCGACGCTTGCAACCGCCCTTGAAATCAGCCTGTCCGCACCCGGCGCACCAAAGGAATTGGTCGAGCGGCTGGAAGAAACCTCTTCCGTCTTTACAGCAGATTCACGCGGGCTGGATACTTCGCTGGAAATCCTGTCCGCTGCGCTATCCGATTACCGCACCATCGTGCAGATCATGTATGACGAGGGCTATTTCGCCCCGGTCGTCAGCATCAAGCTGGACGGTCAGGAAGCCGCCGACATCAACTCGCTCGAAGCACCGCCACAGTTCAAGCGGGCCGTCATTCTGGTCAATCCCGGACCGATATATACATTTGGCACCGCCATCGTGCAGCCCCTGTCGCCCAATACCGAACTGCCCCCCGAATATGCGACCGGCAAACGCGCCACGACCGGCGCGATCCAACAAGCGGCCTCGGCCGGTGTGCAGGGCTGGAGGAATGCCGGTCACGCCAAGGCCGATGTCGAGGATCAAAAGGTCATTGCCCGACACACCCAGAAGAGACTGGATTCCCAGATCGATCTTGCACCCGGTCCCCGTCTGACATTCGGCAAGATGTTCATCGATGGCGACACAAAGGTGCGTCGCCGCTCGATTGAAAAGATCGCAGGGTTCCCAACCGGTCAGGTCTATTCTCCGGAAGAGGTCCAAAAAGTCGGCACACGCCTGCGGCGCACCGGAACCTTTGCGACGGTGTCGATCAAGGAACGCGAGACCCCCAATCCGGATGGCACTCTGGACTTTGACGCGACTTTCGAAGACCTGCCGCCGCGCCGGATCACCTTTGGGGCCGAGATCGCCTCGCGCGACGGGGTGGACCTGACGGCCACTTGGACACATCGCAATGTGTTCCGACGCGCCGAGAGGCTGCGCTTTGAACTTGCCTTGCGCAATATCGGTGGGGCGGAAGATCTGGATGGCAGGATCGGTCTGCGGCTGGATCAACCCGACCGGCTGGGTCCCGATGACAACACATTCTGGAGCGCCCTGCTGGAGCGCCGCAACACAGAAAACTATAACGTAACCATCGCGTCGCTGGCCTATGGTGCGCGCCGTACCTTTTCCGACAGGTTATATGCCGAGGCATCAGCTGGTTTTCAGTGGTCCGACGCCGACGATGCATACGGAGATGGGCGCAAGTTTCGTTATTTCATCCTGCCTTTCCGGTCGGAATGGGACCAGCGAGACAGCAAAGTCAGCGCCACGCGCGGGTTCTATCTGGATTCGCAAGTGATGCCATTTGCAGGCTTTTCGGGAACCGACTCGGGCGTGCGAATGTTTCTGGACGGACGCGCCTATACCAGCCTTGGAACCGGCGGCCGTCTGGTATTGGCCGGTCGCGTACAACTGGGTTCGGTCTTGGGCCCGTCTGCGTCCAACGTGACACCTGACTTCTTGTTCTTTTCCGGTGGTGCCGGAACCGTACGCGGCCAGCCCTATGAAAGCCTCGGCATTCCTGTTGGCGACGAGGTCGCAGGCGGCAGATCCTTCCTTGGATTTTCCGGCGAGGTACGCGGCAAGGTGACCGAAACAATCTCGCTGGTCGGGTTCTACGATTATGGCGCGGTCGATGGTTCTGCGTTTGTCAGCACAAACGCAGAAGTCCACTCTGGCGCGGGGATTGGGGTCCGGTATGATCTTGGGGGCTTTGGCCCGCTGCGATTTGACCTTGCTGTTCCGGTTCAGGGTGACACCGGCGACGGGCTTCAGTTTTATTTAGGGATCGGACAAGCCTTTTGATGCGTCGTGCTGCATATCCGCTGCTGCTTGGTTCGGTTGTCATCGCCGCGCCGATGCCGGTTGCCGCGCAGGACGACGGCGGCGGCAGCATGATCGAACGCTTCCTTCAGGACACGCTGTCGGGCGACGATCAGAACGTGCGTGTTGTCGGGTTGGAAGGCGCGCTGAGTTCGCGCGCCACGATACAAGAGATCACGGTCGCCGACGACGAAGGTGTCTGGCTGACCATCAAGGGGGCCGAGCTGGACTGGAACCGGCTGGCCCTGCTGCGCGGACGCTTCTCGGTCAACGCGTTGGTCGCGCAAGAGATCGACATCGCCCGAGCGCCTGGAACAACAACCAAAGAAGCCCCGCCGCCTTCCGCCGAAACTCAACCCTTTCAATTGCCCGAACTGCCGGTGTCGATCGAGATCGGAGAGTTGCGCATAGATGATCTTTCGCTGGGCGAGCCGCTGATCGGCGTCGCCGCTGACCTGACGGTCGATGGCAACCTCTCGTTGGCAGATGGGACGCTGGATACCACCTTGAACATCGACCGGCTGGACCGGGCGGGGGATTCGGTGAACCTGACCGCCGGTTTCCAGAATTCCAGCCGAGAAATCACCCTGGACCTGACCGTGGCCGAGGCATCCGGCGGGCTGATTTCGACCGCGCTGAAGATCCCCGACAGCCCCCCGATCGGGCTGACAGCCAAAGGGTCCGGGCCAGTCACCGATTTCACCGCCGATATCGGGCTAAGCAGCTATGATCAGCTGCGCGTGACCGGGCAGGTCCGCTTGCGTGCGGCCCCGACAGCAGCCGCAAGCGCCGATGAGGGCATCGCCTTTTCTGCCGATCTGGGGGGCGATCTGACGCCGTTTCTGGCCGACGAGATGGACACGTTCTTTGGAACAGATACGAAACTGTTTGTTGACGGGCGCACCTATTCCGACGGCGCACTGGATATTTCCGATATCGAGATCACCGCTCAGGCACTGACGCTGGAAAGCCAGCTTAGCCTTGCGGCGGGCGGCGCCCTGGAACTGGTTGCTGTACAAGGTCGCATCACCCCGCCCGAAGGGGATCAGGTTGTCCTGCCGATCAGCGGAGGGGACACCGCGATTGGCGCGGCTCAACTGTCAGCCCTGTATGATGTGAAGAACGGCAATCTTTGGGACCTGAGCTTAACGGCCAACGATATTAAGGCCGCTCAGATCAATCTGGAACGAGCGCAAGTATCGGGACAAGGGACGCTGGACCAAAGCGGCGGGCTGACCATCGATGGCGATGTTCAGGCCGCGCTGGACGGGATCGGCCTGTCCGACCCCGGGCTGAATGCCGCGGTTGGTGACCGCGTGACACTGGACGGACAGTTCGATTATGGCAGCGACCAGACGGTGAAACTGTCGGGGTTCGAGATTGTCGGCAGCGACTATGCGCTTGAGGCTGATGCGATCATCAGCGGCCTTGCGACCGGCTTGCAGATCGATGGATCGGCAGAACTGTCAGCCGATGATCTGTCGCGATTTTCCGAAGTGGCCAAGCTGGACCTTGGCGGCGAAGCCTCGATCCGGGTTGAGGGGACCGGGTCATCTCTGGAACGCAGCTTTGACGGCAAGGTCACAGTCAGTGGACGGGACCTTGTGACCGGGCGCGACGACATCGACCCGGTGATCGAGGGTGAAACCGACATCACACTGGATGCCAAACGGGCCACGGATGGGATCACGATCCGAGACTTTACGATTTCCTCGGCGGCTTTTGACGCTCAGGCCAATGGCGTGGTGACCACACCTGACGGGAACCTGACCATCGACGGGCAAGCCAGCATCAACGCAAACGACTTGTCGGTCTTTTCCGGCCTCGCCAAACGCGAGCTAAGCGGTTCCCTGCAGGCGCAGGTGGATGGCAGCGGAACAGTCCAGACCTTGGAATTCGACGGAACCGCCAGCGTGATCGGAGATAACATCCAGACAGGTATGGCCGAGTTTGACCCGCTGTTGACCGGACGAACCGCGATTGAGTTCGACGGCGCGCGCACCGGCGACCAGATCGTGATCCGCAAAGCCACCGTCAACGGTTCTGCCCTGACAGCCGAGGTTGCAGCCACCATCGACGACCCGACTGGCGACATTGCAGTTGACGGACAGGTGAAGCTGAACGCGCCAGACCTGTCCTTATTCTCGGGCATCGCGAAGCGCGATCTGGCTGGGTCCGTTCGGGCGGACGTCAAAGGCAGCGGCCAGCAGACAGATCGGACATTTGACGTTCAGGGCAACGTCACCGCCAATGATATCTCGACCGGCATTGCTACTGTCGATGATCTGATCGCAGGTCGTACCACTCTGAACGTGGACGCGGTGAATGACGAACAAGGGTTGAACATCCGCACCTTCCGCCTGAACGGAACTGCGCTGACAGCCAGTGCTTCGGGCAAGTTGGACCGTACGCAAGGGGGCTTGGATTTTTCGGCCGCGCTGGACGATCTCGGGCGGCTCTCTCAGACCCTCAGCGGGCCGCTGAAACTGGACGGAAACGTTGCCCCGACAGGCTCAGGGCTCGAGGGCGACGTCAGCCTGCAAGGCCCCGACAGTTCTTATGCCAATCTGACGGGTACAGTGACCACCGAAGGCGCCGCCGATCTGAAGTTCGAGGCGCGTCTGAACAAGATCGAGCGTTTCGCGCCCGAATTTCCTGGCACCATCGCAGCCAATGGCACCGCACGTCGCGACGCGGGTGTCTGGACGATCAGCGCCAAAGCCGAAGGACCGGCCCAGATCAACAGCACAGTTGAGGGTACCTTCGATGAATCCGCCGGTACCGCGGATCTGACCATGAAAGGCGGCGTCAATATCGGCATTGCCAACAGGTTTATCACCCCAAACACGATCGAAGGAACTGCCAACTTTGATCTGGCACTGAAAGGGGCGCCGTCACTGGATGCGCTGAGCGGGACGATCACGACTTCGGGGACAGCCATGGCGCTGCCATCTGTCGGCCAGACCATCACTGGCATCGGCGGGACGGTGACCCTAGCCCAAAGCCGCGCGACGATTGCGATGCAGGGCGGCGTTCGCGCGGGTGGTGGATTTACCATCAACGGCCCGGTTGGCCTGACGCCTCCCTTTGACGCCAATATCGTCACGTCGATCAACAATCTGGTTCTGACCGATGATCTTCTCTACGAAACCACGCTAAACGGCCAGATCGCCGTGAACGGTGCATTGGCGGGCAACAGTTCGATCGCGGGGCAGATCAATTTCGGCGAGACGAATATCAACCTCGCCGCCGCTGCCGGGGCTGTTGGCGCAGCCCCCATTCCACCGATCGAACATATCAATGAAAGTTCGGCCAGCTATGTCACCCGCGAGCGCGCGCAGCTGGTGGTCAAGGAAGAGGCCAGCAAGGGCGCGTCGCGCATCGCGCTGGATATCAACCTATTGGCCCCCAAAGCCGTTTTTGTCCGCGGGCGCGGCGTCAATGCCGAACTTGGCGGGCGCATCCAGATCGGCGGCACCACGTCTTCCGTGGTGCCCTCCGGTCAGATTGAGTTGATCCGGGGCCACATCGACATCCTTGGTCGCCGGTTGGCGTTGACCAAGGGTCTGGTGACCCTGCAAGGCGACCTGACGCCGTATATCGAGTTCGAATCCTCCAGCAGCACCTCGGACGGAACCGCCACGATTGAAATCGCCGGACCGCTGGATTCGCCGCAGGTCGACGTATTCTCGGACCCCGAACGCCCCACCGAAGAGGCGTTGGCAATGTTGCTGTTTGGCAACCGGTTCTCAGAGCTTTCGCCCTTTGTAATCGCGCAGATGGCAGCGTCGCTAGCGCAGCTCAGCGGTGCCGGAGGGGACGCAACCAAAGGTGTACGCGAGGCCACCGGGGTCGATACGATTGATGTCGGCGCAACGTCCGGAGGGGCCGGGCGGCTGGGGGCCGGTGCCTATCTCAGCGACAACCTCTACACCGATTTCACCGTAAACACCGAAGGCGATACCGAGGTGAACCTGAACTTGGATGTCACCGACAGCTTTACCGTCCGCGGGACCGTGGACGGGCGTGGCGAAACCGGTCTGGGTATCTTTTTCGAACGGGACTACTGAGCCCGCGGGACCGCTTAGCGGCGAATGCCGATGGGCCGACCGATCTGGGCCTCTGTTTCCAGCACTTTGTGATCGGCAACCATCTGCGACAGGCGCGCAGCGGCCCAATCCGGATAGGGCACTGACCGGCCCGTCTCGTGACTGACATTCATGAACAGCGCTTCCTGCGTTGCGCAGACCTGTCCATCCTGATCCGAGATCATCTGAGCAAAGTAGTGACCACGCTTGTGATCAGCGTCCAACATCCGAAACCGAAAGGAAAACGGTGTGTCGGCCACAATCTCGCGCAGGAAGTGTAGGTGGGATTGAATGATATACGGCCCGTGCCCATAGGCCTGAACCTGCCCCTCGCCCAGCCCGAGGTGATCGACCATTAGGATTTCCAACGCATTGTCGAAAGCCACGCCGTAGTAGCCGACATTCATATGGCCGTTGTAGTCGATCCAGGTCGTATCAACGGTAAACCCCATGATTTCGACAGGGGCGGGATATGGGCCGTCATAACCCGTAGGCGATTGGTGCGTCATTTGGACTGTTCTCCGTACGTGCAGCCCATCAAGGCAATAAATGCGAAGCTTGTCCAGAACACCGAAAAAGGGCCGGTCCAAAGACCGGCCCTTCAATTGCGTCAATTCGCGTCAGAAGTTGAAGCGAACACCAAAGTCGGCCAGGATTTGCCCGTCACCTGCACGACCCACTTTCTCGTGTCCGACAGCGCCGCGCAGCGATGCACCGCCACCCAGATCGTAGATCATGCCAACACCGTATTGCTGCGTATCGCCTTCTGCCGAACCGTCACCATAAGACGCGGTCAGCGTGGTCGCAGCTCCGATGTTATAGGCCAGCGACAAACCATAGGCGGTGCCGTCAGTTTCTTCGCCAAAATCGTTGTCTGGCGTGTCACCGTCACGTCCGACGAACACGGTGCCGTTGAAATTGCCGAATTCGGCACCCAGGGCCAAAACGATCAGGTCCTGATCGCTGGCACCACCAACGCCTTTTGTCTGACCATAGATCAGTGTAGCCGAGTAGTTTTCGAACCCGTAAGTCGCGCTGACATCCCAACGGTCCGCCCCGTCAACGGCATCGCTGTCATAAGAGGCACCGAAGGCAAAATCACCAACCGCATATTGGAAGAACAATGCGTTAGCGCCAGTTCCGGTCGAGCTGTATTCGAGAAACTCGTAATCTACGCCCGAATACTGGCCCAAGAACTCCTCAAGTCCCGGCTCGGTGCCGAAGTAGAGATCCGAGTTGTCGAAGGCGCCCGAGACGTTGCCCGCGTCAACACGCAGTCCACCATAGATCACCGAGAAGCGCGCGCCGTTGAGTCCTGCGCGACCGGCTTCGCCTGTGCTGCTGTCTTCGTCGGCCTGAAGCCGCACACGCGCCGAGAATTTGACGCCACCGTTGGTTTCTGCGTCTCCGTCGATGTTCAGACGAAAGCGCGAAACCAGAATGGTGTCATCGACGTTCGCGTCAGTCGAACGATCTTCCTGATAGCCGATACCAAACCGGGCGAAACCACCAAGTCTTACTTCCGCTGCGGCGACGCTTGCAGTCGCAATCAGCGCAGTAGTTGCGAAGAGAACATGTTTCATGTCGTTGTCCGTAAATGTGATTGAGTGAGCTGGAAATTCTGGCTCGCTGTCTATTCCGGCAAATCCCGAGGACCCTCAAGACGCCCCGGTTCATTTCCTGAAGGCCGGGCAATTTTCTGAGGTGCCCAAAGAACAGGTTTTGTCTGTTTCCCAGCATTCCGGAAAGGCGGTCCGACGTGTTCTGTGGGCGTGAATCGTTGATCAAAAATCGACTTAAAGCGCTATTTTTTAATATAAATTCTCGAACCTGATTGCGCGAAAAGACACCAAAGACCTCGGTGATTCACTCGGTTCCCGAGAGTTGTCGTTATCACCCGAACGGAGCGCCCAAAAGACCGATAAGCCACAGTTTTCGAGTTCAATTTATTTTGTGCAGTGCCGGCCCTTGAAACGTATCGATCTGATACCAAGGGGTCGCGATGTTCGCGCAGACCTTAGGGCCAAAGCCGGTATTTTCCGCGCAGCCAAAGGCAGAAACCTCAGGAATGGCCACCATTGCAACAAAAAGGGGCGGCCCTGTTCAGAACCGCCCCTTAGCGTACCGGTCTTAGACCCCGCTATTCCGCCGCGATGGCGTCCTCGATCTTTTCGACGCGAATCGCCGAGAACTTGAACTCGGGGATTTTGCCATACGGATCGATCGCCGAGTTGGTCAGAATGTTCGCCGCCGCCTCAACATAGGCAAACGGGATGAACACCATATCCTCGGCAATCGCCCGGTCGGCGCGCACCATGATCTCGATAGAACCGCGGCGCGTGGTCAGACGAATCATCTCACCGGGCTCAATGCCCATCAGTTTCAGCGTGCGCGGGTTCATCGAACAGTTCGCTTCCGGTTCCACCGCATCCAGAACGTTTGACCGGCGGGTCATTGATCCGGTGTGCCAATGCTCCAATTGACGTCCGGTGGTTGCGATCATCGGGTACTCATCATCCGGGGCCTCATCCGGCGGGATGACGCTTGCCGGAGTGAATTTCGCCCGCCCTTCGGCGCGCGGGAAGCCATCGCCAAACACAATCGCCTGCCCCGGATCGGTCTCGGACAGCGACGGATAGGTGATGGTTTCGGTCTTCAGCCGATCCCAGGTGATATTGTCGAGCGAGTTCATCGTCAGCTTCATCTCGTCGAATACCTGAGACACATCAGTGTAATCCCAGTTCAGACCGATCCGCTGTGCCAATTCGACCGTGATCTTCCAATCCTCGCGCGCCTCACCCGGAGGGGTCACTGCAGGGCGCACCCGCTGTACCTGACGGTTGGTGTTCGACACGGTGCCGTTCTTTTCATACAGCGCCGAGGCGGGCAGGATGATGTCGGCATAGTTCGCCGTCTCGGTCAGGAAGATATCCTGCACGATCATCAGATCCAGCTTGGCCAGCGCCTCGCGCGCGTGGTTCACATCGGGGTCGGACATGGCCGGGTTTTCACCCTGAATGTACATGCCCTTGATGTTGCCCGCATATGCCTGATCGATGATCTCAGTGACGGTCAGACCCTTCTCGTTCGAGAAATCGTCCGAGTTCCAGACGTTGTTGAACTTGGCGCGGATACCGTCATCGGTAACCGATTGATAATCCGGCAGGAACATTGGGATCAGGCCCGCATCCGAGGCCCCCTGAACGTTGTTCTGACCGCGCAGCGGGTGCAGACCCGCGCCGGGTTTACCAACATTGCCAGTCATCAGCGCGAGGCTGATCAGGCAGCGCGAATTGTCCGTGCCGTGGATATGCTGGCTGACGCCCATACCCCAGAAGATCAGACCGGCCTTGGCCTGCGCAAAGGTGCGCGCGACGCGGCGCAACTGATCCGGTTCGATGCCACAGATCGGGGCCATCGCTTCGGGCGTGAACTGGCGCAGATGCTCTTTCTCGGCCTCCCAGTTCTCGGTCCAGCGGTGGATGTATTGGCTGTCGTACAGCTCTTCCTCGACGATCACGTTCATGATCGCGTTGAGCATCGACACGTCAGCGCCCGGACGGAACTGCAGCATTTCATCAGCGAACTTGCGCATACCGACACCACGCGGGTCCATCACGATCAGCTTGCCGCCACGCTTGGTGAACTGCTTGAAGTAGGTCGCCGCAACCGGGTGGTTCTCGATCGGGTTGGCGCCGATGATGATTACGACGTCTGAGTTCTCGACCTCATTAAAGGTCGCGGTCACGGCACCCGAGCCGACGTTCTCGATCAGAGCCGCAACCGACGACGCGTGGCACAGGCGCGTGCAGTGGTCGACATTGTTGTGCTTGAAGCCCTGACGGATGAACTTCTGGAACAGATAGGCTTCTTCATTGGTGCATTTGGCCGAACCAAAGCCTGCAACCGAGCGCGGGTCTTCGTCGCGCAGGGCTTTCAGCTTGGTGGCGGCCAGATCCATCGCCTCTTCCCACGTTGCTTCGCGGAAGTGGGTCGAAAGATTGCCCGGATCGACGTTCAGCCCCTTTTCAGGCGCATCTTCGCGCCGGATCAGCGGCTTGGTCAGGCGATGTGGGTGGTGGATGTAGTCGAACCCGAACCGGCCCTTTACACACAGGCGGCCTTCGTTGGCGGGGCCGTTTATGCCCTCGACATACTTGACCTTGCCGTCCTTGACCTTCAGCGAGACCTTACAGCCCACGCCACAGAACGGGCAGACGCTTTCGGTTTCGCTATCGTAATCCTTGCTGTCGCCGCGCTGTTGGTCGTCCAGCACAGTCGCGGGCATCAGCGCGCCGGTTGGGCAGGCCTGAACACATTCACCGCAAGCCACACAGGTCGATGTGCCCATCGGGTCGTTCTGGTCAAACACAACCTGCGAGGTGTGACCGCGACCGGCCATGCCGATCACATCATTCACCTGCACTTCGCGGCAGGCCCGAACGCAGAGGTTGCAATTTATGCAGGCGTCCAAATTGACGCGCATCGCAACGTGGCTGTCATCCAGCAGCGGGATTTTCTCGGCCTCTTTCGCCGGAAAGCGGCTGTCGCTGACATCGTTCAGCTTGGCCATATCCCAGAAATGACTGGATGTGTCGTGCGCCTCATCCGGCTGATCCGCGACCAGCAATTCCATGACCATGGCGCGCGATTTCTCGGCCCGGTCGCTGTCGGTCTTGACCACCATCCCCTCGGCCACCGGACGAATGCACGAGGCGACCAGCGTGCGCTCACCTTCCACCTCAACCATACAGGCACGGCAGTTGCCGTCCGGGCGATAACCCGGCTGCGGTTTGTGGCACAGGTGCGGGATGGTGAAACCCTGACCCTTGGCGGCTTCCCAGATGGTCCAGCCTTCGGGCACGGTGACATCTTCGCCGTTCAGGTTGAAGGTGACGGTCTTGTTTGGGCTTGCATCAAGCATGGCTCTGTCTCCCCTCAGATTTCGTCAGCGAAATGTTTCATGACCAGACGGATCGGGTTCGGAGCTGCCTGCCCCAGACCGCAGATCGAGGCGTCGCCCATGACCTGGCACAGGTCTTCCAGCAGGTCCTGATCCCATTTGTCAGCCTGCATCAGCTTGACCGCCTTTTCGCAACCAGCGCGGCAGGGTGTACACTGACCGCAACTTTCATCCTCGAAGAACCGCAGCATGTTCAGCGCCGCGTCGCGGGCCGTGTCCTGATCGGACAGAACCACCACGGCGGCAGAGCCGATGAAGGTGCCATGCGGTTGCAGCGTGTCAAAATCCAGCGGGATATCATCCATCGACGCGGGCAGCAGACCCGAGGATGGACCACCCGGCTGATACGCCTTGAAGGTCTGGCCCTCGGCCATGCCCCCGGCAGCGTCGATCACATCCAGAATGGTCGAGCCCGCAGGCAGCAGGTACACACCCGGCTTTGCCACACGGCCCGAGACCGAATAGCTGCGCAGGCCCTTACGCCCGTTCTTTTCGGTGCTGTTGAGGCACTCCGGTCCCTCGCGGCACACCTTAGTGACCCAATACAGCGTCTCGACATTATGCACCAAGGTCGGGCGGTTAAAGACCCCAACCTGCGCCACAAACGGAGGACGGTGACGCGGCAGGCCCTTTTTGCCCTCAATCGACTCGATCATCGCGGATTCTTCACCGCAGATATAGGCACCGGCACCCCGGCGCAGGTCGATATATCCAGGTTCAACGATCCCGGCCTGTTCCAGCGCGGCAATCTCGCGCCGTAGAATTTCCAGCACCGCCGGATATTCGTCGCGCATGTAGATGAAGCAGGTTTCCGCCTCGACGGCCCATGCGGCGATCAACATCCCTTCGAGGAAGACATGCGGCGTGCGCTCCAGATAGTAACGGTCCTTGAACGTGCCCGGTTCGCCCTCGTCCCCGTTCACGGCCAGATAACGCGGGCCTTCGTTCATGCGAACGAATCCCCATTTCTTGCCGGACGGGAAGCCAGCGCCGCCCAGACCGCGCAGGCCCGAGGACAGGACGTCTTCCTGCACTTTCTCCCAATCGCCGCTGTCGCGCAACTCTGCCAGCTTGGCGTAGCCGCCGTTGGCTTCATACGCAGCAAAGGCTTCATAGTCAGGCAGATGCGCGTGCGTATCACCCGCAGCAATCGCGGCCTGCACCTTTTCGGGGGTCGCGTGATCGATGTGGTTGTGACCGATCTCAAGCACCGGAGCCGTGTCGCAGCGACCCATACAGGGCGCACGAACAACGCGGACCTCGGACGGGTCCAGACCGTCCTCAAGCGCTTGTTGCAGCTGTTGGGCACCAGCCATTTCGCAGGACAGGGAATCACAGACACGGATCGTTAACGCAGGCGGCGGTGTCTCGCCCTCTTTGACCACGTCGAAATGGGCGTAGAATGTGGCAGTCTCGTAGATCTCGGCCTGACCGACCCGCATCTCAACCGCCAAGGCGGCGATGTGGTCGGCGCTGATATGGCCGTGTTCGTCCTGAATCAGGTGCAGGAATTCGATCAGCAAATCGCGGCGGCGCGGGCGGTCGCCCAGCAGACGTGCAATTTCCGCCTGCGCCTCATCCGTGAACTGACGGCCCTTGGGCGTATGCCGCCCCTTGCCTTTACCTGACTTCCAGACGCCCTTGGGTGCGCCTGATGGCTTGGTATCTAATGGTGCCATGATGCCCTCCGATTGAGGCTCCGTGTCTCATCAGAATAGCATATCGTCAAATCGCATATCGCAATCGCACGATAACGACAGTTTATCACCGCAAAGACGTCACCACCGCGCGCAGGGCCTCGACCGTGGGCAGTTCAGGATCACGTGATAGCGTCGCCAGGCAAATCGGTTTGCTGACAACAGGATCGACCAGAGGCAGCACCCTGGTGCCCTTCAGATCGCCCAGCGCCCGCACCAGAACGCGGGGAACAACCGTTGCCGCCAACCCTTCGCGCGCCATGACCATCGAGGCGGTAAACCCGCTTGTTTCCGCCACCACCTGCGGGTGCAGGCCCTGTTCGGCAAAGATACGGTCCAGAATACGGCGGTTCTGCATCTGTGGTTCCAGCAGGCTGATCGGAAAATCAGCGACCCGCGCCCATGGAATCGGGCCATTTTCCGCAGTCATATGGGCCGGGATCAACAGCACATAGGTCTCTTCGTACAATGGCTGAACCTGCCGCAGATCAGTCCCGATGCTGTCGCCATAGGTGATGCCTGCATCCAGACTGCCTTCGTCCAGACGGTGCTGGATCGCGGTTGCAGACATCGTCTCAATCCGGGTGACAATGCGAGGATGCGCATCGCGCAGCCGCTTGGTCAATCGGCCGGTAAAGGCGATAGCGGTGGGAATCACACCGAGGATCAGCGTCCCCGTGATCTCACCTTTCGAGGCCAACACCTGCTGTTCCAGCGCCTTGGTGTCATCAAGTATGCGCCGCGCGCGCTGGACGATCATCTCGCCCTCTTCGGTCAGCCCCTGAAACCGGTTCGCGCGGCGCACGATTGAAACACCCAGCCGGTCTTCGAGATTGCGGATACGCATGGAAAATGCAGGCTGCGATATCCCACACTCCTCAGCCGCCTTGGCAAAATGCCGATGCCGCGCCAAGGCGCTGAGCAGTTGGAGGTCGCGGATTTCGATCATTTATAGTACCCCACATCAGGCCGAGCCCCAGATTAGTGAGATTTGATCGCGAGAAAAGTGTGCTTGAGTTCGCGTCGGACAACTCGCTTAGATGATACTCAGCCCAAGCAGGCGAAAGAACTATAAGGACAAAGCTATTTCCTTCAATTGGCGTCCTCGACTTGCTCTTTGAGTTCCTGCAAAAATTCGTTCCGCTCTTGTTCAGAAAACTCGTCCAGATTTAGATGGAAGTAACCCCAGCAAGTCGGAATGGAATATCTCAGTGTTGTCGGATCATCCGGCTCAAGCACCAATCCCAAAACAACATTGGCACCAGTTTCAAATCCAAAAACACTAAGAGCTTCGGGGTCTGCGCCCACTTCATCCTCTGGAAACTCCGTTTCGAAGCACGTCTGGACAAAGAAATGCTCTGGGCCAGTCCCAAATAGGTACTGAGCATCCGCGTAGCTAGCATTCCAACACGACCCAGATTCGGAATTTTCGATCTCAAACAGCTTGAGACTGGCTGTCGCCAACAAAATGTTCTGCGAGGAAATGTCATCATAAGCGAAATCTGGATCCGGCGTGCAGGCCAGAGCATTTGTGCTGACCGAGAAAGCCAGAAAAATGGCGCTTTTGAAAATATCACTCATCGAAGGATGATAGCACCTGTCGTGCTCCCAAATTTCAGAAAGCTTTTCCCAGCAAGTCCAGAGAGCACCCGTGTTCGCCTATATCACAACGGTATCGCTACCGACCGTATGAGGCCACACTGGCCTATCACGTATTAAACAAAAAGTGCATCACATCGCCGTCCTTGACGATGTACCCCTTGCCCTCGGCCCGCATCTTGCCCGCCTCTTTCGCGCCCTGCTCGCCGTTGGCGGCGATATAGTCGTCATAGGCGATGGTCTCGGCGCGGATGAAGCCTTTTTCGAAATCGCCGTGGATCACCCCAGCGGCCTGCGGGGCGGCGGTGCCGGTGCGGATGGTCCAGGCGCGGGCCTCTTTGGGGCCAACGGTGAAATAGGTTTCCAGTTTCAGCAGGTCGTAACCGGCGCGGATCAGGCGGTCGAGGCCCGGTTCTTCCAGACCCATTTCCTCAAGGAACATCTGCGCCTCGTCCGCTTCCAGCAGGCTGATCTCTTCCTCGATCTTGGCGCTGATGATGACGTGGGAATTGCCTTGCGCCGCGGCCATTTCGGCCACGCGGGTCGAGTACTCATTGCCCTCGGCGGCCTCTTCCTCGGACACGTTGCAGACGTACAGCACCGGCTTGGTGGTCAGCAATTGCAGCATCTTCCACGCCTTGGCGTCCTCATCGGATACTTCGACCAGACGCGCGGGCTTACCGTTTTCCAGCATGGCCTGCGCCTCGGCCAGCAAACGCTCCTGTTGCTGCGCCTCTTTGTCGTTGCCTTTCAGCTTGCGCACCAAGTTGGCGCGACGTTTTTCGATGCTTTCCAGATCGGCCAGCATCAACTCGGTCTCGATGGTGTCGGCGTCGGCCACCGGATCGACGCGACCATCCACATGGGTCACATCGCCGTCCTCAAAACAGCGCAGCACATGTGCAATCGCGTCAGTCTCGCGGATATTGGCCAGAAACTGGTTGCCCAACCCCTCGCCTTTCGAGGCCCCTTTCACCAGACCTGCGATATCCACAAAGGTCATCCGCGTCGGGATGATCTGTTTCGAACTGGCAATCGCAGCCAATTTGTCCAGCCGGTCGTCAGGCACGGCCACATCGCCCACATTGGGTTCGATGGTACAGAACGGGAAATTCGCCGCTTGCGCAGCAGCGGTTTTGGTCAGCGCGTTAAAGAGGGTCGACTTGCCCACATTCGGCAGACCCACAATTCCCATCTTAAAGCCCATCACGGCCTCCTGCATGCCATTTGCGCGCTGCTTCTATGCAGGTCCGACGGAATGCGCAAGGCACCGCGCCGATTGTCCCAATTTGGACCAATTGGCAACACACACGAATTGTCACGCAATTGTGCGCTTGCGCTCATTGAAAGGTCAAAATTAGATTCAAAAATTAACGTGTAGAAACAATTTAATAGTGAACGTCAGTTATGAAACTTCTCTACATCGCCACCGCGCTGTGTTTAACCACCCCGGTTGTACACGCGCAGTCTTTGATCTTAGGGGCCGGCTTTTCAGATTTTTCCGACCCGTTGGCCAGTGATGAGGCAGTCGTCTCTCTTGAATACCATCACCGCCCATTTCACCAAGCTACGCGCTTTTCGGCGGGATGGGGTGGCGCGATTACAGTGGACGCCGCCGCCGATCTGCATATCGGCATTGGGCTGGTCGGTGTCTATTCCTTTTCCGAACGCTGGTTTGTCGAAGGCAGTGTAATGCCAGGGTATTTTTCTGATGGAGATGCGCTGAACGATCTTGGCGGCGAATTCCAAATAAGAAGCCTGTTGGGACTGGGATATACCTTTGATAATGGAAACAGCTTGTCGCTGGCGATCACCCACAAATCAAATGCCAGCACCGAGAATTTCAACCCCGGCGTAAACTCGGCTTTGCTGAGATACCATTTTGCATTCTGACGCTGCATAGCCGAACCGGGATTGATTTTCGGCCAAAGTTTCTGCACATCGGGTCGAAACCTGTATGCAAGGATCCAAAATGACCCGTATCGACGCCAAATTCGCTGAGCTCAAGGATCAGGGCAAAAAGGCATTTGTTGCCTATGTCATGGCGGGGGATCCTGATTATGAAACCTCGCTGGAATTGGTGCGAGGGTTGCCCGGCGCGGGTGTCGACGTGATCGAACTTGGCCTGCCGTTCACCGATCCAATGGCTGACGGCCCCACCATACAGGCCGCCGGACAACGGGCACTGGATGGCGGAATGACCTTGCAACGGACCCTGGATCTGGCGCGCGCATTTCGCGAGAGCGACGACACCACGCCGATTGTATTGATGGGGTACTATAACCCGATCTACAGCCGGGGAGTTGATGCGTTCCTGGCCGACGCCCAAGACGCCGGAATTGATGGTTTGATTGTCGTCGACCTGCCCCCGGAGGAAGATGCCGAGCTGTGCCTGCCCGCGCAGGCGGCGGGTCTGAATTTCATCCGTCTGGCAACGCCTACGACCGACGACACCCGGCTGCCGCGCGTGCTGCAGAACACATCCGGCTTTGTCTACTACGTCTCGATCACCGGCATCACTGGCGCTGCCGAAGCGCAGGCCACCGATGTTGGCCCCGAAGTCGCTCGGATCAAAGCCGCGACTGACCTGCCCGTCATCGTCGGATTCGGCATCAACACGCCAGAAAAATCGCGCGCCATTGCAAGCGTAGCGGACGGGGCCGTGGTGGGGTCTGCCATCGTCAGCCAGATTGGCGCCGGAAAACCTGTGCCCGAGGTTCTGGACTTTGTGAAATCTCTGGCCGACGGCGCTCATAACGCCTGATCAAAACATTGGACTTCACGCATATTGCGGGTTGCTGGCATCAAAGGTGAGGCGCAGCAGACGTTGCGCCGCCTTATCGCTATTGGTAGGAAAAACAATCCGATACCTCACAGGTCCCTGCCATGCCCGTCATTACCAATATCGAAGACCTCAAGCGGATCTACGAACGCCGCGTGCCACGCATGTTCTTCGACTACACGGAAAGCGGCAGTTGGACCGAACAGACCTTTCGCGAGAACACGTCGGACTTTGAGGATATCCGCCTGCGCCAGCGGGTTGCCGTGGACATGTCGGGGCGCTCGACCGCATCACAGATGATCGGCGAAGACGTCGCCATGCCAGTTGCGTTAGCTCCGGTCGGGCTGACCGGGATGCAGCATGCGGATGGCGAGATCAAAGCGGCCAAGGCTGCCGAGGCCTTTGGCGTTCCCTTCACGCTGTCGACCATGTCGATCAACTCGATCGAAGATGTCGCCGAAGCGACCCACAAACCCTTCTGGTTTCAACTCTACACAATGAAGGACGAGGATTACGTTGCGCGCCTGATCCAGCGCGCAAAAGATGCAGAATGCTCGGCGCTTGTCATCACGCTTGATCTGCAAATCCTGGGTCAGCGCCACAAGGATCTGAAGAACGGCCTCTCCGCGCCTCCGAAGCTGACGCCTAAGACGATTGCCAACCTGATGACGAAATGGGCCTGGGGCATCGAGATGCTGGGGGCCAAACGCCGCGAATTCGGCAATATCGTGGGCCATGTCGACACGATCACTGACACGCAGTCACTGGGCACCTGGACCGCAGAACAGTTTGACCCCAGCCTGGATTGGAACAAGGTCGAGAAATTGATGGCGCAATGGGGTGGCAAAGTCATCCTCAAAGGCATCCTCGACGCTGATGACGCCAGAATGGCCGCAAAACTGGGGGCCGATGCCATCATCGTATCGAACCATGGCGGACGACAACTGGATGGCGCGCTGAGCTCAATTCGCGTGCTACCCGAAATCATGGATGCGGTTGGTGGAGATCTAGAAGTGCATCTGGACAGCGGCATTCGTTCTGGCCAGGACGTCCTGAAGGCGCTCGCCCTGGGCGCCAAGGGTACTTTCATTGGCCGCGCTTTCATCTACGGGCTAGGTGCCATGGGTCAGAGGGGCGTGACAACCGCGCTGGAGGTTATTCAAAGGGAACTCGACACCACCATGGCGCTGTGCGGTGAGCGCAAAGTTGGCGATCTGGGTCGTCATAATCTGTTGGTCCCCGAAGATTTCGGCGGGCGTTGGCAGGGCTGACGGACGATTGAGGGGGCTCTGCCCCCGCCGCAGCAAGCTGCGACTCCCCCGAGGTATTTTCAAACAGAAGAAGCGAGGGAAGCGGAGCATTCTTCTTCTGTTCAAAAATACCTCGGAGCGCGAGGCAGAGCCTCGCAAAATACCTCTTTCCAAACCCTATGAATCGAGATAAGGACGCGGCTTCACGCGGGCATACAGCCTTGGAGGATGCCCGCCCTAACATTGGAGAATTATCATGGCTGGAGAGATTCCTGATCTCGTAGCTCTGGAACGGACGGGGACAGGCAAGGGCGCCGCTCGTCAGGCACGCCGCGACGGCATGGTTCCGGGCATTGTATTTGGTGGTGACAAAGACCCGCTGCCGATTCAGATCCCGTTCAACGTTCTGTTCAAAAGCCTGAAAGCAGGTCGGTTCAAGTCGACCCTGTGGAATCTGAAGGTTGAAGGCCACGAAGACGTCCGCGTCATCTGCCGCGACGTTCAGCGTGACGTTGTCAAAGACCTGCCGACCCACCTGGACCTGATGCGCCTGCGCCGGACCACCAAGATCGCGCTGTACATCCCCGTTGAGTTCATCAACGAAGATGAAGCACCCGGCATCAAGAAGGGAGGCGTTCTGACTGTTGTCCGCCCCGAAGTTGAATTGATGTGCACCGCCGGCGACATTCCCGAAAAGATCACCGTTGATCTGACCGGAATGGAAATCAACGACGTTGTCACCATTTCCTCGGTTGATCTGCCCGCAGGCACCAAGCCGACCATCGACCGTGACTTCGTTATCGCCAACGTTTCGGCACCGACCGGATTGTCGACCAGCGACGATGAAGAAGGTGACGAAGAAGAGGTCGCCGCAGACGAAGTTGAAGTCGTCGGCAAGGAAGACGCCGCAGAAGAATAAGTCCGGGCCTTTCTCGGAATTTGAAACGGGCTTCCTTCGGAGGCCCGTTTTCTTTTGGTCGGCACGGGGTGGAAACCCGAGGCCAATTCGTGCCATCAACCAAAGGCACTGTCTGTGTGAAATTCAAAGGGCGCCGCAATGAAGCTGTTTGTCGGATTGGGAAATCCCGGATCAAAATATGCCCGCAACCGGCACAATATCGGTTTCATGGCATTGGACCGCATTGCCGCAGATCACGGCTTTGGCCCTTGGAAATCCAAGTTTCAGGCCGAAATTTCCGAAGGTCGTCTGGGGCGTGAAAAGGTCCTGTTGGTGAAGCCGCAGACCTTTATGAACCGGTCAGGTCAGTCCGTGGGTGAAGCGATGCGGTTTTACAAACTGGACTCGACCGACGTCACCGTTTTCCATGATGAGCTTGACCTTGCCCCAGGCAAGGTGCGCGTCAAAGCGGGCGGAGGCCACGCCGGCCACAATGGGCTGCGCTCGATCCACGAGCATATCAGCCCGGCCTATGACCGGGTTCGGCTGGGTATCGGACACCCGGGTCGGAAAGAGATGGTCTCTCCTTATGTTCTGAGCGATTTCGCCAAGGCGGACGCCGATTGGCTTGAGGATGTGCTGCGTGGTGTCTCGGATGGGGCAGCGTTTCTGGCTGACGATGAAGGCGGCAAGTTCATGAACGCCGTCGCCCTGCGTACCGCCCCGGCACGGTCATCCAAGACCCCGGCAATGCCTGCCGCCGAACCGCAACCAATAGAACCCGCTGAACCCGCCCCGGACGATCGTTCGCCTATGCAAAAATTGTTGGACAAATTCCGGTAGTGAAATCGTCCGTGCCGCAACGTTCCGGATTGCGATATGAGTCTGGCCCCGGTCCTATGAAACGTGCGTAAGGGAGGAAACGCATGAGAACCCTATTCAGGTGGATGCTGCGCATCCTGCTGACCCTGATTTTGGCTGCGCTTGTCGTCGGATTTTGGAAACGGGAAGAAATTCAGCGCCTGTTGGCTGTTAACTCTCTGTTTTCCGAAGACAAGATCGTTCACAATTTCTCGCATATGGATGACGCATTTCTGACGGTCGATCTGCCGCGCGGTAATGGCCCGACATGGGAACTGCCATATGGTCAAGGCTTTGACCTGCCCGAGGGGACGGATCAGTGGATCGAGGAACGCACTGTCACGTCTCTGCTGGTGATGCAGAATGGGCAAATTCGGTTCGAAGAATATTATCTGGGAACCGCGCCCGAGGATCGGCGGATTTCGTGGTCGGTTGCCAAAAGCTATCTGTCGGCCCTGTTCGGCATCCTGCTGACCGAAGGCGCGATAGGCTCGCTGGATGATCCGGTTATCAAGTACGCACCAAAACTCGCGGGCAGTGCCTATGATGGCACCACGATCCGCAATGTCCTGAACATGGCCAGCGGCGTCACCTTTGATGAGGATTATTTTGACTACAACTCGGACATCAATCGCATGGGGCGCGTAATTGCCTTGGGCGGAGAGCTGGACGACTTTGCCGCTTCGCTGGCAGGCAGCTTTGCGACCCCCGGCGAGGTCTGGCAATACGTGTCCATCGACACACATGTGATCGGTATGGTGATCCGGGGCGCAACTGGGCGCAGCGTACCGGAACTGATGGACGAACGTATCATCAAGCCGCTGGGGTTGGAACGCGATGGGTATTATCTGACCGATGGCGCAGGCGTTGCCTTTGTTCTGGCCGGGCTGAACTTCACGACACGCGATTTTGCACGGTTTGGGCAGATGATCCTGCAGAATGGTGTGCGGGACGGCGAACAGATCGTGCCTGCCAACTGGATCGCAGAATCGACCTGGCCCAGTGCGCCGACCGAAACCGGCAAAATGGGGTATGGTTACCAATGGTGGATTCCCAAGAACGCGCATGAGGGCGAGTTCCTGGCGCGTGGCGTCTACGGGCAATACATCTATTTCGACCAGCCGCGCGGTGTTCTGATCGTGTCTACCGCGGCCGACCGCCAGTTTCGCGAGCCGGGCGTAAACGACGCAAACATAGAAATGTTCCGCAAGATCGCGCAAAGCCTGTAGTATGCCCACATGCAAAAGCAAGACAGCATCAACGTGTTGGGCGGCGTCCTAGCCCCCTGCTCTCGCAAGCCGCTAACCGGGTTTTTCCGTGACGGTGCGTGTAACACCTGCCCCGAGGATCAGGGCAGCCATACGGTCTGCGCTGTGATGACGGCAGAGTTTCTGGCCTATTCCAAATATGTGGGCAATGACCTCAGCACGCCGCGCCCCGAGTTTGACTTTCCGGGCCTGAAACCCGGCGACAGCTGGTGTCTGTGCGCCGCGCGGTTTCTGCAGGCCCACGACGAAGGATGCGCGCCGAAGGTTCATCTTGAAGCAACGCATCAGCGGGCGCTGGAGATTGTGACGCTGGACGTCCTGAAGATGAATGAAGCCGATACCTGATACTTAAACCGCAACGGCGCGAAACCCTCGTGACGTGCGCGACGGCGGGCCGGTTGGGAAGCTATGTTGCGATTGCAACTGCCAGCCCGTTTCTGCCAGCATCCCGGCCACCGTTTCCGGGCGAAAGGTGCGATGCCGCCATTGAAACCAGATGATCGCATTGCACCAATGTGGCTTGCTGACCACCAGCCAAAGCGCCGCGTCGGGTTCGGCCAGCGAACGCATTTGGCGCAGGGCTGAAACCGGGTCCGGGCAATGTTCCAGAACATGGGCGGCAAGCATGCAGTCGAATGGGTGCGACGAAGCAAACTCCTGCAACCGGGTTTGAGCAAGTTCGACAGTCGCGCCACGTTTGGTCAAAGCTCTGTGTGCTTGTCGGAGCATCTTCTCTGACGGCTCCAACAGCGTTACGTGGCCTTCGGGGCGTATCACTGCGCGGGCTTCGGCGAATGCGCCGGTGCCACAGCCAACATCCAGGGCATTTTCGCCCAACTCGGCCTGCGGATCCGCAGACAGAAACCCCAGATACGCGTCGAAATACCCAAGCAGCCGCATTTTATCGGCCCAGCCGGGTGCGGCGGCATCGTATTTCTGGTCAAGCTCGGCGGCAGCAGAGAGGTTGCGCATGACACGCAACCTGACACAGTTCTTGCAAGCCGCCTAGCCCGGGATCAATCTGCCGAACGGCCCTCGGTATCCGACATGTCAAAGTTCAGATATTTGGCAACCGTTTGAACATCCTTGTCACCCCGCCCGCACATGTTCATGCAGATCAGGTGATCTTTGGGCAGATCGGGCGCGATCTTCATCACATGGGCCAGCGCGTGGCAAGGTTCCAGTGCCGGGATAATACCCTCGGTCGAACAGCACAGCTGGAACGCCTCTAGCGCCTCTTTATCGGTGATCGAGACATATTGCGCGCGGCCCACATCGTTCAGCCACGAATGCTCGGGACCAATGCCGGGATAGTCCAGACCGGCCGAGATCGAATACCCTTCCAGAATCTGCCCGTCATCGTCCTGCAGCAGATAAGTGCGATTGCCATGCAGCACGCCGGGACGACCACCGGTCAGCGACGCACAGTGCTCCATCTTCTCGTTCACACCTTTTCCGCCCGCTTCGACGCCGATGATGTTGACCGATTTGTCATCGAGGAACGGGTAGAACAAGCCCATCGCGTTCGATCCTCCACCGATCGCGGCAATGATCGTATCAGGCAGGCGACCCTCGGCCTTATGCATCTGTTCCTTGGCTTCTTTGCCGATGATCGACTGAAAATCACGCACCATCGCCGGGTAAGGATGCGGACCGGCCACCGTGCCGATGCAATAGAAGGTGTCGCGCACATTGGTGACCCAATCGCGCAACGCGTCATTCATCGCGTCTTTCAGCGTGCCTCTGCCGCTTGTCACCGGTATCACCTCGGCCCCCAGCAGCCGCATACGGAACACGTTCGGAGCCTGACGCTGTACGTCATGCGCGCCCATGTAGACGATGCATTTCAGACCAAACTTGGCGCAGACCGTGGCCGTGGCCACACCGTGCTGCCCTGCCCCGGTTTCGGCAATGATCCGGGTCTTGCCCATACGACGCGCCAGAATGATCTGGCCGAGCACGTTGTTGATCTTGTGCGCGCCGGTATGGTTCAGCTCATCGCGCTTGAGGTAGATCTTGGCCCCGCCCAGATGCTCGGTCAGACGTTCTGCGTAATACAACGGAGAGGGGCGGCCAACGTAGTTGGCCCACAGATCGTCCATCTCGGCCCAGAAACTCGGGTCATCCTTGGCCTTTTCGTATTCCTCTTCCAGAGACAGGATCAGCGGCATCAGTGTTTCACTGACAAACCGTCCGCCGAAAATGCCAAACCGTCCCTGTTCGTCAGGGCCGGACATGAAGGAATTGAAAAGATCGTTGGCCATGGCTGTCTCCGTCATCTTACCCGTTGTTCATAGGAGGTGGCGCCGGGATTTGCCATCGCAAAACGCATCATTCCGCAGCCTCACGCTGCTGTCTCCAAACCTCCAGCGCCTGATCGCGGGTTGGAACCGCGATGCAGTCGAAATGACAGAACCTGTTGATGTTTGCCAGCCGGGGTGCGGCTTGAACCACATGTCGGTGCGGTCCGGAATGGGCAAAGGTCAGCATCGCCTCGATATCCTGCCAGACCGTAAAGGAAAAATAGAGGCCCCGATGCGGAAACACCTCGGCATGAAGACAAAGCGGATCGCTCCGCGCTTGCTTCAACGCCTGACCTGCGCGCCAGAAAAACTCTGGCGCATTGTACCAGTGCTTCAACGAAACACCGCCAATCGCTGCGAGCATGACTATTCCTCTCCCACCAGAGATACGCGGGCGGTGGAAGGTCAGATCACTTGGCGGCGGCGATAAAGTCCCGGATTTTCTGGACGTGCTTGACACCGGGCGCGGATTCCACACCAGACGAAACGTCGACCTGTCGTGCGCCCGTCATCCGCACCGCCTCGGAGACGTTTTCCGGCGTCAGGCCACCAGCCAGCATCCACGGGCGGCGCCAGTATTTGCGCCCAGCAAGCAGGCGCCAGTCGAATGACAAACCGTTGCCGCCAGGCAGTTCAGAGTTGCGGGGTGGCTTGGCATCGATCAGCAACTGGTCCGCAACTTCGGAATAGAGGTCGATGGCCTCCAAATCCTCAGCCTCGGCGACGCCGATGGCCTTCATCACCGGCAAGCCGAACCTTTGTCGAACTTCCGAAACCCGATCAGGAGTTTCTTTTCCATGCAATTGAAACATGTCCAGTGGTACATTTCCGACAATTCGGTCCAGGTCTTCGTCCGAGGCGTTCACGGTCAGCGCCACTTTGGCGACACCAGCTGGCACGATATGCGCCAGTTCCAAAGCCGCCGCCACTTCAAGATGGCGGGGCGATTTTGGAAAGAACACAAACCCCACATAGCGCGCGCCAGCGTCCACCGCTGCGCGTACATGGTCAGCGGCGGTCAGACCGCAAATTTTGACTGCAATGTCACCGGACATGAGCGCGTCTCAGCTTGCCTCATCCAGCAGGGCCAGCACATCATCCTGACCCACATTCTGCTTTTTCTTGAGCTTCTTGACCTCGCGCTCAAGCTTACGCACCTCGCTTTTCTTAACGGTGGCGTCTTTGCGGTGCTTGTGCTCGCGCAGCCATTCCCACAGGAACCCGATAACCAGTCCGGCAACGACACCGCCCAGCACCACAAGAAACAGCGGAAGCGATGTGGACAGGTTGAAACCAATCAGTTCGGCCAACGCATCCGGCATCAGTTTCAGTTCCACGATCTGGCGATTTGCCAGAGAAATGGAAACCAGAACGATCCCAAGGATCGCAAGAAAGGCATAGCGAATATAGCGCATCATAAGGTCAGGCTTTACCGTTCAAACGGTCCCTTAGCAACTTGCCGGTCTTGAAGAACGGCACACATTTTTCTTCTACCTGCACAGTTTCACCGGTTCTGGGATTGCGGCCTACGCGGGCATCACGCTTTTTCACAGAGAACGCCCCAAACCCACGCAATTCGACCCGGTCGCCGCGTGACATGGCGTCGGTGACCTCTTCGAAGACGGTGTTGACGATCCGTTCGACGTCCCGCTGATAAAGATGCGGATTTTCGTCAGCGATTTTCTGAATCAATTCTGAACGGATCATGCGCGTTACCCTCCCAGGCGGCCGGTTACCATCTCTATTGTTCTGGACAGTATAGGAAAAAACCGGGTTCGGGGGAACGTAGACTCTGTGCGTAGTTTCAGAATTTTCCGGCAATCTCACGCGATTTTTGGCCTGCGCGCTCGATTCTCACACGTATTGAGCGAACCAGTGCCGGTCAAACCCGGAAAATCAGAACATGTTGATTCGCAACAAAAACAGCCCCGCGCGGGTGCGCGGGGCTGAAAAGTCATCAATGGCTTGCGCCCTGGATCAGTCGCCGGATTTCAGCGCTGCACCCAGAATATCGCCCAGCGATGCGCCCGAGTCCGACGAACCGTACTGTTCCACGGCCTCTTTCTCTTCGGCGATCTCGCGTGCCTTGATCGACAGGCCCAGACGGCGGGTCTTGCTGTCAACGTTGGTGACGCGAACGTCGACCTTGTCACCGACCGAGAAACGCTCGGGGCGCTGTTCGGCACGGTCACGGCTCAGGTCGGAACGACGGATGAACGACTTCATGCCTTCGTACTCGACCTCGATGCCGCCATCTTCGATTGCGGTCACTTCAACGGTCACGATCGAGCCACGCTTCACGCCGCCCACGGCTTCGGCGAACTTGTCACCGCCCAGGGCTTTGATCGACAGCGAAATACGCTCTTTTTCGACGTCAACTTCCGAGACAACGGCCGAAACCATGTCGCCTTTGCGGTAGTTCTGGATCGCATCCTCGCCACGCTCGTCCCAGGACAGGTCCGACAGGTGAACCATGCCGTCGATGTCGCCTTCGAGGCCAATGAACAGACCGAATTCGGTGATGTTCTTGACTTCGCCTTCGACCTCGGTGCCCTCGGGGTGTGTTTCTGCAAACACTTCCCACGGGTTGCGCTGAGTCTGCTTCAGGCCCAGAGATACGCGACGCTTGGCGCCGTCGATTTCCAGAACCATGACGTCGACTTCCTGGCTGGTCGAAACGATCTTGCCGGGGTGGACGTTTTTCTTGGTCCAGGACATCTCGGACACGTGCACCAGACCTTCGACACCGGCTTCCAGCTCGACGAACGCGCCGTAGTCGGTGATGTTGGTGACGCGACCCTGATGGACCGAGCCCAGCGGGTACTTGGCAGCAACCAGATCCCACGGATCTTCCTGCAGCTGCTTCATGCCCAGGCTGATGCGGTGGGTCTCTTTGTTGATCTTAATGACCTGAACCTTGATGGTTTCGCCGATCGTCAGGATCTCGGACGGGTGGTTTACACGACGCCATGCCATGTCGGTGACATGCAGCAGGCCGTCAACGCCGCCCAGATCAACGAATGCACCGTATTCGGTGATGTTCTTGACGACACCCTCGACGGTCTGACCTTCGGACAGGTTGCCGATAACTTCGGCGCGCTGTTCGGCACGCGATTCTTCCAGGATTGCGCGACGCGAAACAACAATGTTGCCACGGCGGCGGTCCATTTTCAGGATCTGGAACGGCTGCTTCAGACCCATCAGCGGGCCAGCGTCGCGTACAGGGCGTACGTCAACTTGCGAGCCGGGCAGGAACGCAACTGCGCCACCCAGATCGACGGTGAAGCCACCTTTGACGCGACCAAAGATTGCACCTTCGACGCGCTGGTCGTCGGCATATGCTTTTTCCAGACGGTCCCAAGCCTCTTCGCGGCGGGCCATCTCGCGCGAGATGACGGCTTCGCCACGGGCGTTTTCTGCGGCGCGCAGGTATACTTCGACCTCGTCACCTACAGCGATTTCAGGGGCTTCGCCAGGATTTGCGAATTCTTTCAGATCAACGCGGCCTTCCATTTTGTAGCCTACGTCGATGATGGCTTGGCCGGCTTCGATCGCCAGAACCTTGCCTTTGACAACAGAACCCTCTTCGGGTGTGTCCATTTCGAAGCTTTCATTCAGGAGGGCTTCGAATTCCTCCATGGATGCGTTAGCCATGTGGCGTTGTTTTCCTTTACAGTACGTTTTTGCTGGCCGAACGGTTGTCTCCGCCGGTCTTGTTTCATGATGCCTGACTGCGTGACCCGGAACGCGCCTGAGCAAACAAACACAAAGGGCCGAGGTAACCCGGCCCTGCTCAGATACGTCATCCGGACGTTGACCGCCCTTGTTCAGACAGCGCGCGTATAAGCGGATTTCCTGTCAGGCGCAAGCAGAAAGCCAATTTCTTAAGGGTATCGGCAAGCGCTTATCCGTTTGGGTAGGGACTCGCAGTCCAAACCCGCGCGTCCATTTGCAGCATCGCTTGTTCGATTTCATCAAGGCGTGAGATCGCCGCATCAGGGTTGAGCCGCCCACCAGCGCGGCTCCAGACCTTCAGTGCCGATTCCGGGCTCCAGGGCAAACAGGCCGAGGCCAACCAAACTCGCAGGTCTCCCGGCAACGCATCGAATGCCTGCATCCGCGACCCGCCCCGGCGGCGAGTCTTCATCGACGTTCGAAGATTCCGCCGCGATTTACTTTCAGACATGGCAGTCCTGATCCGTCATGGGTAAGGCCGGTCTGTTCATTGAAGCATGCGAACCGGATTAGCCGTTGGTTTTCACAATACGTTATTTCATAACATACCAAAAATCATGAACAAGCCCTCTTTCACGTCGTGTCACCGCATGACTGATCAGGTCAGATATCGTCGCCTTTTTTCAGAAGTTCGTCGATCAAGGCACGTTGCAGATCATTGCTGTCGCCGCCCCCGAACTGCATACCTCCACCGGAATACAGGGTTCCGTAGGTCAGCGCGATGTTTACGGTCTGCGCCAGCCCCGAGATCAGCTGATCCCTTTCCAGCGAGGACAGAGGGTGGATGAAAACGGACCACAGCGTGCCATTGGCGATTGCATATCGTGCATCCAGCGCATCGTCGAAATTCGCCTGCATCATGCGATGCAGATCCTGCGCTGTCAGGCCATCAACCCCGCGAATTGCTACCATCGCCCGCATCCGGTCCGCGGCCTCATCTGCGATCACCAGAACTGGCACGTCGCCGAGCGTCAGTTCAAAACCCGGCCCGTTTGGCTGTGCTTCGGGATCAAGCGCGAACAGGATCTTGCCTAACCGCTCGTAATCCATCCGCGGTTCAGCCTCCTGAGCGGACAGGCTTGAGGCCAGAAAAAACAGTGCGATGACAAGTCGGATCATGATCACTCTCCTCCGGACGTTACCCTGACCATAGGGATCGGTCGTCGCACAGGCCAAACAAAGCTTGGTGATCAGTGATGCACTACCGTTCGGCGGGCAGAGCACGTTCGATCAGGGTAACCGCCTGGGCCAGCGCCTGATCAATGCTGAGGTCCGAGGTGTCCAGCAATATCGCATCGTCGGCCGGTTTCATCGGAGCGGTGCTGCGTTCGGCGTCACGTGCATCGCGTTCGCGCACATCAGCCAGAACCTGCGCGCGCGAAACGTCATCTCCCTTCGAGGCCAATTCAAGAAAACGGCGCTCGGCGCGCACTTCGGCGCTGGCGGTCACATAGAGCTTGACCTCCGCCCGGGGGCAAATGACCGTCCCGATATCGCGGCCGTCCAGAACAGCCCCACCTGCGCGGCGCGCAAAAGCGCGTTGGAAATCGACCAATGCTGCCCGCACCTCCGGGATCACAGCAACTTTCGAGGCGGCCTGCGCGATGTCTGCGGTACGCAGATCGCCCTGCTCCAACTCGTCGGCGGTCAGCGCATGCGCAGCCGCCACCGCGTCGGTGCCGTCCAGCGTGCGTCGCCCGACCGCACGATAAAGCAGGCCGGTATCCAGATGCGCAAATCCGAAATGCGCGGCAACTCCTTTCGAGATCGTGCCTTTCCCCGCAGCCGCGGGTCCGTCTATGGCGACGGTAAAGCTCATGCCCGGGCGACCTTTGCGCCCAAGCCTGCCATTAACGGCTCGAAGATCGGGAAAGACGTGGCAATCGGTCCGCCGTCATCCACCGAAACCGCCGATTTCGCGCCCATGCCCATCACCATGAACGACATGGCGATGCGGTGGTCCAAAAAGCTCTCGCAAGTGCCGCCGCCAGGGACGTTGCCGATGCCCAGACCGTCAACCGACCACCAATCATCTCCTTCGTCCACGGTCACACCGTTTGCGCGCAAGCCACGAGCCATCGCGTCGATGCGGTCGCTTTCCTTGACCCGCAATTCCTTCACGCCCGTCATCAGTGTCGTCCCGGTTGCATTCGCCGCAACGACGGACAGAACCGGGTATTCGTCGATCATCGAGGCGGCACGTTCAGGCGGAACCTTGATACCCTTCATATCGGGAGAATAGCGCGCGCGCAGATCGGCCACCGGCTCACCGCCCTCTTCGCGCTCGTTTTCATAGGTCAAATCGGCCCCCATCTCGCGCAATGTCGTAAATAGACCTGCACGGGTGGGGTTCAGGCCGATGCCGGGAACCAGCACATCCGAACCCGGTGTGATCAGTGCAGCGCAAACCGGGAACGCCGCGCTGGAGGGATCGCGCGGTACTGCGATCACCTGAGGTTTCAACTCCGGCCGTCCGGTCAGCGTGATAACCCGACCTTCGTCGGTGTCCTCAACGGTGATTTCAGCGCCAAACCCCGCCAGCATCCTTTCGGAATGGTCGCGGGTCGCCTCTTTTTCGATAACGACGGTTTTGCCGGGCGCATTGAGGCCCGCCAGCAGCACCGCCGATTTCACCTGAGCCGACGGCACCGGCACCTCGTATCGCACGGGCACCGGGTCAGCTGCACCAACGATGGTCATCGGCAAACGCCCACCTTCTCGGCCGACCGCCCGCGTGCCGAACAAGGCCAGCGGGTCGGTGACCCGCGCCATCGGGCGTTTATTCAGGCTGGCATCTCCGGTAAAAGTTGCCGCGATCGGCGATGTCGCCATCGCGCCCATGATCAGGCGCACGCCCGTGCCCGAGTTGCCGCAGTCGATGACCTGATCGGGCTCGGCGAACCCGCCGACCCCAACTCCGTGTACGGTCCATTCACCGTCGCCATGATCCGTGACCTCGGCCCCAAAGGCGCGCATCGCCTTGGCGGTGTCCAGAACATCCTCGCCTTCCAGCAGACTCGAAATCCTGGTTTCTCCGACAGCCATCGCGCCCAGGATCAGCGACCGGTGCGAGATCGACTTGTCCCCCGGCACCTCAGCCGTTCCGGTCAGCGGGCCGCAAGGATGCGAGGTCATCGGGATGGGCGTGCCGTGTCCGGACATGGGGGCTCCTGTTTTCGCTATCAGTACTCAGGCCGATTAGCGAATTGGCGCCGGTTGGTCCAGCGGCAATCAGCCTTTGCGGCGGAAGGTCAGGTAATGCGGTGTACGACCTTCGCGCAGAGCCTTCTGTTCATAGCGGGTGGAAATCCAATCCTGCCACGGCTTGCGCCAATCTGCGGGACGCTCGGCGAGCCATTCAAACCCGGCGCGCGGAACTTCTTCCAACGTTTGCCGAACGTAATCGGGTATGTCGGTGGCGACCCGGAAGATCGAGCCCGGTTTCAGCGCGCGAGCTAGGGGTTCCAGATGCTCGGGCGTCACGAATCGGCGGCGATGGTGTCGTGTTTTGGGCCAAGGGTCAGGATAGAGCAGAAACGCGCGTGAGATGCTGGCCTCGGGCAATACGTCGAACAGGTCGCGCGCATCACCTGGATGCACGGCCAGATTATCAACCCCGGCTTTGCGGATTTTCCCAAGCAACATGGCAACGCCGTTGATATAGGGCTCGGCCCCGATGATGCCGATATCGGGGTTATGCGCGGCCTGGTGCACCAGATGCTCGCCGCCGCCAAAGCCGACCTCAAGCCAGACATCCTTGCCACCGAACAAAGTGCCAAGGTCAAGCGGTTTGCGCTCGGGGTTGCGGTCCCAATCGACGTCGCCGGGCGAAAGCGCGCCAAGATCTTCGTTCAGATATGCCTTCTGGCTCTGCTTCAGGGCTTTGCCTTTGAAACGGCCGTAGAAGTTTCTGCGTGGGCGCTGTGGGGTCTGGGTGCTCATGGCGGTGCCCATACTGCGATGCGCGCGGTGAGGCAAGTGGTGGAGGTGGGGGCCAGCCCCCACACCCCCGGAGTATTTTCAAAAAGATGAAGAGCGCACCCGTCAGGGTGCACAATTTAACAATCGATCAGACTGCGGCCTTGAGCGCAGCTGCAAGATCGGTGCGTTCCCAGCTGAATCCGCCATCCGCATCCGGTTCGCGGCCAAAGTGGCCATAGGCGGCGGTACGCTGGTAGATCGGCTTGTTCAGTTGCAGATGCTCGCGAATGCCGCGCGGCGTCAGGTCCATGACCTGGCCAACAGCCTTTTCAATCACGGCGTCGGCAATCTGGCCTGTTCCATGCGTGTCGGCGTAGATCGACAGCGGCTTGGACACGCCAATCGCATAGCTCAGCTGGATCGTGCAGCGTTCGGCCATGCCTGCGGCCACTACGTTCTTGGCGAGATAACGCGCGGCATAGGCAGCCGAGCGGTCTACTTTGGTCGGGTCTTTGCCCGAGAACGCACCGCCGCCATGGGGCGCGGCACCGCCATAGGTATCCACGATGATCTTTCGTCCGGTCAGACCGGCATCGCCATCGGGACCGCCAATCACGAATTTGCCTGTGGGATTCACGTGCCACTCGGTTTCGGCCGACAGCCAGCCATCTGGCAGGGTTTCGGTGATATAGGGCTCGACAATGGCGCGAATGTCGTCCGAGCTCAGCGATTCGTCCAGATGCTGCGTCGACAGCACGATCGAGCTGACGCCAACCGGCTTGCCATCGCGGTAAATGACCGACAGTTGAGACTTTGCGTCGGGCCCCAACGCAGGTTCCGAGCCGTCTTTACGCACCTCGGCCAAGCGCCGAAGAATGGCATGCGAATACTGGATCGGCGCGGGCATCAACGCGGGCGTTTCCGTGGTGGCGTACCCGAACATGATGCCCTGGTCGCCCGCGCCCTCATCTTTGTCCGCTGCCGCATCGACGCCCTGTGCGATATGGGCGGACTGTTCGTGCAGCAGGTTCGTCACCTCGACCGTTTCGTGGTGAAACTTGTCCTGCTCATAGCCGATGTCCTTGATGCAGGCGCGCGCAATCTCGTCGATGCGGCCCATGTAATCATGCAGTTTTTCCTGATCAGACAGACCTACTTCGCCACCAATGACAACACGATCGGTCGTTGCAAAGGTTTCGCACGCCACGCGCGCTTCGGGTTCTTCATTCAGAAAAGCATCGAGTACGGCATCGGAAATCCGGTCGCAGACCTTATCCGGGTGCCCTTCGGAAACGGACTCCGAAGTAAATGTGTAGTTCTGTCGGGACATGAAAGTGCTCCATTAAGATTTCTCCGCCACGCCAGGAAGCCGTTGTGACGGGTTTGCGCGGGGATACGCCCGCTTGGGCGCCGGGTCAATCCCGTTTTGCAGCTCCTGCCGCAGCGTTGCGCCAAAACAGCGCAAACAGAACCAACTGCGCGCCGAACACCCAAGTATCGCCAATCGACGCATAAACCGTTGGCGGATGTGGTTGCGGCAAATCAGCATCGAAATATCCTGTTTGCCCCAGCCCAAGCGACGATGTCACCTGCCCCAGCGGATCGATCATCGCCGACACGCCAGTGTTGGCCGACCGCATCATCGGCAAGCCCTGCTCGATCGCGCGCATACGGGCCTGCGCCAGATGCTGGTAGGGGCCCGAACGCGTCCCGAACCAGGCGTCATTGGTGATTTGCAGCAGGAAGTCTGCCCTGCCTGGCGCAGACAGTACGTCCTGCGTAAACACCGCCTCGTAGCAGATCAGCGGCAACGCCTTTCCTAGCGGCCCGGCATCAAGAAGCGCCGCGCCCGGTCCGGCGCTGAAGCCGTGACCCGTGGTTGCCGCCATGCCGTATATGCCAAACCGAGCCATAAGGTCGCCAAAGGGGACGTATTCACCGAAGGGCGCCAGATGATGTTTGTCGTAAAGCCCATCCTGCCGCCCGTTCGAATCCAGATAGATCATCGAGTTGTATATGCGCGCGCCGTCGCCCCGCTGGATGCCCAGGACCACAGGCGTTCCCTGTGCGGCTTGCGCGACCGCTTCAAGGTAGGGCTGAGCACTGCCCAGCCAGGCCGGGATCGACGTTTCGGGCCAGACGATCAGATCCGGGCGCGGTTCGGCTGCAGTGAATTCCAGCTGTCGGGCAAAAAACAGGGGCGCATAGGCCGGATCCCATTTTTGATGCTGAGGTGCGTTCGGCTGAACCAACCGCACAACATGTTCCGTCATCTGCACAGGGGGTCGGGTTGCGGCATAGCCGAGCGCCAGAATCGCAGACGCTGTCGTCAAAGCAACGGGTACCGCCCATCCGCGGAGGGTCCTTGATGTGCACAAAGCAGCCCCAAGCGGTAGCGTCGCGAGAAATGTCAGCGCTGCCAGCCCATAAGGACCGATCAGCGACAATAACTGCGCGACAGCCGTATCCACCCAAACCTGCGCAACCCCGGCCCAGGGAAACCCTGTCAGCACGTATCCGCGCGCAAACTCTGCCATTGCCAATGCCATCGCCAGAACAAACGCCTGCTGCACGGGCCGCCCTGCGATCCGGCAGGCAAGCCAGAACGCCGCCGCCCAGAACAGCGAAAGCCCAGCCGCGAGAAACCCCAGCGCAAAAGGTGCCATCCAGGCGTGGCGTTCGGCATCAACCAGAAAGGGCTCGATTATCCAGCTGAGTGAATTGGCGAAATAGCCAGTTGCATAGACCCATCCCAGCAGGGCGGCGCGCCGGGGTGTTTCGCAAGTCAGATAGAGCGGCACGATCAGGACCAGCCCGATCAGTGTCGCGGCCCAGACCCCCCAGGGTGCCTGACCCATGGCTGCAACCGCGCCCAACACGGTCGCCGAAAGCAGCCGAACCCAAAAAGGCCAGCCCTGGGCAGGGTTCATCGAGCGATATCCGGCATCATCACGCGCAAACGTTTGATCCGTCGCGGGTCAGCATCGATCACTTCGAACTCGGGACCTTCGGGGTGCAGCACGACCTCGCCCCGCGCGGGCACCCGTCCCGACAGCATGAAGACCAGACCACCCAAAGTCTCGATCTCTTCCTCGTCCACATCTTCGTGGCTTGTCAGGGAACGTCCGATCTCGGCCTCGAATTCCTCGAGCGGGACGCGGGCCTGCACGATGTAGCAACCGGGTTTTTCCTGTACCCATAGCTGATCTTCATCGGCATCGTGTTCGTCGGCAATCTCGCCCACGACCTGCTCGATCAGATCCTCGATGGTTAGCAGACCATCGACGCCGCCATATTCGTCAATCACAAGCGCCATATGCCGCCGCTCGGTCTGCATCTTGGTCATGAGAACACCGATCGGCATTGACGGAGGAACGAACAGAAGTGTGCGCAGCATCGACCTCAGGTCAAACTCGGTCGAATTGCCGTTGAACCCGTGGGTCAGCGCAAAGTCCTTGAGGTGTATGAAACCCAGCGGCGTATCCAACGTCCCGTCATAAACCGGAATGCGGGACAGACCGCTTTCGCGAAACACCTCGGCCAATTCTTCCTTGGTGGTCGTCAGGGGCACCGAGACGATCTCGGCCGTCGGGATCGCCACATCCTCGACCCGCATGCGCCGCAGGTTGATCATACCGCGCGACTGCGGAGGGCTGACTGGGGTTCCGTTTACCGGCTCAGCCGCATCATCATGTGAAGAGAATGCATCAAAAAGACGGGAAAAAAGCCCGCTTTTCTCAGTGTTGGTTTCGTCGCTGTTCGGGGGTTGCGCGCCGTGCGCCGCCCTAGAACTGCCGTCTGTATCGCCCATTATCCTGTTCCAAATGATCGGGTCCAAGACCCTGTGTCATATATTATATGGGTCATCTATACCCATTTTGCCAAGTATCTCGACCTCGACACTTTCCATTAAAGTGGCGTCCGGGTCACGAATGTGATCATAGCCCAGCAAATGCAAAACGCCGTGAACGATCAAATGTGTGACATGATCGTCCATCGATTTGCCTGCTTCTGACGCCTCGCGGGCGCAGGTGTCGTAGGATATCGCGATATCGCCCAATGCAATCTCGCCGGTAAAATCCGCCTGCGGGGGGCTGGGCGCCTGACCGGGGATGTCAGCGGACAAATCCTCGGCCGGCCAGCTTAGAACATTTGTCGGGGTCGGCTTGTCTCGGAACTCCGCGTTGAGTTCGGCAATCCGAGTATCGTCACAACCCAAAACGCTGATTTCGCACAGTTCGCGCGACAGACCGCTATGATCCAGAACTGCCGTTACAGACTTGCGCGCGATCGACTCCAGGCCCTGCCAGCGCGGGTCTTCAATCGTTATCTCCAGATTCATTTCCACAGTCCAAAGCTTCGGCGTTGCCCGGGCCTTGCGGTGTTATCCGGTTTCGCGGCCCGAGTCGGCCTCATACGCCTCGATGATGGCGGCGACAAGCGGGTGACGTACCACATCTTTCGATGTGAAATAGTTGAAGCTGATATTCGGGATCGTTTTCAGCAGCCGTTCTGCATCCGCCAGCCCAGACTGCACGCCGCGCGGCAGATCGACCTGTGACCGGTCCCCGGTGATCACCATACGACTGCCCTCGCCCAGACGGGTTAGGAACATTTTCATCTGCATCGTCGTGGCGTTTTGCGCCTCGTCCAGGACCACGAAAGCATTGGCCAATGTCCGACCCCGCATGAAGGCAAGCGGAGCGATTTCAATTCGCTTTTCCTCGATCAGTTTCGCCAGTTGTTTACCCGGCAGAAAATCGTTCAGCGCGTCATAAAGCGGCTGCATGTAGGGATCGACTTTGTCCTTCATGTCGCCCGGTAGATAACCCAGTTTTTCACCCGCCTCGACCGCTGGGCGGCTGAGGATGATCCGGTCCACATGGCCACCGATGAACATCGACACACCAACGGCGACGGCCAGATAGGTCTTGCCGGTACCAGCCGGGCCGATGCCGAAAGCCAGTTCGTTGTTGAACAGGGATTGCACATAGGCTTTTTGCGCATCGGTGCGCGGCTCAACCAGCTTTTTACGGGTTTTGATTTCGACCGTGCCACCCTTGAACATCTCAAGCTGGTCACCGTCGCGCGTGCCGGTTCCAACTTCTGAGTTGCCCATGCGCAATTCGCGGTCCACATCGGCGGCTTCGACGTCTCGGCCGCCCTCCAAACGGGTATAGAGCGCCTGCAATACTTCGATCGCCTGATTCTGAGCGCCTTCTTCGCCCATCACAACAAGCTGATTCCCTCGACGAACAATCTGAACTGTCAGTTTCTGTTCGATGTCAGCAAGATTGCGGTCATATTCGCCGCATAGATCAATCAACAACCGGTTGTCGGGAAATTCAACAAAAGCCTCACGCTGGGGCATGTCGTCTGGCGGTGGGGTCAGGGCACCGATGGCCAATCCGTTCTCCTGTCTTGGCGTTTCATCTTGAGGGTAGACAACAAACTTGGCCAGACGCAAGCGGCAGAATTCAAATTTTGCCGCGAAATGGAAATTGCGACTATCCAGCCGCAGGCGGACCCGATGCGCAGGGGTCGCGCTGTCAACAGAAAGGTTGAGGCGTAAATCAGAACGCGTAGTTCAGGCCGACCCGCACACCACGGAAACTGGGCGTCGATTTGGTTGAGAAATCCGAACTGAAATCAACGTCTTTCGAGTCGAATTGGTAGTATTCGATCTCTCCGGTGATCGACCAGTTTTTGTTAAAGCGGTGTTCTGCACCTATGCTTGCGGAGAACCCGTTTCGGCTGTCGGATTCTTCAAACGCGCTGGCGGTATCTTCGTTCGTCAGCGATGCCGACGTTGTTATGTCGCCCTGAACATAGCCAAGCGAAACGAAATACAGCAATTTCCGGCTGCGGTTGGTGATGCCGTTTCGGAATCGGATCGACAGAACGTCCGAAATCTCGGACCCAACATCCACCGTGGTTCCCCCGATCAGAGAGGAGGTGCTGTCGTCAAGCGTGCCGAAATCATACAACACTTCAAAGCCATAGACATAGTCGCGCCCACCCACGATTGGCACCGAGCCGCGCCAGCCACCGCGAATCCCGCCGTAATTGCCGCTGGGTTCAAGATCGCCAATTCGAACTCTGCCACCCGGGATCGCCAGGCCGAACCGATCAACTTCACCCGAGCCATATCCGCCGCTCAGGCCAAGATAGAACGCGTTCACATCGTACGCGACGGTTTCCGGAGAAAGAACTTCGGGTTCAGCTACATCGCCGATCACGTCACCCGCCATCGCTGGCACGACGCAAGCATAAGGCAGCAGGAATGCTGACAGGAACCGTATACATCTCGACCGTAGAAACCGTGTTCTGTCCACCACTCGTACCCTCCAGGCAACCTTATTGCGACCAGCGATCCTGCAACAACGGACGCACACCCCAGTCGAAAAAACTGGGGTATGTCCGAGCATAGTTCTGACCCATAAATCAAGGGTTAATTTCTGGAATTCACGTCACCTATGCAGAGGGCACAGAATCTCAGAGCAATTCGCCAGCCAGTGAATTCGCGCCCGATGCGGTAATGCGGACATCCCGCAACTCTCCGACGTTCAGATCGGGTCCGACGACGTGAACTGCGTGCAGATATTCGGATTTTCCGACCATCTGCCCCGTCTGACGCCCTAGCTTTTCAAACAGCACACGAACGTTCCGGCCCACCATCGATTCCTGAATTTCACGCTGATGGCGCGTGATCATGGATTGCAGTCGCTGTAGGCGGTCATCCGCCTGTGCCGGGTCGACCTGTGCCCTTTCTGCGGCTGGCGTGCCAGGGCGGGTCGAATACTTGAAGGAATAGGCGTAGCCGTAGCGGACCTCTTCCACCAGGTTCAAGGTCGCCTGAAAGTCCTCTTCGGTTTCTTCCGGGAAACCGACGATAAAGTCGCCTGACATCAGAATATCCGGACGTGCCTCACGAATGCGCTCGATCAAACGCAGATAGCTTACTGCGGTATGGCTGCGGTTCATTCGTTTGAGGATTTTGTCGGATCCAGACTGAACTGGCAGGTGCAAATAAGGCATCAGCTTGTCGCAGGTGCCGTGCGCCTCAATCAGATCGTCGCTCATGTCGTTCGGATGCGAGGTGGTAAAGCGGATGCGCTCCAGCCCGTCGACCTTGTTAAGCTCCCAGATCAGACCCGCCAACGTCATGTCGCCGTTCGGACCGGCCCCGTGATAGGCGTTGACGTTCTGGCCCAGCAACGTGATCTCACGCACGCCGCGTTCCACCAGATCCTGCGCTTCGCGGATAATGCGATCGGCCGGGCGGCTGACCTCCGCCCCTCGGGTATAGGGCACCACGCAGAAGGCGCAGAACTTGTCGCACCCCTCCTGAACTGTCAAAAACGCCGTTGGGCCACGCTTGGCCTTTGGGCGGTTTTTCAGCTTTTCAAACTTATCCTCTTCGGGGAAATCCGTATCCAGCGCCTTTTCGCCATCGCGTGTCTTCGCCTCCATTTCGGGCAGACGATGATAGCTTTGCGGGCCAACGACCAGATCGACCAAGGGCTGGCGCCGCATGATTTCTTCGCCCTCGGCCTGTGCGACACAGCCCGCGACGCCGATCTTGAGATCGGGCTTGTCCGCTTTCAGTCCCTTGAACCGACCAAGCTCGGAATAGACCTTTTCCGCAGCCTTTTCGCGAATATGGCAGGTGTTCAGCAGGATCATATCCGCATCGTCGGGCGTCTTGGTCTCGACATACCCCTGGCCGCCCAGCGCCTCGGCCATACGCTCGCTGTCATAGACATTCATCTGGCAGCCGTAGGTCTTGATATACAGCTTTTTGGGTTCGGACATGGGACGGGCCTTTGCATACGCTGGGTCGGCGTCGTCTATACGCAACGAACGCCGCTTGCAATGGCGCTGCGTTTACCCGAGTTTGGCAAAAACTTCCAGCAAAGCGGAACCAAAGCGGGCGATGCAGTACAATTCACTGGACCACTTCCTGAAAACCGGTCGGGCAGCGCTTGCGAAAGGCCCTGTCGCCTTGCTGTTTGCCGAAGATGACGTGGAACTGGGCAGTACCTTACGCCACCACCTGAAGCTTGGATTCAAGTCCGTGATCCTGTTCATGCCGGATGAATTCACGCTCGAAGACGATCTGGACGAGATCGTCCACCGGGTCCCGCTGACCTGCGCCCCACGCGAGGTGGTTTTTGACACCGTCAATCGCATCATCGAGGCCGCACCAGGAACCTGGATGTACTATGGCTACAACGCCGAGTATCTGTTCTACCCGTTCTGCGAAACCCGCAACATCTCGGAGTTGCTGGCGTTTCACACCGAAGAGCGGCGCGCCGCGATGATGACCCATGTGATCGATCTTTATGCGGACGATCTGGCGGCGCATCCAAATGGCGTGGATCGGGATAATACCATGCTGGACAATATCGGATACTATGCCCACGCACGTCACGACGCGGTCGGGCAAGCACAGGACCGGCAACTGGACATGTCAGGCGGGCTGCGCTGGCGGTTCGAGGATCACATACCTTACGCCCGCCGTCGCATCGACCGAATTGCCTTGTTCAAGGCCAAAAAGGGGCTGGAACTGCAATCCGACCACAGCTTTAACATAGCGGAATATAACACCTATTCCTGCCCCTGGCATCACAACGTGACGGCAGCCATCTGCTCGTTCCGCGCCGCCAAGGCGCTCAAGTCGAATGCGGGCTCGACCTTTGCCATCCCCAGCTTTCGCTGGCGCGGGTCGGTTGCGTTCGAATGGAACTCGCACCAGCTGATGGATCTGGGCCTGATGGAACCCGGTCAGTGGTTCTGATCCGGTTTATCGTTGCAGCAAGACCGGGAACCAGTCCTCGCGCAAGCGCTGCCCCGCGACCATGTCGTGCCCAGGAAAGGGCGGCGACGTCCGGCCCGGACGCTCGACATAGCGGGCGTCGTCGCCCACCAGCCGTAGCGAAAACGCGCGGCGGCGGCTGTCCGACTGGTTGCCGCGTGCGCCATGCAACGTGCGGTAGTTGAAGGCAACCGCGTCACCTGGTTCCATCTCGAACTCGACCACCCGCATGCCCTCGGCGTCAGGATCAGGTACGGGAATGTACTGCCCTTCATCCGCAAAGAACCCCTCTTCCGAGGCCCAACGGGTTGGCAGCACCTCTTTCTCCCAGCGGTGCGACCCGGCAACGCAGCGCAGCGTCGCGTGTTTCACCGGATCGAGCGGTGACCAGAAGCTGACCGTCTGTTGCCCTTCGACAAAGTAATATGGTCCATCCTGATGCCACGGCGTCGCCATCGAAGTTCCGGGCTCTTTAACCAAAACGTGGTCATGGAACATCTGAACCGATTGCGATTGCATCAGGTCGGCGGCAACTTCAGCGGCCGGAGAGTTCTGGATCACAGCCTGAAACTGCGGGATACGAGACCAGTTGCAGTAGTCATCAAAGAACCGCCCGGATTCTCCTTCCTTTTTGTTTTCAGACGCATAGGGCCCTGGTTCGGCCATGTTCGCGGCAATCCCCTCACGCAGATCGTCGACGTGATCGGCAAACAGGCCTTTGACCAGAACGACGCCATCGGTCTGATAACTGTCGATCATTTCCTGGGTAACGAGGGGGTGAGACATGGCAAGCTCCTGCGTTGGACACATCTGTTTTGTGATGACGCTTACCTCTGTTCAAGTAATATCTTTGAAAGTAACTATTAGCTTCATGTTATACGTTACACTCCGTCAGTACGAATATATTTGCGCCATAGGGCGTTACGGCAGCCTGTCTGCCGCTGCGCAACATCTGAATGTCTCGCAACCGGCCCTTTCAAACGCAGTTACCAAGATCGAATCGCGGCTGGGACACCCGTTATTCGCGCGCAAACGCGGCGCGGCGATGACGCTGACACCTCAGGGGCGCGCGTTTGTACAGAACGCCGAGGCGCTGCTGGCAGACGCCGCACGTCTTGAAGACGCCTCACAAACCACCCCCGGCACGGGTCATCTGGTAGTGGGCTGTTTCGAAGACCTCGCGCCATTTGTTCTGGCACCCGCCCTCAGGCAATTGCGCAATGCGCTGCCGGACGTCGAAATCCGCTATGACATCCAACGGTTCGAGGGTCTTGTTGCCGGTTTGATCGAAGGAAAGACCGACCTGGCCATCACCTTTGATCTGGGAATGGATGCCGGGTTCACGCGCCGGAAGTTGTTCGACAAATGCCCAAGCGCGATGGTGTCGCCCGGACACCCCCTGTCGAAACACGCAACCCTCACGCTCGCAGAGCTCGAGCCGCACCCTCTGATCCTGTCAAAGGAAGGTCTTTCCGCACAATATGTACTGAGCCTGTTTCAGCGCCAGCAACTGCATCCAGTCGTGGCGCACCGGGCAAGCTCGTTAGAGCTACTGCGCAGCCTGTCCGCCCATGGCGAGGGAATTGGGATCAGCTATACCCGTCCGCACGGTGATGTCAGTTATGATGGGGCGCCGGTCGTCAGTATTCCGATCACCGACCCCGAAGCAATCGAATCAATCGTGCTGGCGCGTCACGGCACCGGACCTGTTGACTCCACAGTCGGGCAGGCAGAGCGGGTGTTGATCCAGGGACTAAGTCAGAATTAGGTATTTTTCTTGCGCAGGCGGATGACTACATCCACCGATGCGATCTCGACCCCTTCCGGAGCCTCGGGCAGACGCTGAATCACCAACTGGTCCGATGGCGCATCGCTCAGGCGGCCTTCGTCTTCCCAGAAGAAATGCGGGTGATCATGGGTGTTTGTGTCGAAATAGCTTTTCGATCCGTCAACGGTGATTTCCTGCAGCACACCCGCTTCGCAGAAAGCGCGTAGCGTGTTGTAGACCGTGGCCAGAGAAACCGCATCACCATTGCTTTTGGCAGAGTCGAACAGGCTTTCGGCGGTCACGTGGCGATGGCGCCCGTCACCCACCAATAACTCAGCCAGTGCAACCCGCTGACGCGTTGGTCGCAATCCGGCATCTACCAACCAGTTTGTCGCTATGTTTCGGCTCTGAGGTGTCATATGTCCGATACCCGTTTTCGCTGACCCTATATATAAGTGCGCTGTGCAGGCAATTTCAAATGAAATTCATTCGCAAAGAATGTCGTAGGCACAACAAGATGTGGCGCGCCGCTCTTGCAGGACCTTGCATACGGGTGCTAGACGAGGCCAGATATAACGAACGGACCCCTGGCAGGAGAGGCGGCAGAATGGCCCAATTCCCGAGCAGCTTTGACAAGGACGATCTGCTGAAATGCGCCCGTGGCGAATTATTCGGCCCGGGTAACGCGCAATTGCCCGCCCCGCCGATGCTGATGATGGACCGGATTACCGATATCTCGGCCGACGGTGGCGCACATGGCAAGGGCCACGTGCTGGCAGAGTTCGATATCACGCCCGAACTTTGGTTCTTTGAATGCCACTTCCCCGGCAACCCGATCATGCCGGGCTGTCTTGGGCTGGACGGCTTGTGGCAGCTGACCGGATTTAACCTGGGCTGGCGTGGCTGGCAGGGTCGCGGCATGGCCGTCGGCGTCGGCGAGGTCAAGCTGACCGGCATGGTGCGCCCGGACCGTAAGATGCTGACATATAAAATCGATTTCAAAAAGGCGATCCAGACTCGCCGCCTGACAATGGGTGTGGCGGATGGCATCGTCGAAGCGGACGGCGAAATGATTTACGACGTCAAAGACATGAGAGTTGTTTTGTCCGACGCCTAAGGCGGACCAGCCTGAAACAAGGAGCACGCACATGCGTCGAGTAGTTGTCACCGGTCTGGGGATTGTCTCCTCTATCGGCAACAATGCCCAAGAGGTTCTGACCTCGTTGAAAGCGGGCAAATCCGGCATCGAAGCCAACGAGCAGATGGTCGAACACGGCTTTCGCAGCCAGATCGCCGGAACGCTCAAGATTGATGTGGCCGAGCATGTGGACAAACGCACCCTGCGTTTCATGGGACCGGGTGCGGCTTATGCGCATATCGCAATGAACCAGGCAATTACCGATTCCGGGCTGACCGAGGATCAGGTCGTCAACCCGCGCACGGGACTGGTGGCCGGATCAGGCGGTCCTTCGACCAGCGCCATGCTGACCGCGCATCAGACCGTGCTGAAAACCGGCGCAACCAAGCGGATCGGGCCGTTTGCAGTGCCGAAATGCATGTGTTCGACGATTTCTGCGAATCTGGCGACCGCGTTCAAGATCAAAGGCATCAACTACTCGATCACCTCGGCCTGCTCGACGTCGCTGCATTGCATCGGCAACGCGGCTGAACAGATCATGCTTGGCAAACAGGACGTCATGTTTGCAGGCGGCGGTGAAGAACTGGACTGGACCCTGTCCTGCCTGTTCGACGCCATGGGTGCGATGTCGTCCAAATATAACGACACACCCGACAAAGCTTCGCGCGCGTTCGATGAAAACCGCGATGGATTTGTGATCTCCGGCGGCGGCGGCATCGTCGTGCTGGAAGAGTTGGAGCACGCCTTGGCCCGCGGCGCCAAGATTTATGCCGAGGTCACAGGCTATGCCGCCACGTCGGATGGCCATGACATGGTGGCCCCATCCGGCGAAGGCGGTGAGCGGGCGATGCGTCTGGCATTGTCCACGCTGCCCGAAGGTCGCAAAGTCGGCTATGTCAACGCCCACGGCACATCGACCCCGGTCGGAGATGTGGGTGAGGTCGAAGCCGTTCGCCGCATTTTTGGTGAAGGCAACGTGCCGCCTATCTCGTCCACGAAATCCATGACCGGCCACGCGCAGGGCGCAGCCGGCGCGTTGGAGGCGATCTTCTGCCTGCTGATGCTGGACAACGATTTTATTACTCCGTCGATCAATGTCGACACACTTGCCGAAGGCATTCAGCCCGGTGAAATTGCAACTCAAGTGGTTGAAAATGCAGGCTTGGACAGTGTCATGACCAACAGCTTCGGCTTTGGCGGCACCAACGGGTCCATGATTCTGTCGAAATATAACGGGTGAATGTGATGTCGGAACTTCTCAAGGGTAAACGCGGCCTGATTATGGGCGTGGCCAATGATCGCTCGATCGCGTGGGGCATTGCCAAGGCGATGCACGAAGCAGGCGCGGAACTGGCGTTCACCTATCAGGGCGAAGCGTTCGGAAAACGGCTGGAGCCTTTGGCACAGAGCCTCGGAAGCGACTTTATGGTCGACGCGGATGTCACCGACGACGCCTCTCTGGATCGTGCCTTTGACGAGCTTGGCGCGCGCTGGCCGACGATCGACTTCGTTGTTCACGCCATTGCGTATTCGGACAAATCCGAACTGACAGGCCGGTTCCTGAACACCACGCGGGCGAATTTCAAACACTCTCTGGACGTGTCAGCCTATTCCTTCATCGAGGTTGCCCGCCGCGCCTATCCGCTGATGCAGGACAATGGCGGCACCCTGTTGACGCTGACCTATCAGGGTTCGAACAAAGTCGTTCCGAACTACAACGTTATGGGCGTTGCCAAGGCGGCGCTGGAATCGGCGACGCGCTATCTGGCCAACGACCTGGGTCCCGAAGGTATCCGCGTCAACGCGATCTCGCCCGGACCGATGAAAACGCTGGCCGGTGCAGCCATTGGCGGCGCACGCAAAACCTACAAGTTCTGCGACCAGAACGCGCCGATGCGCTCGAATGCGACGCTTGAGGCGGTCGGCGGCACCGCCGTTTACCTGACGTCGGATGCCGGCATGTATACCTCGGGCGAAATCATTCGCGTCGATGGCGGCTATCACATTCTGGGAATGCCACAGCCCGAATCGATGTGACCTTTTCTTTCCCTGCCGACGTCAAGATTTGACCATCTTTTCCCGGCAGGGATTGCATCATGAGCAAAGTTGAACAAATCCTGGCCAGCAATGGCCGCATCGCCGCCCCACGCCACAAATCCGGGCTGCGGGGCGGTCGTGCGCGAATGCTGCTGGTTGCCCTTGTCGCCCTACTGACCGCATTCCTGTTCTTCACACAGCCAGAAGTCGTCTCGGCGATCGAATCGCTGCTGCAGCGCGGCCCCTATCACTAGACTCAGCCCCCAGTGGCGTTCAGTTGATCGACACGATTTCGATGTCGAACACCAGATCCTGACCTGCCAACGGGTGATTTGCATCCAGCGTCACCGTTGCTTCGCTCACCTCGACAACGGTGACCGGCACCGCCTGACCGTCAGGGGTTTGCATCTGCAATTGCGAGCCGGGTTCCAACGGAATGTCATCGGGAATGCCCTCGCGCGGGATTTGTTGCCGCGCGCCTGGGTTGATCGGACCGTATGCTTCGGCGCAAGGGACTTCGACCCGCTTCTTATCGCCGACCGACATGCCGGGCAGCGCCGCATCTAGGCCCGAAATGATCTGACCCGATCCCACCGCGAATTCCAGCGGGTCTCGACCCTCGGAACTGTCAAAGACTTTACCGTCCAGCAAGGTACCGGTGTAGTGAATGCGAACGGTGTCGCCTTGTTTGATCGTGGTCATGGGGGCCTCCGGCCTAAAAAGGGATGAACGGCCAAACCTAGGGTCTGACACGACATTGTAAAGCCTGGGCTCTTTCACCCCTTGAACTCCTGTGTCAACCTGCGCCCGATTACCGGAGGAACAGATGGCCATCACAACCTGCATCTTTGACGCCTATGGCACACTTTTCGACGTTGCAGCTGCCGCCCGTCAGGCCGCGGCCGAACCCGGGTTCGAAGCCCTGCAGAACAAATGGCCCGAGTTGGCAAATCATTGGCGTTTGAAACAACTGCAATACACCTGGCTGCGCGCGGTTGCCGATGCCCACGCCGATTTCTGGGATGTGACCCAAGACGGTCTGGACTGGGCGCTTGAGGCCAGCGGGCTACAAGGCGACGACAGGTTGAGGCAACGCTTGCTGGACCTGTATTGGGAATTGCAAGCTTATCCCGAAGTGCCCGATATGCTGGCTGCCCTGAAAGCGGGTGGAATGCAGACCGCGATCCTGTCCAACGGCTCGCCGCCGATGCTGGACGGGGCGGTGCAATCCGCGGGAATCGGTGCCGTTCTGGATGATGTGCTGTCCGTTGAGAGCGTTGGCGTCTTCAAACCCCATGCCCGCGTCTACGATCTTGTTCAGCAGCGGTTTGGTTGCGCCCGTGACGAGGTGCTTTTTGTCAGCTCGAACGGTTGGGACGCAGCAGGTGCGAGCGGATACGGGTTTGTCACCGTCTGGGTCAATCGTGCAGGCGAGCCCATGGACAGGCTACCCTGGACACCCGCGCATGTGTTGGAAGACCTGACGAACATTCCCAAATTGGCAGGGCTTTGATGGCGTTCTTCAAAACCTCGGACGGCTTGCGAATCTACTTCGAAGACAGCGGCTCTGGTACGCCGCTGCTCTGCCTTGCCGGTCTGACCCGTAACAGCCAGGACTTTTCATTTTTCGCGCCGCACGCGGGTGATCTGCGCCTGATCAAGATGGACTATCGCGGGCGCGGGCAATCGGACCGCGACCCGGATTTCATGAACTACAACGTGCCGCGCGAAGCACAGGACGTTGTCGAACTGCTGGATCATCTGGGGCTTGAGAAAGTAACCATTCTCGGCACGTCCCGGGGCGGTTTGATCGCAATGGCCCTTGCCGCGACCTCACCCAATCGTCTTGCGGGTGTCATCCTGAATGATGTTGGCCCGGTGATCGAGCCCGCAGGCATCGCCAAGATCATGGACTACGTGGGCAAGAAACCCGCTGCAAAGACCTATGATCAGGCCGCCGCACTTCTGAGCCAGATCATGGAATCCCAGTTTCCGGGGGTGCCGACAGATATCTGGCGGCGTCAGGCGGAATTTCAGTATCTGGAAACCGGCGAAGGGCTGGCTCTGCGGTACGACAGCGCGCTGCGCGACGCTTTGATCGCACAGGCCGTAGACGGCGCGGCACCCGACCTTTGGCCGCTGTTCGACGCCCTGCACAGCATCCCGACCGGTGTGATCCGGGGCGAGAACTCGGATGTGCTGAGTGCCGAGACTGTCAAACAGATGCGCGCGCGTCATCCCGACCTGATTTCAGCTGAAGTGCCTGATCGCGGCCACGTACCCTTCTTGGACGAGCCGCAAGCGCTAAGCATTATTCGCAAAATACTGGATGCCTCATGAGTACTCTGGAATTGATCGAGGCAGCCGCCAAACGGCTTGAGGGACACGTCCGTGAGACACCTCTCCTGTCCTCACCGTTTTTGGATGAAATCGCCGGCCGCCGCGTCTTGGTCAAACCGGAATGTCTTCAGCACACCGGCAGTTTCAAGTTTCGTGGCGCATGGTCAGCGATCTCTGCGCTGGACGAAACGGTACGCCGACGCGGGGTGATCGCCTATTCCTCGGGCAACCACGCGCAGGGCGTTGCTTATGCAGCGGCGCGACACGGGATCGCGTCGGTCATCGTGATGCCCTCGGACGCACCGCTGCTCAAGATCGACAACACGCGGGCTTTGGGGGCCGAGGTCGTACTATACGACCGCGCAAACGAAAGCCGGGAAGCGATAGGCGAAGCGCTGGCAACCGAGCGCGGCTTGACCCTGATCCGTCCATATGACGAACCGCAGGTGATCGCCGGACAGGGCACTGTCGGGCTCGAGCTGGCCCGGCAAACGCAGGATCTGGGCGTCACCGAAGCGGATGTTCTGATCTGTTGCGGCGGCGGCGGTCTGACTGCGGGCATCTCGCTGGCGCTTGCGGGGCATGCGCCCGGATTGCGGCCCCGCCCGTGCGAGCCCGATGGCTTTGATGATGTCCGGCGGTCGCTGCTGAGCGGGCAGATTCAGAGCAACCCCGCCACGTCCGGCAATATTTGTGATGCGATTCTGACGCCTCAGCCCGGCGACATCACGTTCCCGATCCTCAAGCGTTTGTGCGGCTCGGGGTTTGCGGTGACCGAGCAAGAAGCCCTGCGTGCCATGGCACTGGCGTTTCTGCGCCTGAAAATCGTGCTGGAGCCCGGTGGGGCGGTATCGCTTGCCTCGGCCCTGTTCCGCCAGGACCAGATCAACGGCGACACGGTCATCGTGGTTGCATCGGGGGGCAACACCGATCCGCAGATTTTTGCGCAAGCGTTGGAATTCCTGACCTGACAACCCCATATCGGCGGTGCAATATCCGCACAAACGTCTGGCTCACGGACAGGACAGAAAGATGAATATTGCCGAACTCGGGGATGTCCGGCTGCATTACCGGATCGATGGCGACCCCAGCGGTGCGCCGGTGGTACTGGCAAACTCGCTGGGCACTGACCTGCGCCTTTGGGACCCGATCCTGCCGCATCTACCCAAAGGGTTGCGGATCATCCGGTACGACAAGCGCGGCCACGGGCTGTCATCGCAACCACCTGCGCCATATTCCATGGGCACTTTGGTGCGGGACGCTGAAAGGTTGCTGGACCATCTTGATGTCCGGGATTGCGTTTTTGTCGGCCTGTCGATCGGCGGGATGATCGCGCAGGGGCTTGCGGTCAAGCGGATGGATCAGGTTCGCGCGCTGGTCCTGTCGAATACAGCGGCCAAAATCGGCACGCCACCGATCTGGCAAGAACGTATATCCGCGGTCAAACGGGGCGGGATCGAGGCGTTGGCCGACGCAACGATGGAGCGCTGGTTTTCCCGCGCTTTTCGCGCAACCCCTGACGTGGCCCTGTGGCGCAACATGATGGTCCGACAACCTGTGGACGGCTATCTGGGGTGTTGCGCCGCGATCTCTGGCACGGATTTCTATACGCCCACCAGCGGGTTACGCCTGCCAACACTGGGCATCGCCGGCAGCGAGGACGGCTCGACACCCCCGGATCTGGTGCGTGAAACCATTGACCTTATCCCCGGATCGGAGTTCCGGCTGATCCGAAAATCAGGCCATTTGCCCTGTGTCGAGCGCCCCGCCGAATACGCCGATATTCTTACCGATTTCCTGACCCGGATCGGACATATTTGAAGGAGCCCACGGTGGCAGATTTTTTGTTGGTTCATGGATCATGGCACGGCGCCTGGTGTTGGCGGGACCTGCTGCCCGAACTGGTTGCCCTGGGACATACCGCCCGCGCGATCGACTTGCCCAGCCACGGGTCAGACCCGACACCGGCTGGCAACGTCACGCTTGAGATGTGCCGGGATGCTGTGCTGAATGCCTCGACGCCGGAAACCATTCTTGTGGGGCATTCCTGGGGCGGATACCCGATCAGCGCCGCAGCCGAAGCTGATCCAACAGCGATGCGCGGCCTGATCTATGTCTGCGCCTATGTCCCCGCCGCCGGGCAATCCCTGATCGAGATGCGAAAGCGCGGGCCGCGCCAGCTGCTTGATGACGCGCTGGAAAAATCCGCCGACGGCACCTCATACAGCATCCTACCAGACCGGGTTCACGATCTGCTCTATCACGATTGCCCGTCCGAGATCGTCTCATATGCTCTGGCCCGCATGTGTCCGCAGGCGATCAGGCCGCAAGATACCGCGTTGCCTGTCGGCGACTGTTTTGAGCAACTTCCAAAGGCCTATATCCGCGCCACCGACGACCGGATTGTTCCAACCGAGTACCAGGCCGAGATGAGCCAATGCGCAAGCCCGCACTTGCGCCTGACCATTGATAGCTCTCATTCGCCCTTCTTCTCGCAACCGAGAGCCTTGGCAGAACTTTTGGACAAAGCGGCACAGCAGATGTGATCTCACGTCAGGCGGCGACAGCCCTCTTTTCAGGTGCCGACGCCGCCGCTAGGGTGCCGGACAAATCCGAACCATTGGTCCCTTATGCGTCTGCCTTTTCTGTTTGTTCTCGGTACCGTGATGATCGATGCGATGGGCATTGGTCTGGTCTTGCCGATCATGCCGCAACTGATTGTCGAGGTTCAGGGCGGCACGCTGGCAAACGCCGCGATCTGGGGCGGCGTGCTGAGCACCGCCTTCGCAGCCATGCAGTTTCTGTTTGGGCCGGTACTGGGCAATCTGTCAGACGCCTATGGCCGCCGGACCGTTCTGTTGGTGTCTTTGTTTGTCATGGCGTTGGATTACGTGGTGATGGCCGTTGCGGGCAGCATCTGGCTGCTGCTGGCAGGTCGCATTGTCGGCGGGATCACCGCCGCGACCCACTCGACCGCAGCGGCTTTTATGGCAGACGTCTCGAAACCCAGTGAGAAGGCCGCGAATTTCGGCCTGTTGGGCGCGGCTTTTGGCGTCGGTTTTGTTCTGGGGCCGCTGATGGGCGGCGTACTGAGCGAGTTTGGAACACGTGCACCATTCTGGGCGGCGGCGGGGCTGTCGGCCTTTGGGTGTCTGATCGGGTTTCTGGTCATGCCCGAGACCGTGACGGATGAGACGCGGCGTCCGTTTCATTGGCGTCGGGCCAACCCGGCAGGCTCTTTGCAAGCCATAGCGGCGCTTCCGGGCATTCGGCCTTTGCTATGGGTGTATTTCCTCTATTCCGTATCCATCTACGTTTACCCTGCGATCTGGTCCTATTTCACGCTGGAACGCTTTGGCTGGTCGCCGCAGATGATCGGCCTGTCGCTGGCCGTCTATGGTCTGGGCATGGCAGCCGTACAGGGAGGGCTCATTCGCCCAGCGACGCGCCATTTGGGTGAGCGCAAAACCATCATCTGGGGCATGGGGTTCGAGATCGGAAGCTTTCTTATTCTGGCGTTTCTGACAAATGGAACGATTGCGATGCTGCTAATCCCGATCACCGCGTTGGGTGCCGTGGTCACACCTGCATTGCAGGCGATGATGTCCAAAGCGACGCCGGATTCGCAGCAAGGAGAGTTGCAGGGCGTATTGGCCGCGCTGCACGCGCTTGCGATGATCATCTCTCCTTTGGTCATGACCAACGTGTTTGCCCAGTTCATACGAAACGATGCGCCGTTCTACCTGCCCGGCGCGCCGTTCCTGCTGGCGCTGGTGTTGATGATGGCGGGCTTTGCGCTTTTTCTGCGGCCCGCGCCCGAGACGCTGTAAGCGACACATCTTTGGCGGATTCTGCCTTGCAGGCGGCAATCCGACAGTCCACCGTGGCCAAAACGGGGAACGGGGAACAACATGCAAACCATCAAAGCAGCCGTCTGCCGCGCGTTTGGCGCGCCACTGGTGATCGAAGACGTCCTGCTCGCGCCTCCCGGAATGGGCGAGGTCGAGGTTGAACTGGGCGCCGTGGCCATCTGCCATTCCGACATCACCTTTGCCAGCGGTGCGTGGGGTGGGTTTCTGCCAGCCGTGTACGGTCACGAGGCAGCGGGTGTTATCACCGATGTCGGGGATGGTGTCGGCGACTTCAAGATCGGCGATACAGTTGTCGTGACCCTGATCCGCGCCTGCGGCTCGTGCCCGTCCTGCGCCAGCGGCAAGCCGACGATTTGCGAGACCCCCTATGACACGGTCAAAGGGCCATTGCGCACGGCGGATGGCGGGCCGCTGGAACAGGCCATGGCCTGTGGGGCCTTTGCCGAAAAGGTCGTGGTCAGCCACCGTCAGATCGTCAAAATCCCGCCAAGCATGCCCAAAGACATCGCCAGCCTGCTGTCCTGCGGCGTCATAACCGGGGTCGGTGCCGCAGTGAACGCCGCCGCCCTACGCCCCGGCCAGGACGTCGTCGTGATCGGTGCGGGCGGGGTCGGGCTCAACGCCATTCAGGGTGCGCGTATTGCAGGGGCCCGCCGTGTCGTCGCCGTCGACATGTCAGAAGAAAAACTTGAGATCGCAAAGGAGTTCGGCGCGACTCATGGGGTTCTGGGAACCCTCGATCAACCTTGGAAAGCGGCCTACAAAGCATTGGGAGGCCGGGGGGCGGATGCGGTCCTGATAACTGTCGGCGCAATTGCCGCCTATGATCAGGCACCACGCTATCTGGCACGTGGCGGCAAGGCTGTCATGATCGGAATGCCGCATTCCGGTGCTCAGGCGACCTACGAGCCGGTCATCCTGGCCGCCATCGGCCAGGGCCTGATCGGATCCAAGATGGGCGATGTGGTCATTCAGCGGGACATTCCGTGGATGATCGACCTGTATGAACAGGGGCGGTTGAAGCTGGACGAACTGATCTCGGGCCGGTGGTTGCTGAGCCAGATCAACGACGCCATCGAAGACACCAAGACCGGCTCGGCCAAGCGCAATGTGATCCTGTTCGACAAGGGTTGACCGCCCTAGAAAGAGACATCGATGAAGCTGCAAGACCTCGACATCATCGTCACGGCACCACCCGCACCGGGCTGGGGCGGGCGGTATTGGATATTGGTCAAGGTGACGACCGACACCGGGATCACCGGATGGGGCGAATGCTATGCGTCGTCCATCGGCCCGGATGCGATGCAGCATGTGATCCGTGATGTGTTCGAACGACACATGGCTGGGGAAAATCCCGAAAACATCGAGCTGATGTTCCGCCGCGCCTATTCCAGCGGTTTCACCCAGCGCCCAGATTTGACCGTGATGGGTGCTTTTTCTGGGCTCGAGATCGCTTGCTGGGACATTCTGGGCAAGGATCGCGACCGGCCTGTTCATGCTCTGCTTGGCGGGCGCATGAACGACCGCATCCGGGCCTATACCTACCTCTATCCCCTGCCCCAGCATAATCTGACCGATTTCTGGACCTCACCGGAACAGGCCGCAGAATGCGCCGCCGAAATGGTCAAACGCGGATACACAGCGGTCAAGTTCGACCCGGCAGGCCCCTATACGATCCGTGGCGGCCATATGCCCGCGATGAGCGATATCTCTCAGTCCGTGGCCTTTTGCAAAGCCATTCGCGAGGCGGTGGGCGACAAGGCCGACCTGCTGTTTGGGACCCATGGGCAATTCAACACCGCAGGCGCAATTCGTCTTGGGCAGGCGCTGGAACCCTATTCGCCGCTTTGGTTCGAAGAGCCCACGCCGCCTGACATGATCGAAGATATGGCGCGTGTCGCCCGCAACGTACGTATCCCCGTGGCCACGGGAGAGCGCATGACAACCAAGGCCGAATTCGGTGCCGTGCTGCGCGCAGGAGCAGCGGAAATCCTGCAACCGGCGCTGGGTCGCGCAGGTGGGATCTGGGAGATGAAGAAAGTCGCTGCCATGGCCGAGGTGTTTAACGCCCAAATGGCACCGCATCTGTATGCGGGGCCGGTTGAGTGGGCCGCCAATATCCACCTTGCCGCCTCGATCCCGAACCTGTTGCTGCTGGAGAGTATCGAAACACCGTTCCACGATCAGTTGATCAAGGGGACCATCCGGGTTGAGGATGGTTTTGTCGCACCTCCTACGACCGCGGGTCTGGGGATCGATGTCGACGAGGCGCTGGCCCGTGCGCATCCGTATACGGGTGACGGGCTGCACCTGCAGATGCAGGAGGGTCCTTGCGACTATGCCGACGGCAACGCCTTTCAGGGCGGTGCCCCGGCAACTGACAGCTGACGCACGGGTAAGTCAGACAGCTCAACGCTAGTTGGAGACGTATCCCGCAATGACCTGCAACAGTTTGAATGCGGTTGCAGCGTCGTTTTCGACCACGGCCATAAACTCTTCCTCACCAATGCGCAGACAGGACAGATCGGTCTCGGCCACCATGCTAAGCGCGCGCGGTTCTTTGCGGATCAAGCCAAGCTCGCCGACCAACGCGCCAGGCCCCACCGCTAGGATCAGCTTGTCCGGCCCGTCCGGCTGTGGAAGGTACAATCCCGCTTCGCCCTCAAGCACCACATAGGCACCATCAGTGGGTTGATCGTCTTTCAGGAAAATGACCTGCCCGGCCGACGCCTCGAACCAGCGCGCACCAAAGGCCAGCAGGCGCAGCTGCCGTCGATCCAGCCCGGAAAATAGCGGCGTCTGTTCCAGCGCACGCAGCTTGCGCGCAAGGTCGGCTGAGGCAGCGCTGTCTTCTTCCACGTCGGCAGGCCCTTCGTCTGTAACCACCCGACCTTGCCGGATTTCGACATACATGTCGAATACATCAGGGCTTTCGAACTGATCGTTGAGGTAGATGACAGTTGTATCCGGCAACAACTGACGCAGGTTCTTGTACACCGCAACCTGCGTCTGCATGTCATAACTGGCCAGCGCGTTTTCCAGTATCAGGATGTCGGGCTTCTTGATTGTCGCCCGCGTGAACGCCAGCGGTTCGGCAAAGACGGCCGGCAAATTCTGACCACCCAGCGCCACCGGGATGTCATAGATCAATTCCACCACCAAAGGTCGCGCGCCGTTCTCGGCCAATACATCGACGATAAGTTTGCGCACCTCGTCCGACCGTGCGCCGCCTATCTGGCTGACTTTTCCGAACAACGCGTTCTCCATCACCGTCAGGCCCGGCGCGAATTTGGCTGCATCCAGTGGAACAAACACATCATGCAACAGCTGCATCAGTTTGTCCGAATGACTGGCGCGCAATTCGAGGATGCGGTTTTTCAACTCATCGCTAAAGGCGGGGCCGATCTGCTCGGCCGAGATCACGAAGGGCACTGCCAGCAAATTGGCAAGTTGTTCGTCATCCAGCCCCTGCCCGCCCTCCTGCCGGGTCCGTTCAACAAGTTCAACCGCCGCTTCGTAAGTCTGTGCCTCAAGGCCCAGCTTGCGGAACAGGGGATGATCGGTCCCGTCCAGTCCAAAGATCTGGCGCAGCATATCGATCACATCGCGCGTCAGAGCGATAAGGGTCTCGTCCAGACCCAGTTCGCGCAATTGACCGAGGAACACTGTTTGCTGGGCCAGCAATTCCTGCGTGACAGGAACTCGTGGTGTCGCAAACAACAGATTCTCAACAACCGGCAGCGCCGGGTTATAGACCTCGCGATCAAAGATCAGCGCTTGCTGATCCAGCTTGGCACGCCGAATGGCCTGCTGAACGGTTGGGCGCAATTCGACAAGCTTTTGCGCCAGTTCCGCGTGCGTACCCTCATCAAATACCTGTTCGGCACCCCGGCGATAAAGCGCAGTGCCCGAGCCCATGCCGTCGATCAGTTTGAGCCACCAGTCACGCAGATCGCCGGCGCTGTCCAATCCGGCCAGAGACGGGTCCAGCCAATCGGCGTTGAACGGATCGCTACTGTTCCCGGCGCGCAAGGTCTCGGCAAAATCCGCTGTCGTATCGGGTGAAGTCACCGGTTTGTACCGCATGGGCATCATGACGTTTTCGCCCAGCGTACCCTGGAACATAACCGGCCGCGAGGTGGCATGGCCGATACGTGCTGCCACGACGCCCTGGTGCAGAGACGCCAGGTTCTGCCCCCCGACCTCGACCCGGCCCGAGCTTGGCAGAATCTCCCGCGTCAACAATTCGGCTACGGCGCGGCGATCCTCTTCCGAGGGCGCGGCGATGCCGATCGTCTTGCCTGCCGGGAATGTCAGGTCCAGGTCGTCCAGAACCTGGTTGCCGTCAATGTCCCGCACCGAAACCTGATTCAGCACGATGTCTCCGCTCAGATGCGGTTGGGATTCGGGATCACCTTCGAACAGCGTCTCGTCGGTCATTCCCGATGGTGCGAACCGCTCGATCACCACGTTCCAGCGCAAAGACATGTCCTGCGTCTGATTGTAGTAGGTGAGCAATTCCTTCCACGGCGAGCTCAGGTCCTTGTACGCCGCCAACGCGGCCACCAGCGCCCCCAGCGAAACCGAGCCCTGCAGAACCAGCAGGCCGCCGACCAGATAGAACATGAATGGCGTCAGTTGCGAGATGAAGTTGTTGATGAACTTCATAAAGAACTTTTTCTGATAGATCTCGAACCGGATGCCGTACAAACGGCCCAGTTGATCCGAGATCTTTGCCCGGCGATAACGCCAGCCACCATTGGCGCGCAAGGTCGCGGCACCGGCTGCGTTCTCGCCAATCTGCGCGGCCAGAATGCGAACCTCTTGTATGCGCTTCTTGTTCAACAAGTTGATCTGGCGCTGCAATTTCGGGATCAGCCACGCCTGCAACGGAATCAGCGCGACGGCTGCCAGCCCGAACCAAACGCTTTGCAGAAACAGGAAGGACAGGATGGTGATCATCTGACCCGCCTGCAGCACCGGCTGGCTAATCGCATCCCCCATCAGCCCGCCCATGGGTTCGCTTTCCGCCGTGACCATCGAGACCATTTCACCTTGGCTGACACGCTCGAAATACGGTTGCGGGAACCTCAGCGCGCGGCTGATCAACTGGTAACGAAAGCGGCGCAGCATCCGTTCGCTCAGCACACCTTTCATGGTGTTGATGCGCATTTTCATCAGGCCGTGCGCCAGCACCGCCAGCAGAAAGCCAAAACACAGGATCATCAGGAACGTTGTCTGCGGCAGACTGAAGCCCCAGACATCGACAATTGAGCTGGACGCGCCAATGGCGTCATTGATAATCCGCTTGGGCAGTTCCAGCGTCAGATAGAGCAGAGGGAACAGAGTCGCCGTCACGGCCAGTAGAATCAACTGGTCGCGTTTGGAGTATTTCCAGATAAACTGAAAAATCGTCCGCTCGATAAAACCCGCCCCCGGTTAATGAATCGCCGATCAAACCCTTGATTTTGGCAAAAATACGCCCGTCCGAAAGTACCGCAATCCGAACCATAGACGCAAATGAATTTGCGAATTGCATCAATTTCGCCTTGTGTGAACTAGTTCATTTGCGCACAGCGGATTTACCGCCTAGTGTTCGTCTCAGGACGATATCGGGAGGGTTCATTTGCCTGCGACGCTAGGCACAGTATTGCTGCTGCTCTGTCTTTTGCAGATCAAGCACATGTTTGCCGACTTTTATCTGCAGACGCCCAAGATGCTTTCGGGGCGTAGCACTTATTTTCACATCGGACGGGCGCAACATGCAGCGGTGCATGTGGTGGGATCGGTCATTATTTTCGCGCTGTTCCGCGCCCCGGTAGAATTCATCCTGATCATTGCCGCGCTAGAATGGATCATTCACTTCCACATCGACTTTGCCAAGGCCGCCTATTCGGACAAGAAAAACCTCAAACCCGACCAAGCCGGGTTCTGGCGTGCGGCGGGCCTGGATCAGCTGATGCATAACCTGACATACATAGCCATGGTTTGGGCCTGGGCGGCATTTGCGGCCTGAGAAAAAGAGTGACAAACGAAGCTGTCGCTTGAACGTTGTTGAATCTATGGCTGGCTCAATCTACCCGGTCAGTGCACGACGTCTTGTAGGTTTCCAGCCATAGCTGGTCCAATGCATCGATCTTCGCGGGGTCGTATTCGTGTTGCTTGTCCCAATAGCGTCCTGTCGGCTCAAAGTACCCCAACTTGGCCTCGCGTTTCAGAACCGCGCCCATCCCTTTTGGATAGGGCAACGGCACCTCGCCCTCGCAGCCACGCGAGACCGAAGGAAAGATCAGGCGGCTTTCTGCGGAAGACAGGCGAACAATACGGCAACGCTGCGCCGCGCCGAACAGCGCCAGACGCGCCGATTTCGCTGAAAGCGAGCGCAAGGTCACATCGCGACGCAACGGATCGGCAGCACCCCTGCCGTAGAAATGCGATTTGCCGGATTGCGGATAAACCATATCGCAGCCAAGATAGGCAACCACCGCTGGTTTCAACGCAGCCAAAGCCCAGTACCCCGCAGTGAATGCCATGGTTCCGCCCGCGTAGACAAATCCACCAAAGGTGTTCTGAATCGGCACATAGTCCTGCGCTGTGACGATGCGCTGGCGGCTGTTCAAAGCCTTCGGTCGGTTTTCAACCGGAAAGTCCTCGGGGTGGATCAGAAAGTCCCAATCCGGCCTGATCCGCCATGCGTTGTTGATTGCCACGATATGCGTAAACCCTTTGCGCGACCAATGGCGCGCGCGCAGCGCATCAGGCGCACTGCCGAGTATCATGACATGGTGCCGGTTTGGTTCCATCGCTTAGACCACAGGTTTACGTACGTCCCAAACCTAGCCCCGTGTACAAGCGAATCCAGTCCGGTCTTATCGACGTCGATCTCAGGTCGCTTTTCCAGCCCAATGACGCTGGGAGTAGGCGCTGAACTCGGCAACTTCTTCGGGTCTGGGCGAGACGCCGGTGAAGACGTAGAGATAATGCGGCACCAGAGCGATCCGTGTTTCCATCGGCTCATTCAACTGGGCCAGATCATAACCGATCTGCATGTAATACAGCACGCGTGCGCGGGTTTCGGCCTCGATCTCGGAATAGCCGTAGCGTGCGAACATGGCGTGCAGCGCAGTCAATCGCTTGGCATCGGACTGATCCAGAACACGCCGCACTTTGCCGGACTTCCGGGCCCAGTCCCGTACGGCAAAATCAAGTGCCGTATCGAAAAGCTCGGTGTTGACGACGCAGCGGTGCACATTGCACACCGCCGCCGTAATCGTTGGTGCCGCAGCCTCGGCCTGCTTGATCAGGCCCGCAGTATTGGTGGCCTGCCATCGCGCCAAAAGTGCATCCAACAGTTCCTGCCGGGATTTGAAGTACCAGTAGAAGGACGACCGTGACACCGCCATCCGTTCCGCCAGATTCAACACCTTGATCTGATCGACCCCATCCGAAATCAGCACGTCCATCGCCACGTTCAGCCAGTCGTCGCGTGTGACCTTGACGTTGCCGACCAGAGGCTCGGCCTTCGGGTCGTCGCGATGCAGGATCGGTTTGGTGTTCATTCAGCTCTCCGGCGGCGCGCCGCCTTCGGCGGTACGGCGCGCGATGAAGTCTTTCAGCGTACCCAGCCGGTCGATATCGCCATGCGGTGCCTTGAAATCGCTCAGAATGCCTTTCCAGACACCCGTTGCCCGCTGGTTGGCATCCAATGCACCGCGTTCCGTCCATGTTCCGAAATTAGCGTAGTCATGCACATGCGGCTGGTAGAATTCGGTATTGTACCGCTCCATTGTCTGGCTAGAGGCAAAAAAGTGCCCACTGGGCTCGACCTCGTTCAAGGCAGAGTCAAATCCGATCTCGGCTGTCCCGGCCTGCGCACCGGCACAAAGCTCGGCGACCATGTTCAGAACCTCGGCATCGCAGACCAGCTTTTCGAACGATACGGTCAGCCCACCCTCGAGCCATCCGGCGGAATGAATGATCACGGTCGCCCCGGCCATCAAACAACCCCAGAGCCCAAACTGGTTCTCATTGGCTGCCTGCACGTCGTTGATATTCGATGCCGATCCCGCTGCCGAGCGCCATGGAAGGCCCAGATGCCGTGCCAGTTGCCCTGCCGCCAGCGATGCCTGAAAATGCGAGGGCGTGCCAAACGCAGGCGCCCCTGATTTCATGTCTACATTGCTGGTGAACGTGCCATAGCACACCGGCGCGCCCGGGTTGGTGAGCTGTGTCAGCGTCAGCGCTGCCAGCGCCTCGGCATGGGACAGAGTTATCGCGCCGGCGACCGTGATCGGGGCCATAGCCCCCATCAGCGTAAAGGGTGTGATGATCGACATCTGACCATGACGGGCAAAATCGATCAGCCCCTGCGCCATAGGAATATCGAGCGTGCGCGGGCTGTTGGTGTTGATGATCGTGTAGCAATGTGGGCTTGCCCGGAACGCATCATCACTAAGGCCGCGCGCAATGGACAGCATCTCAAAGCAATCCGTTACCTGCGGCGTCCCGCGCGAGAAGAAGAACGGAAACTTGTCCGTCAGTTCCATCTGCGCCTGCGTGGTAAAGTAGTGACGCAGATGGGTCGGCACATCCTGCGGCTCGACTTGGGGTGAGATCATCTGGAAGACGTCAAAATGATGCGTCAGTTTCAGGAACTCCAGATAATCCTGTCCGGTTGCCGGACGGCGGCCGCGTTCAAGATCGGTGGCATTCGGGGCACCTGCGCCGGGTTGAAACACCAACGAGCCCAATTCCAGCGTAAAGTCCCGATTGCGCGCACCCGCACGGCAGTCAATCGACTTGGGGGCTGACGCTACTGCGGCCTCAACCATGTCGCGACCGATAAAGACCATCTCGGTGTCTTCGTCGACTCGTGCGCCACCCGCCGCGAACAAACGGCGGGCTTCAGGCAGCAAAACTTTGACGCCCAGCTCCTGCAACACTCGCAAGGCGGTTTCGTGCATTTCGGCGATCTGATCCGCCGGGAAAACCTCCATCTGCGGGAAGGGATTCTTGAGTTGGCGGTAGTTCACATCCCGGCTGGGCGGAGGCGCAGCGTCTGCCCCTCGCCCGCGCCGTCGGCGACCGCGCTCGGATGTTTGCGAAATGACCATCAGCCTCTCATCGCCTTGCCTTGCGGGTCATAAGGCGACGGCGCGATCACCTTCGCCGGACGCTCAACCCCAACTACGTGCACGGTCAATTCGGTGCCAGGCTCGGCCTTGTCACGGTTGACCAGCGCCATGGCCAGCGATTTGCCGGTGTGGTGGCCATATCCGCCCGAGGTCACAAAGCCGACGCGGTCTTCACCTGACCAGATCGGCTCATAGCCGCTTGTATCCGCGTCAAGCGCATCGATCTCCATCGTCACCTGCACCTGTGCCGGGCCATTGCCGTCACGCTCGGCCACTGCGGCATCCTTGCCGACAAAGTCCTTATCCCAGTCGATCCAGCGATCCATACCGGTCATCCCCGGCGTATAAAGCTGGGTAAACTCAGCAGACCAGATGCCAAAGCTTTTCTCGAGACGGGTCGAGAGCATCGCATTGAACCCGCATTCCCGAATACCGTCTTCGGCCCCGGCCTCCAGCAGCATACGGCGCAGCTTGATATGGTCGCCATAGCGGCAGTTGATTTCATAGCCCTTCTCGCCGGTCACAGACATGCGGGCGACGCGGGCACGCACGAGGCCAATATCAAACTCGCCACAGCCCATGAATTTCAGGCCAGAGATATCCTGTTCGGCCAGTTTCTCGACCACTGCCTGCGATTTCGGCCCGACGACGGCGAAGCCACAATATTCCTCGCCGAGATCGCGGATCTTGACGCCATCAATCATGTGATCGTCGAACCAGCGCATATGCCAGGCCCGCAGGTAGTAACTGCCCATGATCCACCAGGTTCCGTCACCCCAGTTGAGCACCGTCAGATCGCCCTTGAGCCGCCCGTTCTCGCCCAGCATCGGCGCGAGTTTGGCTCGACCCGGTGCGGGCAGTTTCGAGGCCATGACCTTGTCCAGCCAGATCTCCGCGTTCGGGCCGCTGACCTCGAACCGGGAAAAGCCGGAAATATCCAACAGACCAACGCCTTCGCGGATCACCTTGCACTCGTCGGCCACGATGTCATGCGCGTTGGACCGCTTGAGCGTCGGCGTTTCTTCGAACCCTTTCGGCGCAAAGTACAGCGGCACCTCAAGATCCCAGCTAACGCCCCATTTACAGCCCGCCTCGGTCATCGCGTCATGTGCCGGGGCCATTTTCAGCGGGCGGCCTGCAGGTAGCTGTTCGTTCGGATAGGTCATCACGAACCGTCGGGAATAGAACTGGCCGGTGGTTTCGCGGATATAGCGCTTGTTTTGCGCAAAATCGCCATAACGGGCCACGTCCATCGGCCAGGCATCCGCCTCGGGCTCGCCATGGATCATCCATTCGGCCAGCGTCTTGCCGACGCCGCCGCCTTGCAGGAATCCGGCCATCACTGCGCAGGCCGACCAATAGCCGCGTTTGCCCGGCACCGGACCGACCAGAGGGTTGCCATCCGGCGAGAAGGTGAACGCGCCGTTCACCCATGTCTTGATGCCCACGTTCTGGATCGATGGGTAACGCTCAAAGCCCAGGGTCAGTTCATTCTCAATCCGGTCGAGTTGTTCCTGAAACAGCTCTTCACCATAATTCCACGGCGCGCCGTCCATGGCCCAATGTTCGTGGTCGACTTCATATATACCGACAAGAACGCCCTTCTGGTCCTGCCGCATATACGTGAACCCCTCGAGGTCCACGGTCATCGGCATTTCAAAATCCGAAGCAGCAACTTCGGGCACCGTGTCGGTAATCAGATAGTGGTGTTTCAACGGCGAAACCGGTAGTTCGACCCCGGCCATGCGCCCCACCTGCTTGGCCCACAAACCAGCGGCGTTGACGACATGTTCGCAGGTGATCGTGCCCTTGTCGGTGACGACTTGCCAACCATCAGCGGTCTGGATCAGTTCTTCGACCTTGGTTTCCTCGTAATACTCCGCACCGCGCTTTCTGGCGGCTGTCGCATACGCCTGAACGGTACCAGTGGTATCGATGTAACCCTCGCGATCTGCCCACATCGCGCCCAACACGCCATCGGTCGACATGATCGGGCAGCGTTTCTGGGCTTCTTCCGGGCTCAGCAGCTCGCAATCGTCGATACCGATGGATTGGAAGATGCGGTAGTTTGCCTGCAGCCATTCCCACCGCTCCGGGGTACCGGCAAGCGTCAGGCCGCCGGTTACGTGAAAGCCGATATTCTGGCCCGATTCCTTTTCGATCTCGCTGAGCAGGTCGATGGTATAGGATTGCAACGCCGCCATATTCGGATCAGCGTTCAGCGCATGAACCCCCCCGGCCGCGTGCCACGATGACCCCGACGCCAGACGCCGACGTTCCAACATGACCACGTCAGACCAACCGAACTTGGCCAGATGATACAGAACCGAGGCGCCGACGACGCCGCCCCCGATAACAACGACTCGATAATGCGATTTCATCCTGCCCTCCCCGCATGACTCGCGAAGGACGCTAGACGCACTGTTCACATCTGTCTAGACATTTCTGTACAGTAGTGAACGTGATCCCGCCATAGTGGTCAAATGCTGCTAAAGACTGGCGCTCGGGCGCTCCTGGATCGCGTCGAACCAGGCCAGTGTTGCCGTATTTCCCTCGGGGATTCGCATTTTTATCACACGTGCGAAATCGACAAAAACAAAGCCCGTGATGTCAGCCAGCGAAAACATGTCGCCCGCCAGAAACGCGCTTTGTTGCAACCGGCCTTCCAGAAGGTCGAAGAAGGCGCTGACGCGATCCTTGCCCCTCTGCGCCAAAGCAGGAATTTGCGGGTAATTCACCGGGCCGGGAATTGCCCGGTCGGTAAACGCCGGGTGGCTATTGCGCAGAGTGTCGGCAATCGGGGCACCGCCCTGTTGCTCTGCGATGGCGTTCCACATCAGAACCGCGCCCTTTTCATCAGGATTGCGCCCCATCAATGGCGGTTCGGGGAACTTGGCCTCAAGATACGCGGCGATGCCGAGATTTTCGGTCAGGACCGTGCCTTCATACGTGACCAGAACGGGAACTGTGGCCCTGGGATTGATGGCGCGAAACGCTTCGGCCATTTGTTCCCGGTCGGCAATCGAGACGTCACGGGTCTCGATCTGCTGGCCTTTCTCGGCGATGAACATCCTTGCCCGGCGCGGGCTCGGGGCAGTTTTGCAATCGTAGAACAGCATTGGCACGGTCCTTGCGGGTTCAATTGGGTCTGATGCGCGCTTTCGCCAGTCTGCAAGCTTGAGGCTGCGCGTCGGATCAACGACGGTAGATGAAACACCGCCCCTCGACCGCGCCTGCGGGTAGAGGCAACTCGGTCAATCCCTCAAAATACATCCGATCGCTGGACACCATCAACCCGCCCGGGGCCAACAAGGGTTCGATCAGCGGCGATACAAACCGCGCAAACGCATCGTTCTTTTCCCGATTGTGACCGCCAAGATCGGCATGGATCAAACTGGCCGAGGCGCCGAACCGGTCCACCGAGGCAGGCAAAGTCTCGCGCACATCGCCCAAAATTACCCGATCTTCGGGCGGGGTCGAATCTGGATGCGCTGCAACCGCACGCTCGAAAACAAATACCGGCCGGTCCTGAATGTGCTGGATCATGTGGTGGTAGGTCCGCCCGTTGCCCAGGCCCAGCTCAAAAACCGGACCGGGCTGACCCGAGGTTTCGGCGATCGCGAAATCCAGACAGGCGCGTTGTGACACCATACGGTCAATGAACAGATCCAAACGGCTTTGATTGTCGGACACGGGCGCTCCTTTTCATGTCATGTGCCGACAGAGATGTAGTGCCGACAGCACCTTAGATGTCAAATACTCAACTCATTGTGTAGGCAATCAGCCCCGAATTTCACAATTCCGCGACAATTCCGCCCAAGAAGGTGTTTGACTACGCCGCCACAACCGCGCGAAACTGCACTAAAAAACTCAGGGAGTTCACAATCCGATGATTTGCCACGGCCAGCCGGGTGGAAGACCCGCATGACAGCGTTACTGTCCGTTCGGGATCTCAGCATTGGTTTTGGCGCGGGCCAGCCCGTTGTTCAAAATGTCAACTTTGATGTCGAACCGGGACAGACGCTTGCCTTGGTAGGCGAATCCGGATCGGGCAAAACCATCTCGTGCCGGGCTGCGTTGCGAATCCTCCCGCGCACGGCGCAGATTCGCAGCGGTACGATTACCCTGAACGATTCAAAAGGTACGGCCGAACTGACGACCATCAGCGAACGGCAGATGCGCGAAATACGCGGCAATCGGATTTCGATGATCTTTCAGGAGCCGATGCGGTCTCTGTCCCCGCTGCACAAGATCGGCAATCAGGTCAGCGAGGTTCTTTGGCTGCACCGAAACGCGTCCGAGGCCGATGCCCGCAAAGAGGTTCTGACCCAGTTCGAGCGGGTGGGCTTTCCCGACCCTGCGCGTGCTTATGACTCGTATCCGTTCGAATTGTCCGGCGGCATGCGGCAGCGGGCGATGATCGCGATGGCGATGGTGGCCAAGCCCGAACTGCTGATCGCAGACGAGCCGACGACAGCACTGGACGTTACGACACAGGCGCAGGTGCTTGGGCTGATCAAGGAACTGCAGCGCGAAACCGGCATGGCGCTGATCCTGGTGACCCACGATCTTGGCGTTGTCGCCAACATGGCCGAGCAGGTCGTTGTCATGCACAAGGGCCGCATCATGGAGGCCGGAGCCGCCGCGCCCATCCTGACCGATCCGGCGCATCCCTACACGCAACAGCTGTTCGACGCCGCGCCGGCGATCCCCGATCAGGACGCAGTTGGTCTGCCGATGCCTGCCGAGGATCTGATCCTGGAAATGGTGGACGTGTCCAAGACATACACGATGCGATCCAGCAAAGGGTGGAAGGCCGACAAGCTGATCCATGCTTGCCGCGGCGTTGATCTGAAACTGGCGCGCGGCAAGACATTGGCAATCGTCGGCGAAAGCGGCTCGGGCAAGACCACGGCGGCACGTATTGCGCTGGGCGCGGAACTGCCTGACACCGGCGGGCAGGTTCTGTTCCGCACATCCGCTGATGCTGAACCAATCACCGTGCACCAGATGTCCAAGGCCGAACGCACCGCTTTTCAGCGCAAGGCGCAGATGGTGTTTCAGGATCCTTACAGCTCACTCAGCCCCCGAATGCGCATTCAGGACGCGATGACCGAACCGCTTGAGATACACAGGCTGGGCACAGTGGCCGAGCAGCGCGACAAAGCCGCCGAAATGCTAAAGCGGGTCGGGTTGAACGCAGACATGCTGAAACGTTACCCGCATGCGTTTTCGGGTGGGCAGCGTCAGCGCCTGTCGATTGCGCGCGCGATGATGCTGGATCCTGCGCTGATTGTCTGTGACGAGCCAACCTCGGCGCTGGACGTTTCGGTGCAGGAACAAATTCTGACCCTGCTTGAACACCTGCAGGACAGCCTGAACCTGTCCTATCTGTTCATTTCGCACGACCTGGCCGTTGTCGCCCGTATCGCCGATGAGGTTGCGGTCATGCGTCAGGGGCTTGTCGTCGAACAAGCCCCGCCAGAGACCCTGTTCTACAACCCCCGTCATCCCTATACCAAGGCGCTGATCGCAGCGCAGCCGGAACCCGACATCAATCGCCCCATCGACCTTAAACTGGTTGCGTTGGGCGCGGGTTCGCCGGACAGTTGGGATGACGCCTTTCGTTTCTCTGACTCCGTGATACCCTCACTCACAGAGATGGAGCCCGGCCATAAGGTACGATGCCATGTTTAAGACCACTCGTCATTTCATTCTGGCCAGTTCCCTGGCCCTGCTGGGAATGCTGCCCGCCACGGCACAATCCGGCCCGGATCTGCAAGAAAGCGCGTTCTGGCAATCCGAGGTCGACCGCGGGGACCTGCCACCTGTGCAAGACCGCGTTCCAACGGACCCATTGATCGTCGATCTGACCGCAAAAGGGCGCGAAACAGGGACCCCGGGCGGTACTCTGCGCACCATGGTGACACGGTCAAAAGACATTCGACAGATGGTTGTCTACGGCTATGCGCGTCTTGTCGGCTTCAACGAAAATTATGAACTTGTCCCCGACTTGCTTGCGTCGTTCGAGAATGAGGGCAACCGCAAATTCACGCTTCGCCTGCGCGATGGCCATAAATGGTCGGACGGATCTCCGTTCACCTCCGAAGATTTCCGGTACTGGTGGGAGGATGTGGCGAATAACGAACTGCTCAGCCCTTCGGGTCCGCCTGATTTTCTTCTGGTCGAGGGCGCGCCGCCAAATGTGACGTTTCCCGACGAAAAGACCGTGGTTTTTGAATGGGATGATCCCAACCCGGATTTCCTGCAATCATTAGCGCAGGCGCGTCCACCCTTCATCTATCGGCCTTCCCGGTTTCTGAAACAGTATCACGAAAAATTCGCCGACGGCGAAGATCTGGCGGCTCAGGTCGAAGATGCGCGCGTCAAAAGCTGGGCTGCGCTGCATAACAAGCTGGATAACCTGTATAAATTCGACAACCACAAGCTGCCCACTCTGCAACCGTGGTTGAATGCAAGCTCGGGCAAGAAAATCCGCCATAGCTTTGTGCGCAATCCCTACTACCACCGCATCGACACAAATGGGGTGCAATTGCCCTATATCGACGTTGTCGAAATGGAAATTGTCGCGCCAGGGCTGGTCGCCGCCAAGGCCAATGCCGGGGAAACCGATCTGCAAGGGCGCGGGCTGGCGTTCCGTGATGCCTCGATCCTGAAAAAGGGCGAGGCAGAGGGCGACTACAAAACGCTGCTGTGGAAAACAGGAGTGGCTTCGCAAATCGCGATCTACCCCAACCTGAACTATGAAGACGAAGCTTGGCGAAACGTTTTGCGCGATGTCCGCGTGCGACGCGCGCTGTCGCTGGCGATTGACCGGCAAACGATCAATCAGGCGCTTTATTTCAAACTGGCCAAGCCGGGCGCGATGGCCGTTCTGCCTGCCTCGCCATTTTACAGCGAGGAAAACGCGCAGGCCTGGGCGCAGTTTGATACAGATCAGGCGAACGCCTTGCTGGACGAAGCCGGTCTGGACCAACGCGACAGTAACGGGGTCCGCCTGCTGCCTGACGGCCGCCCGATGGAATTGGTGATCGAAACCGCCGGTGAGCGGCAAGAGGTCGAGAACGCGCTGCAAATCATCACCGACGACTGGCGCAAGATCGGGGTCAAGCTGGTCATGCGGCCTCTGGATCGCGATATTCTGCGAAACCGGGTGTTTGCGGGTAATACCATGGCATCTGTCTGGTTCGGCTGGGATGACGGCATCCCACAGATGCACACATCGCCTGCCTATCTGGCCCCCACCGATCAGGTCTTTTTGTCCTGGCCGAAATGGGGGCAATACTACCAGACCGGCGGTGATGTCGGCGAGCCGCCCGACATGCCCGAAGCCGAACGCCTGATGACCCTTGCCCACGATTGGGAAGTGGCAACAACCGATGAAGAGCGCGCGGCAACCTGGACTGAGATGCTGAACATCCACGCGGACCAACTGTATGCGATCGGCGTTCTGAATGGCGCCCCGCAGCCCATCGTGGTTTCGAACCGTTTGCGTAACGTGCCCGAACAGGCCATGTGGGCATGGGAGCCGGGCGCGCATTTCGGCATCCACCGCCCCGACGAGTTCTTCTTCGCCGACTGATCAGGAGCAGCTAAATGGTCATGCTGCGCTACGCGGTGTATCGCTTTTTCACGATGCTGCTGACTCTGTTGGTGGTCTCGGTTCTGATCTTCGTGATCATCAACCTGCCGCCCGGCGATTACCTCAGCAACCAGATTGCAGAGCTGCAGGCCTCGGGCCAGTCAGCGGGCGTGGCTAAGGCCGAGTTTCTGCGCAAGGAATACTCGCTGGATCGATCCTTGCCGGAACAATACTTGATCTGGATGGGCTTCTGGCCCGGCCCGCACGGGTTCGAAGGGCTATTGCAGGGTAACTACGGCTGGTCCTTCGAGTTTGACCGCCCCGTGCGCGAGATCGTCGGCGAGACGCTTTGGCTGACTGTTGTCGTCAATCTGGCCGCAATCCTGTTCGTCTATGCCGTCGCCTTGCCGTTAGGCGTTATCGCAGCCGCGAAATCGCGGACCTGGATCGACTATACCTCGGCCTTTGTTGGTTACCTGGGTCTCGCCACTCCGAACTTCTTGCTGGCGTTGATCCTGTTCTACTACGGTCATCGGTATTTCAACCTTCCGATCGGCGGCTTGATGGACCCGATTTACGAAGGTGAACCGATGAGTTGGGACAAGCTCAAGTCCATTCTGATCCACCTGATCGTGCCCACCTTCGTGATCGGCACGTCCGGCGCATCCGCCATGATGCAACGCCTGCGCGCAAATATGCTGGATGAACTGGGCAAACCTTACGTGGAAACCGCCGTTGCCAAGGGCATGGCCCCGTCACGGATGCTGACGAAATACCCTCTGCGGGTCGCGTTCAACCCGTTCGTGGCCGATATCGGAAATCTGCTTCCGTCCATGGTCTCGGGGTCGGTTTTGGTCTCGGTGGTTCTAGGCTTGCAAACCATCGGCCCAACGCTGCTGACCGCGTTGAAAACCCAAGACCAGTTCCTATCCGCCTTCATCCTGATGTTCGTGGCCCTGCTGACCCTGATCGGCACCATGATCTCTGACATCCTGCTGGTCATGCTCGACCCGCGTATCCGATACGAGGGGCGAGAGGCATGACCGATAAACCCGACGGTCGCTTTGTCGACGACGCCCCGTTTGATCCCGAAGCATCGATCCAGCAACTGGAACGCGCGGATCTGGACGCTCCCAACTGGGTGCTGGTCTGGCGCAAATTCAGGACACACAAGCTGGGTCTGATCTCAGGCATCTTTCTGCTGCTGTGCTATCTGATGCTGCCTTTTGCCGGGTTCATCGCCCCTTACGGCCCGAATGACCGAAACGGAGAGCACCTCTATGCCCCACCGCAATCGGTGAACTGGTTTCACGACGGTCAGTTTGTCGGGCCTTACGTTTACCCCATCGTAGCCGAGGCCGATCTCGAGACCTTTCAGTGGAAATTCGTGCCCGACACCGAAGACCCGCGCCCGATCCGGTTCTTCTGCGAAGGGTCTGAATACAGGCTGGCCGGGCTGATCAAGTCGGATACCCACCTGTTCTGCGCCCCCGAAGGCGCGACGCTGTTCCTGTGGGGGTCAGACCGTCTGGGCCGGGATGTGTTCAGCCGTATCCTATACGGGGCACAACTTTCGCTGACGGTTGGCCTGATCGGTATCTCGGTTTCGTTCTTCCTTGGCATCCTGTTTGGATCAATGGCCGGCTATTTCGGAGGCAGAATCGACTGGACCATCAACCGCGTGATTGAAATCCTGCGATCCCTGCCCGAATTGCCCCTGTGGCTGGCCCTATCCGCCGCAGTGCCCTCGAACTGGAGCCCGGTCGCAGTGTTCTTCATCATCTCGATCATTCTCGGCATCCTCGACTGGCCAGGCCTTGCCCGATCCGTCCGCGCCAAATTCCTGTCGTTGCGCGAAGAAGAATATGTGCGCGCGGCCGAGATGATGGGCGCAAGCTCGGGCCGGGTGATCCGCAAGCACCTGCTGCCCAACTTCATGTCGCACCTCATCGCCTCGGCCACATTGTCGATACCCGCCATGATCCTTGGGGAAACCGCGCTCAGCTTCCTCGGCCTCGGCCTCAGGGCTCCGGCGGTCAGTTGGGGCGTGATGCTGAATGATGCACAGAACCTCGCGTCTATCGAGATCTATCCTTGGACGGCGATTCCAATGTTGCCGATCATTGTTATCGTGCTCGCGTTCAACTTCCTCGGCGACGGGCTGCGCGACAGCCTGGACCCCTACCAGCAATGAGCTTGCTGGCATCACTTCCTGCCGCAGACACGTTCCGGACAACCGGGACAGGAGATCGACCCAGCGTCTTTGCGGTATCGGAACTGGCCACACTCAGTTTTGCCGCTGTTGGACAGGAATTGGCACGTCTGATCACAGCACAGAACCTGTCTGCAGATACACAGGACGTTGTGGTGGATCAGCGCCTTGCGTCACTCTGGTATGGCTTTTCCTTTCAGCCAGACGGATGGGAAATGCCAAGCCTCTGGGACGCCATCGCCGGAGACTACCGGGCATCGGACGGATGGATCAGGCTGCACACAAACCTGCCGCGCCACCGGGCGGCAGCGCTTGGGGTTCTGGGAACGCGAGCCGACCGCGATGATGTCGCGCGCGCTGTACGCGACTGGTCGATCACTGAACTGGAAAGCGCGATTGTCGCAGCGGGAGGCGTCGCGGCCGCGATGCGCAGTCGGGCGGAATGGCTGGACCACCCACAAGGCCGCGCTGTTGCGCGCGATCCTCTAATCGACTGGCAATCGCCGCGCGGCGTCACGCTTAAGGATCGCCCGCAGGCAACCGCAAAGCGCCCTCTTGCTGGCCTGCGGGTTCTTGACCTGACGCGTGTTCTTGCCGGACCGGTTTCAACCCGAACGCTGGCCGGTTTCGGAGCCGATGTCCTGCGCATCGATCCGCCGGGTTGGGACGAGCCAGGCGTGATCCCCGATATCTCGCTCGGAAAGACCTGCGCCTATCTCGATCTGAAATCCGAAAGCGGGATGGATCAGCTCGAGAAACTGCTGGCGCAGGCAGATGTCTTCATCCACGGCTATCGCCCCGGCGCATTGGATGCCTTGGGGCTGACCAAGGCGAAACGCGATACGCTGGCCCCCAACAGGGTCGAAGTCACGCTCGACGCTTATGGCTGGCAGGGGCCGTGGGCCAATCGGCGCGGTTTTGACAGCTTGGTGCAAATGAGCGCGGGTATCGCCAATGCAGGGATGGATTGGGCGAAGGCTGAAAAGCCAACTCCGCTGCCGGTGCAGGCGCTGGATCACGCGACCGGATATCTGATGGCCGCCGCCGCCCTGTCGGCCTTGACCGAAGCGACCCTGAGCAACACCGTCATGACCGCGCATCTGTCGCTTGCCCGCACCGCTGAATTGCTGGCCAGCCTCGCGAAAACCAGCGCAGAAGGTAACATCACGACCACGCAACCCAGCGACTTTGCAACGGCAACCGAAACCTCTGGATGGGGTCCCGGCCAGCGGCTGAAGCCTGCTCTGAAAGTCGGAGAGGCGGACATGCGCTGGCCGCTGCCCGCGTCGAAACTTGGTACATCGCAGCCCGACTGGCCCGCACCGTGCACGTGACGCAACCGCCGCGCGGGACGCGCGGCCCGGCCCAACGCTTTGGGCCGCGTCTCGTCAGAGACGCTGTTCAAAGGGGCGGGAGACGCTAGCGGTCGTCGCCTCCGGGGCCGATATCGTCCAGATAGTCCTCGTCAATTGCAGCCTGAACCGCACCGGTCACCGCTTCGCGCTGTTTCGGCGTCAAGTCCTCGGTCTCCTTGCCATCCGCCAGACGCACCGTGACCTCGCGATGGGCAAAACGGATGCCTTCGCGGGCGAACAATTCTCGGATCTCCTGATAAACCTTCTTGCGCACCAACCATTGATCGCCCGGTTTGGTCATGAACTTGACCCGGATGATCATCGCCGAGTCCTGCATTTCAATCACACCCTGCGATTTCAGCGGCTGGATGAAGTTTTCGCCAATCACCGGATCGCTCAGCAATTCCTGCCCCAGCTTCTTGATCAGCTTGCGGACTTTCTCGACATCGGTGTCATAGGTCACTCGCAGGGGCAGTTTCATGATCACCCAGTCGCGTGAATAGTTGGTCAGAACTTTGATTTCGCCAAAGGGAATGGTGTTCAGCGCTCCCAGATGGTGGCGCAGCTGGAATGAGCGGACCGAGATTTTTTCGACCGTCCCTTTCACATCCCCGATATCGATATATTCCCCCTTGCGGAACGCGTCATCCATCAGAAAGAACGCGCCCGAGAAGATGTCACGCACCAGCGTTTGCGATCCGAAACCCACGGCCAGACCAACAACACCCGCACCCGCGAACAGTGGACTGACATTGATGCCCAGCTCCATCAGAACGATCAGGGCAATGGTCACGATCACAACCGCCAGAATGGCGCCGCGGAACAGGGGCAGCAACGTCGCCAATCGGCTTTGCCCGCCTTCGCCGCCTTCATCGCCCAATTCCGCATCTCCGCCGGCATCGTCGGCCTCTTCCGCGATTTTGCTGTCGATCCAGACGCGGAAAAAATGAAACAGGATGTACCCCATGAACAGGATTACCATCACATCCAGCGCGCGTCCGATCGGCAAGTCTTCGCTCCAGCTTGCCTGCGGGTTCCAGATGACCACAAGTGCATAGGCACCCACGACAAAGGCCAGAATACCGGCGACGCGACGCGCAAGATCCTCGTAGGTCAGGATGGAGTGGCGACGCATTTCTGCCTCGGGGGTCACAACCACCTCAGCCTCGTCCTCGGGGAAGTCAGGGTCAGGGGTTTCGGCGTTCAACTCATCAATCACGCGGCCGCGGTCAAAATACCGCTCGAGCAGATAGTTCATCGCGCCATAGGCCACGACGACCGACATGAAGATGGCGTAGCTGCTGGCCACAATCGGAATGGAGTCCTGTACCTCGAGCACAAGGTCAACGGCCAGTTTGAACCAGCTGAACACGATGTAGAGGATCAGGACCGGTGCCCAGGCAAAGGAAATGAAGCGCAGGATCCACGACACCTGATCCGGCGCCCGAGCGCCTCGTATCGCGTTGGAAATGGCCCGCGCGTTGAACAGGATCATCAGCACGTTGGCAATGGCACCGACCAGGGTCAGGCTACCGTAAACCATCGCGTAGACATTGTAGTTCAGCCCAAAATCGGCCACCCAAGTGGAAAACAGAACGACGGAAATATCGTAAGTCGCAATCGCCGAAGCCCAAAGATACAGTCGCTTGGCATCGCGATCAGAAAACGGCGGAAGGCGATACTGGCTGAGATACGGGGACAGCACCATCCGCCAAAGATCGGACACCGTTCTTGCCAAAAAATACGCGGTGAAGATTGCCGTGACGGTAAACTGGATCGAGATATCCTCAGCCTCGCCAAAGAACAGATATCCCACAATCAGCGCCATCAGCATGGCAAAAACCGTGCCTCCGATCCCCATCAGGAAGCGGAAGACGAGGAACGGCATCTTTTCGCGATAGCCTTCCGGATTTTCTTTGATCCGCGCGACCACCCAGCGTTTTGCAATCCGCTTGCCGTAGATCTCGATAGACAGCCAGCGGCCCAGAAGCAGGAACAATATGTTCCAGCCCAAAACCTCGACATAAGTCTGGATACGCCCGTCCGGGCTGGTCTGGCGCAGAATATACTGCACCTCGAACACCGAATAAGGCAGTGCCTGCAAACGCGAATTGACGGAATCCCGGAACTTCGAGAACCGCTCCTGCGCCTTCATCAGTTGCGACCCCTCGCCCATCGGGTCCGCTGACGCATCCTCCGGCGTTTCAGCGTCGCCCGAGGTCGTGACGATCTGCCCGGTGCTGTCAATGACGATGACGCTGGCACCCGCTTCGGTGGCGGATCGGATGGCTCCGGCCAGATCACTTTCCGGCTGCTCCTCTTCCGTCGTGCCCGATGTGTATCCCGGGATCAGCGAGGTTTGTGCGCCGGCACCTGTCGTCAGGGCCACCATTGCGGCCAATGCTGCCCAGGCCAAAATGGCAAGAAGATTAAGTTTCATCGTATGTTGCTTCCGGTTCCGCGTTGTCGGGCAGACTATAGAAGCGCCCGGGCAGGTTCAAATCATCCGCATTCATATCTCGGATTCGTGTTGCACCCGTGTTTGATTTGCGGGTTTCGGGAATTACGGTTTTCAATGCTTACGAATTTGAATATGTCGCCTGGAGAGTGATCAAGAACGGACTGAGACCCTGAATATTGTCATTTTGGCTACCTTCGGCCGCTGGGCCAGAGTTGGCGTCAATTCTGCCATCAAGGCGCAATGGCGAGCGCGGTTGTCAGGGTGCAAATTGCCCCTTTCGCAAATACCGGCAGACAATGTACGATAACAGGTGTAAGCGCGCGAAGTTGCACGGAAACATGGAACAGGCAGGGGCATGAGCCTAGGCGACCAAAACACAAAACCCGATCGCGCGCCGCGCATTCTGTTTTACAGCCACGATACATTCGGATTGGGGCATCTGCGCCGATCCCGCGCCCTTGCGGCGGCGTTGACGCAAGCCGATCCCAGCGCTTCGGCCCTGATCCTGACCGGTTCCCCGGTCGCGGGGCGGTTCACCTTTCCCCGGCGCGTCGATCACGTTCGCCTGCCGGGGGTTACAAAGCGGTCTGATGGATCCTATGCCTCGCAAACCATCGGCATGGGCATTGACGAGGTGACGGAGCTGCGCTCGAGCCTGATCCAGACCTCGGTCCGGCAATTTGGCCCGGATGTTCTGATTGTCGACAAAGAGCCAACAGGCTTTCGGGGCGAATTGATTCCGACGCTGGAATATCTTGAACGCGCGGGCGACACCAAACTGGTTCTCGGCCTGCGCGATGTTCTGGACGAACCCGAGGTTCTTGCCGCCGAGTGGGAGCGTAAGGACGCGCTGACTGCGACCGAACGGTTCTATCATGAAATCTGGGTCTATGGCCTGCGGTCGATCTATGATCCGACCAAGGGATTGCCGCTGAGCCCGGCAGCACAGGCGCGCATCCACTGGACCGGTTACCTGCGCCGCGATCTTGGCCCTGTCGGTGAAGCACCCGAGCAGCCCTATATTCTGATCACCCCGGGTGGCGGAGGCGATGGCAAGGCGATGGTGAACCTTGTGCTGTCAGCCTATGAAAGCGACCCGACGCTGTCACCGCGCGCCATACTGGTTTACGGCCCTTTCCTGTCGGGCGAGCTGCGCGAAGATTTCGAGACCCGCGTCGCTGCACTGAACGGGCGGGTTACCGCCGTTGGATTTGAATCGCAGATCGAAACACTGTTCGCGGGTGCGGCGGGCGTCGTCTGCATGGGGGGCTACAACACGTTTTGCGAGGTACTGTCCTTTGACAAACGCGCCGTCATCGTGCCGCGCACCACGCCTCGGCTGGAGCAATGGATCAGGGCAGCCCGCGCGCAGGATCTGGGTCTTGTCCGGATGTTGGACGAACGGCGCGGCGGTCTGACGACCGATGCCATGATACAAGCGATCCGCGATCTTCCACATCAGCCATTGCCGTCGCAAGCCATTGAAGGCGGGTTGCTGGACGGGTTGGAATATGTCGCCCACCGCATCGATGCTCTGCTGGGACCCGAACAAGAGCGCGCCACCGGATGACCCCGAAAAATCCCAAACTGGCGGTGCTGGTCAAAGGCTGGCCGCGCCTGTCCGAGACGTTCATTGCACAGGAATTGGTGGCCTTGCAGGATGCAGGCCACGACTTTGACATCTGGTCCCTGCGGCACCCGACGGATACCAAAAGGCACCCCTTGCATGACAGGTTCCGGGGGCAGGTCCACTATCTGCCGGAATACCTGTACGACGAGCCACAACGCCTTGCGGCTGCCCGACAGGTGGCAGCGCAGCTACCCGGCTATAACCAAGCCTATCAGCTTTGGCGGCAAGATCTGCGACGGGACCCAACCCATAACCGCATTCGCCGTTTCGGGCAGGCCTGCGTTCTGGCCGCCGAGCTACCTCTAGGTACGCGGGGGCTCTACGCGCATTTTATGCACACCCCGTCCTCAGTGGCGCGCTATGCCGCCATCATGCGTGGGCTACCCTGGAGCTTTTCGGCCCACGCAAAGGACATCTGGACCTCGCCCGAATGGGAAAAGCGCGAAAAACTGCGTGCGGATACCTATGGGGCCGCTTTTGGGGCGACCTGTACGGCCATCGGGGCCGACCACCTGCGCAGTCTGGCCGACGACCCGTCGCGGGTTGATCTGATCTACCACGGTCTGGACCTGTCGCGATTCCCCGACGCACCCAAGCGCGTAGCGCGGCATCCCGGGGCAGCTTTCCACATGCTCTCGGTCGGCCGCCTGGTTGAGAAAAAGGGGTTCGACCGGCTGCTGGATGCCTTCACCATGCTGCCGGAGGCGCTGGATTGGCACTGGACCCATATTGGTGGCGGCACGCTGGACAAGACATTGCGCGCGCACGCCGAGGATGCAGGACTGTCGAGGCGGATCACTTGGAAAGGGGCCTGCGATCAGCCCGAAGTCATCGCGCTGATGCGCCAGGCAGACCTGTTCGTTCTGCCCAGCCGCATCGCCTCGGACGGCGATCGCGATGGCCTGCCCAACGTATTGATGGAGGCCGCATCCCAGCGACTGGCCATTTTGTCGACACCGGTTTCTGCAATCCCCGAATTCATCAGCAATGGGACGCATGGGGTACTGTCCAGCGACGAGCCCGAATCTCTCGCCAATGCGATAGCGGATCTGGCTGATAACCCGGCTAAGGCCGCCAAAATGGCAGAGGCCGCCCATGAGCGGCTGTTGGCAGAATTCCGCATGGACCCCGGGATCGCCCGCCTGTCCCAGCGTTTGACAACCCTGTGCGCGGTGTCTGCGTGATGGCACGGGTCGCTTTCTTTGCGCCAATGAAATCCCCGTGCAGCGCCAAACCTTCGGGCGACCGGGAAATGGCGCGCAATCTGATGGCGGCAATCTCGGCAGAGGGCGATCGCGTCGAATTGGTGTCTGAATTGCGCATTTTCGACAAAACTGGGGACGCGGAAACGCAGGCACAATTGCGCGATCTGGCGCGCATCGAAACGGATCGGCTGATCCGGGATCTTGCGCCGGATACGGACCTGTGGGTCACCTATCACAACTATTATAAGGCGCCTGATCTTGTTGGCCCCGCTGTCTGCAAGGTCCGCGGCATTCCCTATGTCCAGTTCGAAAGCACCCGCGCGCTCAGCCGCCTGAACGGACCTTGGGCCGGGTTCGCGCAAGCCGCCCATGACGCTTGCGATGCTGCCAGTCTGATCTTCTACCATACCGCAAACGACCTGATCACCCTCAAGCGTGAGCGGTTCGATAATCAGGCGCTGGTCGAACTGCCGCCGTTTCTACCGACCGATACGCTTCCCGGTGCGGGTTCGACGGATGGTTCCATGCTGGCGGTCGGGATGATGCGAGAGGGGGACAAGCTGGCCTCGTACCGCATTCTCGCCGAGAGCTTGTCGCTTTTGCGCGGGGACTGGGCGCTGAACATCGCGGGTGACGGCCCTGCCCGTCCAAAGGTCGAAGCGCTGATGTTACAGTTCGATCGCAGGGTCCGATTTCTTGGACAATTGGACCGGACCGCAATGCAGCGAGTATACGAAACCTCGTCGATGCTGGTTTGGCCCGGCGTGAACGAGGCATATGGAATGGTATATCTTGAGGCGCAGGCTGCCGGATTGCCGGTTGTGGCGCAGGACCGGCCTGGTGTTCGCGATGTGCTGATGTCTGGCGACCATCCAGCGGTCGACGATGGCGCGGCCGGGATTGCCCGACGTATTCAGACATTTCTGGACGACCCGGCCCAGCGCCGGTCGACCGGCGCGCGCGCCCGTGACTATGTCGCCCAGCGCCATCTCATGCCAGCTGCGACCCGGCGATTCTGGTCCGAGGTCCGGCCTTTGGTGGGGGCAGCGGCATGACGCGTCTGGCCCTTCTGCGCCACGGGCATACCTCGTGGAACCGCGCTGGCAAAATCCAGGGCCGCAGCGACATTCCGCTGGATGACGACGCCCGAACCGAATTGGCCGGGTATCGCCTGCCCGCTGGTTGGGATCAGGCAACGCTTTGGTCCAGCCCGCTGGCGCGCGCTGTCGAAACCGCGCAATTGGTGTCGGGGCAGCCTCCTGCAACGTCGGAGGCTTTGACTGAGATGAACTGGGGCGAATGGGAAGGCAGGCACGGCAAGGATCTGATCGCAATTCCGGATAGCGGCTATTGCCATATCGAAAACTGGGGCTGGGATTTCCGTCCGCCCAAGGGCGAAAGCCCCGCCGACCTATGGGCGCGGCTTCGGCCGTGGTTGGGCGAGTTGCAGGGGGATAATGTTGCCGTGTGTCATATCGGGATCATGCGTGTCATCCTTGCGAAAGCATGGGGTTGGGAGTTTGATGGGCCCGCGCCCTTCAAAATCAAACGCAACCGATTGTTTGTGATCGATCTTGACCCGATGCAACCGCATGCCGACCCAGTTCGCCTGACCCCGCGCGAGGTCCAGCAATGAAAGTCATGATCGTCGTGACGCATCTGCTGGGCACGGGTCATCTGAGCCGCGCTCTGACGCTTGGCCGTGCATTTGCCGAGGCCGGACATCAGGTGCTGGTCGTCTCGGGCGGAATGCCCGCCCCGCAACTGAACGCGAAGGGACTGACATTGTTCGGGTTGCCACCGTTGCATTCGGATGGAACCAATTTCACCCGCCTGCTGGATCAGGCAGGGGGGGTAGCCAGTGGCGACTATCTGGCCGCCCGGTCCGACGCGCTGACAAAGACGATCACTCAGTTTCAACCTCAGGTTCTGATCACAGAACTATTTCCATTTGGCCGCCGCATTCTGACCGCCGAGTTTCACGCGGCCCTGATGGCCGCACAAGCCCTTGCCCAACGGCCGGTCATTCTGGCGTCGGTGCGCGATATACTGGCACCGCCGTCGAAACCTGCCAAGGTTGCAGCGGCGGAAGATCTGGTAGGGCAGTTTTACGATGGCGTTCTGGTTCATTCCGATCCGTCGATCATTCCGCTGAATGTCAGCTGGCCTGTTTCCGACGCCCTGGCTGAAAAGCTGCACTATACCGGTTTCGTTGCGCAACCCGCCCCTAATCCTCATCCCGAGGCGGTGGGAACAGCGGAGATTCTAGTATCGGCCGGAGGCGGCCCTGTCGGCCAGCCGATCTTTCGCGCGGCCATCGAGGCCGCCCGAAAGATGACCAACCGGCGTTGGCGCCTGTTGGTAGGCGGCCAGAACGCGCAGGCCCGCATAGACGAACTGACGGAACAGGTCGGCAGCGCGCCAGTTGTGCTGGAGCCCGTGCGGCCGGATTTCCGCCAGATGCTGCCGCTTGCGGCAGCCTCGGTCAGCATGTGCGGCTACAACACCGCGATGGACCTTCTGCAATGCGGAACTCCGGCGGTGCTGGTTCCCTTCGACGATGGTAGCGAAGTTGAACAGACCCTGCGCGCTAAAAGCCTGACCCGACAGGTGGGATTCAACACGTTGAACAGCGCTGATCTGACAGGTGAGCGTCTTGCCGAAGCCGTGGAAGCGGTGATCGCCGACGCGGCCCGCGCACCCATGGCCCAAGGCGTCGACGGCGCGCACAAGTCGGTTGAGATCGCAAGCGCGCTGGTGGAGGCCAAGGGATGATCGTCGACTGGCAACCGCTGCAAACGGAACTGATGCATTGGACGTCTGAGAATCTGACGCTGCCTCTCTGGTGGCGAGACGACGACGCGGTGACAGTCACGCCGCAACTGGACACCCTGGCCAGCATGGCTGAGGTGTTGGAAATTCCGGTTCATCTGGCCGTCATCCCGCGAGACGCGAAAACTGATCTGGCGGCTTACGTCAGGAACACCCCCTGGCTGATCCCTGTTGTCCATGGCTGGGCGCATCAGAACCACGCGCCGCCAGAAGAGAAGAAGTCCGAATTTCGACTGCATCGCCCGCTGCCTCAGATCACCTTTGACGCAGATCGCGGAATGACCCGCTTGCAGGAACTTTTCGGTGATCGGCTATGCCCGATGTTTGTGCCGCCCTGGAACCGGATCGCTCGGGAAACGGTTGATCATTTGTCGGGTCTGGGGTTCCGGTATCTGTCCACCGCCACACCGCGCAAATCCGAGTGGGCCAGTCGTGGGCTGATGCAGGTCAACACCCATCTCGACCCGATCGACTGGAAGGGAACGCGCAGCCTTGTGAACCCCGATGCTCTGATCGCGCAGACCGTTACGCTGTTGCAAAACCGCCGCTTGGGCCGGACGGACAATTCCGAGGCATTTGGCGTCTTGACCCATCACCTTGTTCACGACAAGGACATCTGGGCATTCACTCAAGCCCTGTTAGGCCGGTTGCTGGACGGCCCCGGCAAGATCTGGTCCGCACCCGAAACACTCAAGTCCCAAGGAGATCACGCATGAGCCGACTGGATTCCATGCTGCGCCGCCTGACCGCTCAACGTGACGGGCTGAACTGGGCGGCATCCCAGATCGCCGATATGGAGGGCGACGTACTGGACATGGGGCTGGGCAATGGTCGCACCTATGATCACCTGCGGGAAATCCTGCCGGGTCGCCGCATCTGGGTAATGGACCGCGTGTTGCAGTGCCATCCGGACAGCACGCCGCCTGAACAGGACTTTTTGCAGGGTGAAGCCGAGCCGATGCTGGAAAAACTGCGCGCGATGGGCTCAAAAATCGCCATGGCACACTATGATTTTGGTCGCGGCATCAAGGATCAGGACGTTGCTGAGGCGGCCCGCCTCAGCCCGTTGATCGCGCAGGTGATGAATCCGGGTGGCTTGTTGATCTCGGGTCAGCCGCTGGTCGGATTCGACCAGATCAACGGCCCCGACACGATCGCGCCCGACCGCTATCTGTTCTATCGCGCCTGATCAAAGCGGTTCAGGCAACGCGCTGCCCGCGCGACCAGACCGCATTCAAAGCCGGCACTCCGGCGCGCATGCGAAACCGGATCACATCGGCGCGCATCCCCGTGGAAAGTGCGCCCCGGTCATCCAGTCCGGCAGCCTGTGCCGGGGTTTGCGTAACAGTTCTGATCCCGCGCGCCATATCGCCCCACATCTCGCCCAGCCGTGCTGCGGACAGCAGCAACGCCGACGGGACGTAGTCGGACGACATGATATCCAGATGCCCCAGTTCGGCCAGGTCGCGCGCCGATACGTTACCGGAATGCGACCCGCCACGGATGATGTTGGGGGCACCCATCATCACCTTGATACCGTGATCGTGACACGCCCGGGCGGCCTCGACCGTGGTCGGGAACTCGGCCAGCCGAATGCCGTGCTTGGCCGAGACCTGCACCTGCTCTTCGGTGGTATCGTCATGGCTTGCCAGCACCGCCCCGAACCGGCGCGCCGCCTTGACGGTTTCAACCTCGTGCCTGTCGCCATTTCGATCCCGCAATCTTCTCAGTTGGGCAATGTGCTGCAAGAACGTGTCATCGTCCATCGCGTGTTTGCCCTTCATGTAAGCCTCCAGCTTGGTCATGTCCCGAAACTGACGCTGGCCCGGCGTGTGATCCATGATCGACACCAGCCCGACCCGGTCCTCGGGGCCGAACTCATCCAGTTCTTCGATCAGGGTTTCCGAGCACACTTCGGCGCGCAAATGCAGGAAATGGCTGATCTTCAGCGCATCCTGATCGCGCAACTGCCAAAGCTCTTGTGACAGGTTGCGCGCGTATTTCCTGTAGCGCCCCGCGCCAGAGGGGATCGACCCGACCCGCATTGCATCAAAGACCGTGGTAATGCCGGTACTCGCCAGTTCTGCATCATGGCCCAGGATCGCAGCGGCATGGGGCCAGTCGACATTGGGGCGCGGTTGAATGTGACGTTCCAAATTGTCCGTATGCAATTCGACCAGGCCAGGGCTGACATAGTCCCCCTGACAATCAATCGCACCGGTTGGCACCGATACACCCGTATCGATGGCAGTGATCGTTCCATCCCGAACACGAAGGCTGCCTGTCACAACCTCGTCGGGCAATACAAGCGTGGCATTGGCAAGGATCAAGTCTTCTGTCATCTGAACTTCACACATTTTGAGCTAAGGATCGGCCAGTTACTAGGAGGCCAATGTGACATTCACGCGATACGCGATCTATTTTGCGCCCGATGCGCAGGCCGCTTGGGTGGATTTTGCCACCCGCTGGTTGGGTTGGGATATGGAAACGGGCACCCCTGTGGCCCATCCGCAGATTGAGGGCGTCGAGATTGGCGCTGTAACCGAAACGCCGCGAAAGTATGGGCTGCATGCAACCATGAAACCTCCGTTTCGGTTGCGCGAAGGGCAGTCGGTTGAGGCGTTGCAAGATGCCTGCGCAGCGTTGGCGGCAGGCAACACTCCGGTCACGATGGATGGGCTGGAGATCGCGCGTCTGGGCCGCTTCCTGGCGCTGCGCCCTATTGGTGAGACGTCCGCCCTGAATGCGCTTGCGGCCGCGTGTGTGCAGAAATTGGACGGATTTCGCGCCCCCGCAACCGATGCGGAACTGGCCCGCCGTCGTGCCAATGGCCTGACGCCCGAGCAGGACAGTAACCTTGTGCATTGGGGGTATCCGTATGTGCTGGACGCGTTTCGCTTTCACATCACGCTGACAGGCCGATTGGACAAACCAACCCTCAAAACCGTTGAGGCGGCGCTGGAAAGCCACCTTGCGCACCTGCTGCCTGCGCCGTTTCAGATCAATGATCTGGCCCTGATGGGCGAGGATGTCGATGGTCATTTTCACCTGATCCATCGCTACGCCCTTTCCGGCTGAATGCGCGTCAGAATTTCGTCCACTGTCGCGTCCAGGGGTCCGGAATTGTCCACCTCGATCACCCGGCAGAGCCCATTGGGCAAGGCCACCGCCCGGCCCAGCCGACGCGCCTGATCGGCCCGGCTTTCCCGTCCGCGCGCTGAAAGACGACGCTCCAGAACCTCTGCCTTTGCGGTCAGCGAGATCACGATCAGGTCACCAAATGTATTTTGCGTCTCCAGCAACACTGCGCGGGACAGGTTCACCAGAACCGCACTGGCCACTTGTCGCTGGTCGTTGATCTCTTTCGGGATGCCGTAGAACAATCCGTGGGCTGACCAGTGCATCGCAAAAGCACCGTCCTGAAGCATTTGGGTAAACTGCGCGGTCGAGACGCGATCGAAATCCTCACCCTCTTCCCCTTCGGGCCGAGTGATGACGCGCCGGACCCGCTGCGCCCCGGCCAACCGTGCGCTCAGCGCATCCATAACGCTGTCCTTGCCCACCCCCGATGGCCCAACCACCGCTATGACAGGGGCAAGGGTCATGTATTCATCCCCGGCGTGAACTGTGAAACGTCCACCTCGCGGTCGCAAACCTGCGCACGCGCTTCGATATCGTGAAAGATACCGACAATCGCGGCGCCGCGTTGCTTGGCCTCTTCGATCAGCGCCAGTACGGTTTCACGATTCCGCGCATCCAGACTTGCCGTCGGTTCATCCAGCAAAAGTGCCGGATAGTCCCGCACAAAGCCCCGCGCGATATTCACGCGCTGCTGTTCGCCGCCCGAAAATGTTGTCGGGCTGAGGCTCCAAAGACGTTCGGGGATGTTCAACCGCCTCAGCAGAGCCGCCGCTTTATCCAGCGCGACCTGCTTGTCACACCCCACTGCCAAAAGCGGTTCGGCCACAACTTCGAGCGTCGGAACACGGGGAACGACGCGCAGAAACTGACTGACATAGCCCAGCGTCTCGCGCCGCAGGGCCAGAATTTCGCGCGGCTCGGCATTGGCAACATCCAGGCCGCCCACCCGAACCTGCCCCGAGGCGGCAAGGTAGTTTCCGTAGATCACCCGCATCAGGGTCGATTTGCCGGCACCCGACGCGCCGGTCAGGGCAACGCATTCCCCTGCAGCAACCTTAAGCGATGCCCCTTGCATCACGGGGATCACGGCTGCGCCCTGATTGTGCAGCGTGAAGCTTTTGCTAACGTCAATAAGCTCGATCATGACACTTCATCTTTTTCCAAATACTCAAACCTGCAAAACGCTGGAGACCAGCAATTGCGTATAGGCGTGCTGCGGGTCGTCCAGCACCTGATCGGTCAGACCGGCCTCGACCACATGTCCGTCTTTCATAACCATCAGGCGATCCGCCAGCAGGCGCACTACTGCCAAATCATGCGTGACGATGATGGCGCTCAGCCCCATTTCGCGAACCAATCCACGCAACAAATCCAGCAGGCGCGCCTGTACCGAGACGTCGAGCCCGCCGGTCGGTTCGTCCATGAACACCAGTCGGGGGCCTGTCACCAGATTGCGCGCGATCTGCAGCCGCTGCTGCATGCCGCCGGAGAAGGCGGTCGGCCGATCATCGACGCGCGTTGCGTCAATCTCGACCCGACCCAGCCAGTCAATCGCGGTGTGGCGGATGTCACCGTAGTGCCGGTCGCCGACCGCCATCAGGCGCTCGCCGATATTGCCGCCCGCGCTGACCGACATGCGCAACCCGTCGCGTGCATGCTGATGAACAAAGGCCCAATCGGTGCGGCCCAACATCCGGCGTTCGGGCTCGGACATCGTGACTGTATCCACCGGCCCGTTGGCTCGGGTGTCATAGACCACCTGCCCCAAATCCGGCTCAAGATGGCCCGCCAAGCAGTTGAGCAGGGTCGATTTTCCCGACCCGCTTTCGCCCACGATCCCCATCACTTCGCCGGGGTAGAGTTCAAAACTGACATCCGCGCACCCGATGCGCGCGCCATAGCGCTTTTCGATACCTTTGACCTGCAACAGAGGGGTCATGCCGCGTCCTCCTTGGCCAATCGGCCCACATGTCCGGCAGCACGTCGCGACCGGCAGTAATCAGTGTCGGAACAGACAAACATACGGTTGCCCGCATCATCCAGGATAACTTCGTCCAGATAACTGTCCTCGGCCCCGCACAGATCGCAGGGATGGTCGGCCTTGGTGGCCTCGAACGGGTAGTCTTCGAAATCGAGGCTGACCACCTTGGTATGGGGCGGCACCGCATAGATCCGTTGCTCACGCCCAGCGCCGAACAGTTGGATCGCATCCATCTCGAGCTTGGGATTGTCGAATTTCGGGATCGGCGACGGGTCCATCACATAACGGTCCGAAACCGTTACCGGATAGGCATATGAGGTCGCGATCGCGCCGTGCTGGCTGATATCCTCATACAGCTTCACATGCATCAAACCGTATTCTTCGAGGCTATGCATCTTGCGCGTCTCGGTCTCGCGCGGTTCCAGAAACCGCAAGGGCTCGGGGATCGGCACCTGATAGACAAGGATCTGATCCTCACGCAGCTTCGCCTCGGGGATGCGGTGGCGGGTCTGAATGATTGTTGCCTTTTCGGTTTCTTCGGTTGTTTCGACGCCTGCGGTGTTCTCGAAGAACTTGCGGATCGATACGGCGTTGGTCGTATCGTCCGCGCCCTGATCGATCACTTTGAACGTATCATCGGGCGTCAGAGTTGCGGCCGAAACCTGAACCCCGCCTGTGCCCCACCCATAAGGCATTGGCATCTCGCGGCTGGCAAACGGCACTTGATAACCTGGTACGGCCAACCCTTTGAGAATTGCCCGCCGGATCATTCGCTTGGTTTGTTCGTCCAGATATGCGAAGTTATACTCATTCATTTGACGTATCACTTTGTTTTTCGGTGTTTTTATGGACGTATTGCTTTTAGGTTCGTTCTTTTTGGCCATTTTGGCCTATCTGCTTTGGCATTCCCGCCATTCGAGGCGGCGACGTCTTGCAATAAAGCGTGACCTTCGGGGTGAGTGGGGCTCGATTGACGCGTCAGAAACCGCTGCGAGCGGCGAAAATCCGCCAATCGATCAATACGACCCAGGCGGGAGAGCGGTTCGGTGATCGCGACGGCGACATCAACAGCGGTGGTGACTGAACTCATTCCGCAGCCTCCTTTGGAGTAATCCGGCCTTCTGCCTCGCGGCGCAGTTTGCGGACCAGCTCCAGTTCGGACTGGAAGTCCACGTAGTGCGGTAATTTGATGTGCTCGAGAAAGCCGGTGGCCTGTATGTTGTCGGCATGACTGAGGACAAATTCCTCGTCCTGTGCCGCAGCACCCAGATCGTCTTCGCCCAATTCCTTCCAGCGCAGCGCACGGTCCACCAAGGCCATTGAGATTGCCTTGCGTTCGGATTGCCCGAACACCAGACCATAACCGCGCGTGAACTGGGGCGGTTCGGTCTTGGACCCCTTGAACTGGTTGACCGTTTCGCATTCGGTCAGTTCGACCTCGCCGATGTCGATGGCAAAACCCAATTCGGGGATATCCATTTCGACAGCGACCTTGCCAATCCGCAATTCCCCGACAAAGGCGTGGTTGCGGGCATAGCCACGCTGCGTCGAATAGGCCATGCCTAGCACGAACCCCTCATCCCCTCGGGTCAGCGATTGCAGACGCAGAGGGCGATTGGACGGAAACTCCAAAGGTTCGCGGGTCAGATCGCCGGGGGTGTCATCGTTGTCCGGTTCGTTCTGAATGATGCCCTCGCCCTGCAGAAACTCGGTGATGTGAGGTGTCGGTTCGGCTCGCGCGACGCTTTCGGGCGCTGGGGGTACTTCACCGTCAGCGGCGAGTTTGAAATCCAGCAGTCGATGGGTGTAGTCGAAGGTCGGGCCCAGAACCTGCCCGCCAGGCGCGTCCTTGAACGTGGCCGAGATGCGGCGGTCGCACGCCATCTCGCCGGTTGCTACCGGGTTCGAGTACCCAAAGCGCGGCAAAGTCGTACGATAGGCCCGGATCAGGAAAATCGCCTCGATCAGATCACCGCGCGCCTGCTTGATTGCAAGCGCCGCCAGATCAGGATCGTAGAGGGACCCTTCGGCCATAACACGATTGACCGCAAGGCCAAGTTGTTCGCGGATCTGGGCTATGCTCAATTCGCGCACATCCCGTGACCCACGGCGCTCTTCGGCCAGCCAGGCATGGGCGTTCTCAATTGCCTTTTCGCCGCCTTTGACAGCAACATACATCGCCTAACCCTCCGCCGTTATCTGGGTGCTGCGCGGCAGGGCCGCGACCTGCGCACCGCCGGTGAAGAAAAAGTCGCAGCCAAGCGGATACAAGGTCGCGTTTCCCTGCAATGCGCTAACGTCTGGCAGCGAGAGCTGACTGGTTTCCTTGATGCCCGGCCCGCGCAGGGTTGCCCCCTGCGGCAGCAGCCTGTCACATTCCACGATCAGAGTGGCCGAGCGATCCGGATATTCAGGCGTCCCGATGCGATAGGTCTCAAGCGGCATCAGATCAGCCCAGGTGCCAACCGCAAACTCTGCCTGCGCTGCCCCAACTAACGGAGACCCGGTGTGAAACGACAACCACTGCCGTAAGTCAGGGGTATCTGCGCCCCCTGCCAAATAGATCGGCGTGTCCGGATCACAAAGCGTCAGCAGCAATGTTCCCGCTGCGACGGACAGCGGAGCAGGTGGGTGGGCGCCTTTCAACTCGCAAATGTCTCCGGGTCGGGCCATGGCGGTCATTGCGGCCCGGAATGCGTAGGAGGCATCTACGGGTGCATTCATAAACCCGCCTGCGTACTGAGTTTGCGTGTTCATGCGTCCTCTCCCCGCACCATGGTGAAAAACTCGACCTTTGTGGCGGCGGCTTTGGCGGCGCGTGTTTGCTCGGCGCTGTTCACCTGGCGTTCCAATGGCGCGATCACATGGGTGCGCACCACCTCTGCCGCAGCGGTCTGCATCAGCGCATCGACCAGAGCGGCAATTTCGGCCCCGGCTTTTGAGCGCCCCTGAACGTAACCATGCCCGACTGTGCCGTCCTGCAATACCAAAGTGCAGCGGGTAACCGTCATTTCGCCCAGGTTGAACGGCGCTCCGGTGCCGCCAGCGCGGCCCCGGACCATGACGCCACCGATCTCGGGCGCACGCACCCAATCGAACGAAGGGCTCAGGTCTGCCTTGCGCCAAACATCCAGCACGGTCTGCTGCGGCGCGCGGGCCAGCAGTCCCATCCATGCCCGCCGCGCCTCGGTCGAAAATTCTGTCTGTTCCACCATCAAAGCCTCTTGGCTAGGTTGTCTACAACAACTATACAACTAGACAAATATTACCGCCAAGCGGTTAATGACGCAATCCATGACTGTGTGAAGATTTGGTGACATGAGCAAAACCCCGATCTGGAAAAGCATCGCCCTGAGCCTGACCTCGGACATTGCCGAAGGGCGATATGGGACCGGTGATCGCTTGCCGACCGAGGCGCAGCTGGCAGCCACTCATGGCGTCAATCGCCACACAGTCCGGCGCGCGCTGGCCGACATGGCCGAGCTGGGGCTGGTCCATGCCAGGCGTGGCGCCGGGGTCTTCGTGGCCGCGCGGCCAACCGACTATCCGATTGGCAAACGCGTCCGGTATCACAAAAGCATCTCGGCCAGCGGCAAGATTCCGGGAAAGACGATTCTGGCACTGACAACGCGTGCAGCGGATCAGGCCGAGGCCGAGGCGCTGGACCTACCAACTGGCGGGGCCGTTCATGTCTATGACGGGTTGTCGCTGGCAGATGGGCAACCGATCGCGATGTTTCAAAGCATTTTTCCGGCAGATGTCCTGCCTGGCATTCTGGAAGCCCTGACGGAAACCGGGTCAGTCACCCGCGCCCTGCAACTGTGCGGAGTGGACGATTATACGCGCATCTCGACGCGCCTGACGGCACGTGCGGCGACGGCGACACAGGCCTTGCATCTGAAGCTGACCGAAGGTGCGCCGGTCTTGCACTCGCTTGGGATCAACGCCGATCCCAGCGGGCGGCCGGTCGAATTCGGTAAGACGGTATTTGCCGGCGAACGCGTAACACTGACGCTGAGCGACGCATGAAAACCGGGCGGCTCCCGCCCGTCTTCGACCTCGTTTCCGAGGTCTCATCCCGTTGGGCGTAGCGCCGCGCAAGGCGCGGCGCGCGGCCCAAGGCCGCCAAGAGGTATCGGCGCAGCCGATGCAGATGCGGACGCGGGAGCATTTGCCGCTTTGGCATCAGGCCTTCTGACTATTCGTATTTCTCGAGGAACGCCTCGGCCGGCAAATTGCGAAAATCAGTCAAAGCGCGATGCAGGCGGGTATGATCCCAATCCCACCATGCAAGACCCATCATCCGGTCCGCGACGCTTTCGGAAAACCGCCGCCGAAGTGGGGTGGCCGTAACCCCTGCAACCACCGTATAGGGCGCCACATTCTTGGTGACCACCGCCCCGGAGGCGACAACCGCGCCGTGACCGATCGTGACCTCGGGTTTGATGATGGCGGCGTGGCCAATCCAGGTATCATGACCGATCTCGGTCAGACGGCTTGCCCGATGGGCGAACCAATCGGCGTCGTCTTCGGCATCGTCCCAGTAACTGGCCGAGCGATAATGAAAATGGTGCAGCGACGCCCTGTCCATCGGATGATCCGTCGCGCCAATTCGCGTAAAACTGGCAATATTGGCAAACTTGCCGATCCGGGCGTTGGCGATATCGCAGGTCCGGTCACAATAGGAATAGTCGCCGAACACCGAGTTCGCGACCCGGGTCCCGGCGCCGATCTCGACAAACGCCCCGAAAGAACTATTGGAAATCTCGCAATCGGGATGAAAAAACGGTTTCTCTGCGCTGAGCCGTCCCATGGTCTGGTAAGTATCCTTGGGATCAAGCTTCAAGCCGTTCTCGGCTTGCGTTTTTTCGCGGTTTCGCCCTCGATCAACCGTCGGCGCAACCAGCCTGAGAACCAATCCATCAGCATCACCATGAGGATGATCAGAACGATGTAATAGGCCACCTCTTCCCAGTCTTTCTGGGTGATGATCGCCTGCGTCAGCAACAACCCGATGCCGCCGCCGGTGATCGCTCCAATCACCGTTGCGCTGCGGGTGTTGGATTCAAGAAAATACAGAAGTTGACTGAGCAATACGGGCGTCACCTGCGGGATCACCCCAAAGCGGTAGCGCTGCGGCGCATTGGCTCCGGTGGATTGCACGCCCTCGATTTGCTTCTGATCGACATTCTCCAGCGATTCCGAAAAGATTTTGCCGAAGGTCCCGGTATCGGTCACCAAAATGGCCAGTGCCCCGGTCAAGGGTCCGGGACCAAAGGCACGGGCCAGCACAACGGTCCAGATGAGCGCATCGACGCCGCGGACAAAGTCGAACACGCGGCGCGTCACAAAACGAACTGTTTTCAGAGGGTTGAAATTCCGAGTTGCCAGGAAGGCCAGCGGCAGCGCGACCATACCGGCGCCCAGAGTCCCCAGAAACGCCATCAGAATGGTTTCGAATATGGCCCAGGCCACATCCTGATGACGCCACATCTTGTTGGTCCAGAAGTCGTTCAAGATCGCGCCCGCTTCGCCGGATGCGGCAAGCCTGGCAAGTCGGGAGAACGATTTGCCGTGATACGGGCTGTCGAGGGTGAACCAGAACAGCTCCCACCCCATGAAATACCGAAACACTTCCGAGCGATTGCGCGTCACCGTCAGGCGACCGGCATCGGTGGTGATTGCCAGACGGTTCTTGGACATGCTGATCCAGTCGGGAACGTCGCCTGTTGGCAACTCTGCCTGAACCCCTGCCGCGCGCGTCGGCGTGGCGCGTACGGTGCCATAACCGGGTATGTCGTACTCGACAGTCTCGGGACCGAAGCGCACGACATGACCGTTTTCGAGATCGATGGTTGTGGTTTCGCCCAGCGCCACCCATTCGGGCGCCTCGCCTTCGGGGTAGCGTCCCTTTCGTTCACCTTCGATGGCGACAGATACGGCGCCGTTGCGGTTGTCGCGCTCGACATGAGTTTTGTAGCTGTAGCTGTCAGCCACCAAGGTCTTGCCATTTTCCCAGTTCGCGCGCCCTGCCAAGCCGGGAACGTCAAACGCGAAGAACACGTATGTCAGGTAAACCAGCACCATTGCGGGCAGGCCGAAATTCATCAGCCGTTTGCGGTTGAACAGGCGGTCAGCCTCGGCCTTCAGCGCGTCCGGGGTCAGGTTGGTGGCCAGGGTGCTCATGCAAGCGCTCCTCTATCGGAACCATGGGTCAGCCGGTCGCGCAACAGACCCGAGATTTGATCGACAACAACAATGGTGACAAACAACAGAAGGAAGATGGCAGCCGCCTCGTCATAGCGACCCTGCCCCCAGGACATGGCATTGCGCAGCTCGTATCCCAGACCGCCCGCACCCACAAAACCAAGGATGGCCGAGGCGCGGATATTGATTTCAAACCTCAGCAGCGCGTAGCTGACGTAGTTTGGACCAACCTGCGGGATCACACCCAGATACATGCGCTGCGACCAGTTGGCCCCTACCGAGTACAACCCTTCGACCGGTTTCAGCGAGGCGTTCTCGTTCACTTCGGAAAACAGTTTGCCCAGCGCGCCCGCCGTGTGAATGGCAATCGCGATCATCGCCGGTACCGGACCACCGCCCAGCACGAAGATCAGCACCAACGCGACAACGATTTCCGGGATCGCCCGGCAAATATCCGCGATACGACGGAACAAGGGTATCAGCGCGGGCCAAAGCGCCATACCCCGTGTCGACATCAGCGCCAGAAACGTGCCCGCGATGGCACCGATCAGCGTCGACGCAGCCGCGATGTTGATTGTCTCGATCAGCGCCGGAAAGAACCGCACCAGGTTTTCAGGCATTGCACCGATCTTTTGCCATGCCTCGGACAGAACCTCGGTGGGGTAATCGAACAGCCGGTGCCAACCGTCGACAAAGCTGCCTGCGTTGCGGTCATCCGCGACGCGAAAGCCCGAGGCCATGACAGCCACGAACACAATCAGAAGAATGCCACCATAGACCCGTTTGCGCCGTGTCATAGCGGTGTAGTCGTCGCGTATCTGGCCGACGCTTGAGGACCCAGAGGTCAGGTCTGTCATGGAATGCTCCTGAGTGGAAAACGGGGTCCGGAGTGGCACCGGACCCCGATCATTGGGTATGCAGGCTTAGTTGGACTTCAGCTTGCGCGCTTCGATGATCGACAGATACGCATCATGTGTGATCGGATCGAACCCGAGGCTTTCGCCCGCCGACAGGTTGTAGGCACAATCCTTGTCGCTCTCGTAAAGATCGTCGATCAGCGTGGTCATCTGGGCACGAACGTTTTCGGGCAGCGCGGTGCGCAGAACGATCGGGCCTTCCGGGATCACGTCCGAACGCCAGATCTCAACCAGATCGTTCATGTCGACCAGACCCGCATCAACGGCCTTGCGCAATGCGCCCGAGTTATAGCCGTCTTCCCAGTCGCCCTGTCCGTCAGCCCAAGTCACGCCGCCATCGACGTCACCGTTGCTGACTGCGACGATGGTCTGTTCATGGCCGCCGGTGAACTTCACCTCGCCGAAATAGTCGCCCGACTCCATGGTTGCGCCGGTTGCCTGAGGAATTTCAATCGACGGTATCAAATAGCCCGAGGTCGAGTTCGGGTCGCCGAACCCAAAGGTTTTGCCCTTCATGTCTTCCAACGACGCAATACCGCTGTCCTTACGAGCAAAACCAATCGAGTGGTAACCATAAGAGCCGTCGGCATTGATCTTCGTCAGCACCGGAACAACCGCTTCGGGATCCGACAGGTAAACCTTTGCATAGCCCGATGCGCCCAGCCATGCCATGTCCAGGCTTCCGCCCAGCAGGCCCTGGATCACACCGTTGTAATCAGCCGGTGCAAACAGCTTGGTCGGCACGCCAAGCGTCTCTTCGGTATATTCACGCACGCAGTCCAAACGCGCCAGACGGTCCTGGGCGTTTTCGCCGCCCAGAATGCCGATGCGGAATTCGGTGACTTCCTGTGCCATTGCAGGCAAGGCCATGGCAGTGGTCACAACAAGGGCGGCAACTTGGTTTTTCATCTGTCTCTCTCCAGTTTGATGATCCCGGCCTCTCATCGGACCGGGCGATGAAAGGGGTGGTGGATTAGATGGTGGCTTCGGCTTCCATCAGCGCCGTTCGGGACGCGTCGAGCGTTTCGATCTCGGTCGATGTCGCCGCTTCCGAAAAGCTGGCGTCTGCGCCATAGATTTCGCGGGCGACACCTGTGGTCAGTTGCTCGGGCAGGCCATCGAACACGATGCGCCCGTCGCGCATACCAACAACACGGTCGCAGTAACGGCGAGCAGTATCCAGCGTGTGCAGGTTGGCAATCACGGTCCGCCCATCTTCTTCGTGGATGCGGCGCAGCGCCTGCATCACCACCTGGGCGTTCATCGGATCCAGCGAGGCGATGGGCTCATCCGCAAGAATGATCCGCGGGTCCTGCATCAGAGCGCGCGCAATGGCGACCCGCTGCTGCTGTCCCCCCGAAAGAGCTTCGGCCCGTTTCGGCGCGTGTTCGGCGATGCCAAGGCGATCCAGAATGTCGATGGCGTGATGGATCTCATCCATCGGGAACAGGTTGAACATCGTTGCCAGGGTCGAGTGGCGATTCAGCGTGCCATGCAGGACGTTGGACACCACATCCATGCGCGGAACCAAGTTGAATTGCTGGAATATCATGGCGCAATCGGCCTGCCAGGCGCGTTTCTCGCGACCTTTCAGGTCTGTCACATCGCGGCCCTCGACGATGATTTCGCCTTCGCTGGCATCGGTGAGTCGGTTGATCATCCGCAGCAACGTCGACTTACCCGCGCCCGAGCGACCGATGATCCCGATCATGCAAGGCTTGTCCACATCCAGCGTCGCTGCATCCACAGCGATGTTGTCGCCGAAGCGTTTCGTCAGTCCCTTTATGCGTAGCACGTGCCACCCCCAAATTCTTTGGCGGTGGGCTACAGTCGACGATCAACGAACATGTGTCGATTTGGTGAAAGTTTTGTAAATGTCCGGCCTGCAGAGTCGGGCTACACTTTGATCAAGATCGCGGATATACGCCTGCCTGACTGCTTAGATTCTGCGAGGCCACCCATGCCCTTTGACCGTTCCATCAAGATCGCACCTTCGATCCTGTCTGCCGATTTCGCCAATTTCGGACAAGAGATCCAGGCGATTGAGGCCCAGGGCGCGGATTGGGTGCATGTGGACGTCATGGACGGCCACTTTGTTCCCAACCTGACCTTCGGCCCGCCTGCGGTCAAAGCGTTCCGTCCCCATGTGAAGACGGTTATGGATGTGCATTTGATGATCGCGCCGGTCGATCCCTACATTCAGGCCTATGCCGATGCCGGGGCGGATATTCTGACCGCACATGTCGAGGCAGGACCCCATACGCATCGGACACTGCAGGCGATCCGAGCCGCCGGAATGAAGGCCGGTGTTGCATTGAATCCTGGCACGCCGGCCGAAGCGGTTGAACACCTTCTGGACCTCGCCGATCTGGTCTGCGTGATGACCGTGAACCCTGGCTTTGGCGGACAGAAGTTCATCGACATGACGGACAAGGTGCGCCGTCTGCGCCAGATGATCGGCGACCGCCCGGTTCATATCGAAATCGACGGCGGGGTCGATCCACAGACCGCACCCTTGGTTGCCGCCGCTGGTGCAGACGTTCTGGTCGCGGGATCTGCGGTGTTCAAAGGCGGATCCGTAAGCAACCCCGACGTTTATGGCGACAACATTCGTGCCGTACGCACAGCCGCCGAGGATGCGCTGACCTGAAGGGCGGATGCTCCCGCCAGTCGTCGATGTTCCTTGCGGAACACCTCCTCCTGTTGGGCCCGGCGCCAGAGGCGCTTTGGCGCCGTCTACGCTCTTTTCGCTGAACTTGTAGCGACGAGCCTCTTTGCGATGATGGCGATTTGGCTTGCACACGCCGCACGGCCGGTTTGCGGACGCGTGGCTGTTAGCTTCCGGTTGGGATTGATGAGTTCATGCCGCCTGCGCCGCGAAGACATCGTGCGTCTTGTCATGGCAGGTGTTTTGTAAATCCCTGCCCTGCGCCTTGCGCGCAGTCAGGTCACCGAGATCAAATACCAACGTTGGACGGTGTGATGGATTTGAGCAAACCGAGAGGTCAGTGATTGCTTGATTTTCACGCACCCGGTTTGTCATTGGCGAACGGGTCTGGCCCAACCATAGAGTGCGCCCAAGGATATTTGGGTTTGGCCCGTCGGTCGACACGATTGACTAGTTAGCCCGCTTCACGTTCGGCAATATTGAACGAAAGCTGTAAGGCGCCGGAATTGTGGCAAATATTTGGTATCGACTCGGGCGTCGAAACCCTCGATAACCAACTGCAGGTTTTGCTGATTGCGACCCGGGTACGGGTGCGATGCTGAATGCGGCCAGGCCCGCTGGGTCACGGCGCACTAGACCGGGGTGTTGCAGGAGGAGGCCGCCCCGGTCGTCTTCCTGACAACTCGAAATCACGCACCATCCAAGATGCGCCCCGAAGGCGACATAGATAGGATGCACGCTGCGGACCGTCAGAAAATCAGCGCGAAATCCCACCTGGTTGAGCATTGGTATCGGACCAACCCAGCGGGCTAGGCCAATCCTCGACGGCGACCGTACGCATCCAAGCAAGGGGGCAAGCCTTAGAGGCAATTTTTGAGGGCGTCGCCAACGTCGCGATTGATCTTTCGGAACGGACACACCGCAAGTTCCCGCCGAATTGCAAACAGATCGATTGCCGGTTGTCCGGCTCTGAACAGCCCTAGGCAGTACCATGTGTCCGAGGTCGGTCTGCGGTTCAGTTGGAGGTGCGGCAGTAGCCGAAACAGGCGGCAGCTTTCTGGACATCTGGACCGCTGTGTGATTTTATAACATTGTGAGTTGCGCACCTGATAAGAGCTGGCATGACAAGACAAGCACCAACAGAGACATCGGCTGAAAACGCACCTGTCGGGTTCACGGACCACGATCATGGATCCTGTGTCGAAACTGCACTCCGCACCGCCGAAACGCGGTGCAAACAGGAGGGGCTGCGCCTGACACCGGTTCGGCGCAAGGTGCTTGAGATGTTGCTTCAGGAACATCGCGCGCTTGGGGCCTATGCGATTCTGGACCGCCTTCGCACCGAGGGCTTTGGCTCGCAGCCACCCGTCGCATACCGCGCACTCGATTTTCTGGTTGCAAACGGCTTTGTGCACAAGATCGAGCGCCTGAACGCCTTTGTCGCCTGTGCCAACCCGGGTGCCGCGCATTCCCCCGCCTTCATGATCTGTCGTGTATGTGACGCTGTCGCCGAAGCACAATCAACGCCGGCCAAAGGCGCGCTTGGCGCTGCCGCCCGCGCGGTGGGATTTGAAATTGAGCGGACCGTGGTCGAGGCCGAAGGCATTTGCCCCGATTGCTCTGCTAAGGCGTAGACATGACCCTTGTAACTGTCGAAGACCTCGGTATGCGCTACGGTGCCAACACCGTTCTGCGCCATGTGCATATGACCGTCGAAGCCGGTGAGATCGTGACAATTGTCGGGCCCAACGGGTCGGGCAAAACCAGCCTGTTGCGCGCCATCATCGGCGCGACCCAGCCCTCGGCCGGGCGTGTGATCCGCAAGCCGGGGCTACGGATCGGATATGTCCCGCAAAAGCTGCATATCGATCCGACCTTGCCGATTTCCGTCGAACGTTTCATGCGACTGACCAGCCGAGTGTCGCGGCACGACTGCGCCGAGGCGCTGAAAGCCGCCGGTGTACCGGATTTGACCAAGCGGCAGATGTCACAATTGTCCGGTGGCCAGTTCCAGCGAGTGCTTTTGGCGCGGGCGCTGATCAACAAGCCTGAAATCCTGCTGCTGGATGAGGCGACGCAAGGGCTGGACCAACCCGGTTCGGCCGCCTTTTATCACCAGATCGAGGCCGTACGGGCAGAAACCCAATGTGCCATCCTGATGATCAGTCACGAACTGCACGTGGTCATGAGCGCGTCTGACCGCGTGATCTGCCTGAACGGCCATGTCTGTTGCGAGGGCTCACCTGCGGTTGTGGCCTCGGCACCGGAATACCGGGCATTGTTCGGTACCGGAACCGGCGGGGCGCTAGCCTTGTACCGGCACGATCATGACCACGACCACCACGACCATTCAAAAGAAGCGGCAGAGTAATGCTTGACGATTTCATGACACGGGCAACGCTGGCCGGTATCGGCGTGGCCTTTGCAGCGGCACCGCTTGGGTGTTTTGTCGTATGGCGCCGCATGGCGTATTTCGGGGACGCCACAGCGCACGCAGCGATTTTGGGCATCGCCTTGTCGCTGACATTTCAGATGTCGATCTTCGCCGGAGCTCTGGCCGTTGCGTTGATCATGGCGCTAACCGTCACCTTTTTGTCCGGGCGCGGATACGCGATGGACACGCTGCTGGGTGTTCTGGCCCATTCCGCCCTCGCCTTTGGCCTTGTGGCAGTCTCGTTTCTGACCGGCGTCCGCATCGATCTGATGGCCTATCTGTTTGGTGACATTCTGGCGGTGTCCCGCTCGGACCTGTTGGTCATCTGGGGGGGTGCGGCCCTTGTCGTCACTCTGATCGCCTGGCGCTGGTCGGAACTGTTGACCGCAACGCTGAATGAGGAACTGGCTTACGCCAGTGGCTTCAACCCAAAACGCGAACAACTGATCCTGACCCTGGCCCTGTCTGTGACCGTGGCCGTCGCAATCAAGGTCGTGGGCGTCCTGCTGATTGCGGCCATGCTGATCATCCCGGCCGCCGCAGCGCGCAGCCTGGCGCGGTCCCCCGAATCGATGGCCCTTATCGCAGCGCTGATCGGCGCAACGTCGGCGCTTGCCGGCCTGCGAGCCGCCTATGTCCTGGACACTCCGGCGGGCCCATCCATAGTCTGCGTCGCGGCAATCATTTTTGCCTGTTTCAGCCTTGTCGGTGCGTATTCCAGGCGCAAGTCGCACTGATCTGGAACGACGCGCAAAGCACCGACCTTCGCCGGGAAACATTGTCAAAACTCTTGGGATTTTGGTAGCGGAGGAGGGACTTGAACCCCCGACACGCGGATTATGATTCCGTTTACCCCCGGTTTCAGAGTTAAGTCCGTCGCTGTCCTAGCTCGTCCATATTCGTCTGATTGCTGCCGCATTTATTGTATTAAATCAGGTATCTTTAAGTTGTCCCCCGAGTAATTATTGTCTACCATTGTCCACAACCGTCCACCACAATCCATTCGATTTTGTCCCCCATGAGTCCCCCAGAACGATGAAAAAGAAACTAACGAACAGATACCTTGAAAGCCTCACCCCTCCTGAGACGGGACGTCTTGAGGTGTCTGACACAGAGCGCAAAGGGTTGAGGTTTCGGCTTTCCTCTACCGGCAAAGCAGTATGGATGTATGAAAAGCGGATAAAGGGCGGGCCAAAGCGCAAACATACGCTTGGCCAGTGGCCTAAGCCTGTCAGTCTATCAGAAGCCCGCAAGATGGCGTTGGAGATTGAAGCCGAGGCCGCGCAAGGAATTGACCGGATCGCAAACGCAGTGGCAGAGAGGCGCGAAAGGAAGCGATTGCAGGCATCCACGCAAACGGTGTCACAGGTGTTGGATATCTATGACGCCATACATTTATCCAGCCTCAGAACACGCGATGAAAGGCTGCGCCAGTTGCGCCAATCCCTATCTGAGCATCTGGAAACCCCAATCACTGAATTGACGCGAGCCGATATACAAAAGGCCGTGGACGCAAAGGCGTCGGCAGGCCGAAAGGCTTATGCTAATCGTATCCGGGCTGCGTTGTCCGCGTTTTCAAATTGGGCATGGGTTCGTGGTTACATCTCTGAGAATATCGCCAGTGGGATTGCGAAGGCCACGACCGAGCATGCACGTGAGCGGGTTCTATCGATTGGCGAGATAAGGGCAATCTGGCAGGCTACATTTCAGATGGGCCCGGTTTGGGGACCGGTGTTCCGGCTTTTGTTGCTTACTTGTCAGCGCAGGGGCGAAATCCTGGGCCTTAAATGGGAAGAAATCACATTCGACGCAGCGCGAATGACTAAGCCCGGTTCTCAAACTAAGAATAAGAAACCGCACATAACCCATTTGTCCAACCCGGCCCTAAAGGAATTGAAGGCGCTTCATTCCGAAGACACAGATACCGGCTTTGTGTTTACCACAACCGGCGACACGCCTGTGTCAGGGATCGGTAAGGCAAAGGCGCGACTGGACAAGCTTTTGCCTGATAGTTTTGAGCATTGGCGGATACATGACATCAGAACCGGATTTGCTACAAAGATGGCTGATGCGGGGGAAAATGAGGCTGTTGTGGATCGCATATTGAATCACTCGGCAACAGCATCCGCTCCGACGCTCGTTGGGCGCGTTTACAATCAGGCTCAATTGCTGGATCAGCGCGCGGTCGCGTTGGATAAGTGGGCAGAACTGGTGACGCAGGAAGGCGCAGACGTGATTGCGATTGGGGGCCGGGGTGACTGACGAAAGGTCGGAGCGCAGAGCCTCACTTATTGAGGCCATCAAGAGATTGTCCAACTCAATTAGTGATGATGATGCGCAGACACACGCAGAGGCATTGGAGCGGTGTTTCAGCCTTGCGTCCAGTCTCCAATCTGTTGAGCGGATGGACCGGGAGCCAAAAAAAGACATTGACGACATCAAGAAGGCTGCAAGGTCTTTGGCTTCTGCTGCTAAACAACTGGAAAGGGTCGGATGGCACGGAAGCAAGACGTTTCCGCAGGTTTTGAAATGCTTCTTTCCGAATTCTGACGCCGAGTTTGTCGCGCTCACAGCGAATAATCTAGCTCAGAAAGAACTAGTAGAATCGCTGAATGTTATGAGCGACATTTTGAATTCAGCGGCGGCGTCCGTAAATCCCGATGCGCTTTCTGTGAACAGTGCGTTCAGCGATGAACCAGAATTTGCAATCGTCAACAAAAACAAACCAACCGAAACCGCCGCCATGTTATTTGCCGCCGATTGCGCAAAGGTCTATTTTGCTGTTACCGGCTCAATGCCGACTGTGAATACAAATCCTCATGAATGGGGCAACCGAGCTTACGGCCCGTTTCTTGACTTTGTGACTATGGCGTTTTCTGCCGTGGGAACCACTGCTAGCCCAGAAGCGTGGGCGCGCGCGGCATGTAAGGAATTTTCCCCGCCAGGCGATTAAGAAAGCTCCTTTATACCTCTGCGAGCAAGCTCCGTACGTTTCTCCGTATCAACACGGATACGGAGAAACAAACATGGATATTGTTGGAAATCACAACACTCGCCCACGGGCAACGGATGTGTCCGGGGCGGTAACTTACACCGGGATGTCCCGGAGTACCCTCTATGAGGAAATGAAGGCCGGGCGGCTCAAGTATGTCAAAATCGGCAACTCTACCCGGTTAGAGTACGACGAGTTGGATCGTTGGTTCAATCAAGTCGCTGAACCCGCCGCTTAATCAAAACCCGCACCCAGAACTAGGGCGCGGGCGGCATACGATTGCGGCTGGTGGAATAGTTGCGATTGTAACCGTTTCTCGCCCTTGGTGCAACAACCAAGGAGAAGAAACTTGAGTATTGAGCAGAAACAGGAATTCGAACTCCCACCGTCAAACGCATTGCGCGTGTATCGCTGGGCAGACCTACCGAACCTAACGGCTCCGGCACTCTACCGGATTACAGATCCGGGTCAGGAACCACGTGAAATCTACGCATCCAAGCACAAGCGCCAAGTCCTTGAGGGTTTGATGCGGTCGACTCTTTACGCGGCCAGCTACTGCCGCCTGTCGGACCAGGTGCTGCCTCTACGGCGCGATGACGGCGTGAACATCGAATGCAAGATGTATCGGGGCGATGCAGATACCGGACGCCAGAAGTTCGGCATCTATTTCCTCGTCAGCAAAGTTGAGCTGATCCAGGCGAACGAGGTGGCGGCATGAGAACCCGCGACCTTCAGATCCATGCTCTTCGCCGCAAGCATGCATTGAGTGAAGCATCCGCAAGGCTGATCGCAGAACTGTACTTTGGGGAGGGCCGCTAATGGCCCTCATCACCCAGATCCCCAAGAACAGCCGCGAGGAATTCCGCGTCAGCCGGGATGACTTTCAGGGGCATGACCTCATCAATATTCGCGTGTTCTTCGTCTCTAAAGACGGAGAGATGCTGCCCGGCAAGCAAGGTGTCGCCTTCAAGGCTGAATTGCTGCCTGAGTTCATAGACGCGCTCAACAAGGCAGAGGCTGCGTAGATGGGGCGCGACAGGCGAAACGAGAAACGCGGCGAGCACTTCACTAAGCTTGTCCGAAACATGATGGAGACGCCCGCTTGGCGGGCGCTCTCCCCTGTCGCACAGGCTCTGTACCCCTGGCTTAAGCTTGAATGGCGGGGGCCGGAGAACAACAACAACGGCAGGATCAGCCTAAGCGTTCGGCAGGCCGCAGAGCGTGTTGGCGTCACGCGCAACACAGTCGCCAATGGCTTTCGTGAATTGCAGGCCAAAGGTTTCATAACGGTGACTAAACCACCCAAGCTTGGTGACAGTGGCGTCGCGACTTCGCCGCTGTTTGAACTTACCGAGATATCGCTACCGACAGCACACGGGGACGGCGGGCGCAGGTTATACAAGCAGTGGTCCGAAGGCGCGGATTTCCCGGTCATCAAAGCCCCAACTCACAACCCAAATGGGACCAACGGAAAAGAAAAACCCCGTCATCAAAATGATGACAGCACCGTCTTAAAATTTGTGCCGGGGACAGCAGAGGCGGCACAAAAATGATGACAGGGCGGCTCAAAATTTGTGCCGAAAACACCCCATTTGGGCAGGGCTCCCGGCTCAATATTGATGACATCCTTATCTACCAGGGGGTCTGGGGGAAACGGACACCTTCTACCCAACAATCCAACACAGCGAGGCATGAGCAATGACGGATGAATCCGACCGTATCAACGGCGCAACAACGGATGAAAGGAACCCAGACGGGACGTTTGCACCAGGCAATTCTGGCAGGCCTAGAGGCGCAAGACACCGCATCACAAGGGCAGTCGAAGAACTGCTTGAGGGCCAATCTGAGCAAATCACACAGAAGGCGGTTGCGCTGGCGCTTGATGGCGACAGCACGGCCCTGCGTCTTTGTCTGGAGCGGATTGCGCCCACCCGAAAGGACGCGCCCATCAATTTCGACCTTCCGCCCATCAAATCTGCTGAGGACGCCTCTGAAGCAGCACAAGCGGTCCTGCAGGCCGTTTCTCAGGGTGAGGTGACCCCGCTTGAGGGCGCAACTGTCATGGGTCTGGTGGAGCAGTACAGGCGGGTGCTGGAAACGACAGAACTGGAACGCAGAATTGCAGCATTGGAGGCAGTGAAATGAGCGGATTGTCAAAGCGCATCACCAAGCTGGAAACGCGAAGTGCAGACGGGCCTCAGCAATTTATGGTGCTTCGTTCAATCGTCAGCCGAGCCGCTGACGGAAGCCTGATTGAACGGCTCTCAACAATTCGCGGCTTTGGCAAACTGCTTAGCCGCAAGGGCGACGAAACGGATCAAGAGTTCATTGCCCGAGCCAAGATAGAACTGAAGGAGTAGACCCAATGAGCCTGAAAACAAGAGTACAGAGAATCGAAAGCCAATCACCTGTCGGTGGCATCGAGCCGGATGCAATCTTTGTGTGCTCGCTAAGTCCGATTCACGACTCCGAAGGCAACGTCATCCCACGTAAGCCGGGGGACACAGACGGGCAGACACCGGGATTTGCAATCATAGTTAAGGGGCCTAACGCACGCAGGCAGGTCGCCAGTGAAGATGCTGAAACTATGGAAGACTTCAAAGCCCGTGTTGAGCGTGTCGTGGAGGGCTTGGAATGAATATCCGAAAAAGAGTTGGAAAGCTTGAGAGCGCCGCACCAATCGAGGCGGCGTCCTTGTCGCTCAAGTTTATCACAGAACCCTCTGGGAAGTTGGTCGCTGCAGAGCTACCGGAGCTTGGGTTGTCGCCAATATACCGACTTAAAGATGAGACCGAGGCCAAGTTCAAGGAACGTGCGCACCTTGAGCTGGTGAATTCTCATACCAAGCGCCCAGGCCGCTTCTATGAACTGCTTGATACCCCAACCCTAGAAGCATGCATGACGGCACTAACTGCCGTGATTTCTGCATACGACCCGAAGTTGCTGGCCAATCTCAAAGAGAATGGAGATTTGAATGCCTAATCTGAACAACCGTATCCAAAAACTAGAAACCCGCTCGTCTGAGCCGAAGGTCCACTATACATGGGTGGAGCCCGGATTGACCGAAGCGCAACTGGAAGCACACGTACAGCAGGTCAGGCGTGAACAAGGGATACCGGATGACACAAATGTCATACCGGTTCGCTGGATGGAGTAGTTTGAAAGCGCGGGATATATCAGCCCTATGCGAAGTCGGTAGGCTCAGGAGTTGAGGAAAGCGGTTAACGAACATGTGCGTCTGACCCGCGCTTTGGAGCGGCTGGCGGGAAGCTTACCAAAGACATAAACGCAGAAGAACTGGCCGCAGCGGACGAAAGGCTTGCCCATGAGAAAGCGTCTACTGACCGCATCAGCGATGAGAGCGTGCAAGACCTCTTGGAATGTGACCGCGAATCTTGAATCGACGATCAAGCTACTTCGAAAAAAATTGCTCGGTTCATTAGCCGAGAAGACGGCCTCATGAGTCTTCCCGGCTATGCTTGTTCCCGGTATCCTTCTATAAGGAGGTGCCAACATGGAACGGCGAATTGCGGCAGTGCTTGCGGCTGACATGGTTGGCTTTAGCCGTCTGGTTGAGCTCGACGAAATTGGTACACTCCAGCGTCAGAAACGTCATCTCCGCGAGCTCATAGAACCAACTATTCAAGCAAAACACGGCCACATCATTAAACTAACTGGTGACGGATTGTTGGCGGAGTTCGCTTCCGTTGTCGAAGCAGTTCAGACTGCGGTAGCTGTCCAAACAGAGATGGCCGCTCGTGAAGAAGATCAGCCCGACGACCAGAAGATATTGTATCGGGTCGGCATCCATCTTGGCGACGTTGTATTCGATGAGGGAGATGTTTACGGGGATGGCGTCAACGTAGCTGCCCGACTGGAGGCCCTTGCTGAACCAGGGGGAGTGGTGATTTCCGGCACGGCTTACGATGTACTCAAGACAAACGTCGACGTCGCCTACAAATCGTTGGGCGAGAAACACTTAAAGAATATCGCAACGCCAGTACGTGTTTACCAAGTAGTGGAAGGCAAGGCTGTTCTTCCCTCGAGTCCAATGGGTAATAAACGTATAGGCCTTTTTGCATCTGGCGCATTCTTTGTGGTTGCGTTGTTGGCATTGTACTTATGGATTTCTAGGGCAGATTCAAACAGGTTGGATACGCTCATGTTTGAATTGTCACAGGACATTGAAAACGAACAATATTTGGCTGCTGAAGCTACCATCGACTTGATTGAAAGGGAGATTCTGCCCTTAGAAACGCCTGATCAAGAAAGAACCTTGTCCTCGCTTGCGGACAAGGTACTTCTTCTCGGGAGTGAATCTGGCTTTAACAGAAACGGAAGAAGGGCCCTAGCAGGAAAAATTTTCTCAACAATCAAAAACAATGGTTCGTTCCCGCTTCAGTACTATTTTTTGCCAGACGCACTTTCTGGGAAGGACCTTGTAGCGATTGACTTTTCTAATATAGAAGTCGATGGAATGAGTTTTTCTGGAGCATTTTTGATTTTCTCAAGCTTTGACGGCTCGACTATTACCAACGTTGATTTCACCAACGCTAAGTTGCGAAGTGTTTCGTTTTTCGGCACCAAATTCGACGACGTCGATTTTCGAAATACAGATTGGTTCAACGCCTTTGGAATCAGCGTCGATGAATTTTCAGGAAATGAACTAGATAAACTTCAACAATGTCCGGGCGAAATTCGTGACTTCACCAGCTATTTTGGCGACCACTATTTTTACGAATTTGGTGAGCTACCAGATGACTTGAAAGAAGCGCTAATTGAAAACTGGTCAGTATATACTTCGAAAGGTGGGCTTTGCGACCTAGTTCGTAGAAGAAGCGATTGAATTCAAATACTGGACAAAATTTGCGCAGCTTCATGGCATCGAATTCCTTGGCAGACCATATTGAACAAACCGGCTTTTTTGCTCGTATTCAGTTGTCGTTAACGGCCTGAAGGTAGGGTTTCAACCAGGCGGCAGGCAACCAGTTGTCGAAGCCAACATAGCGAACCTTATATGCGGCCATTCCGTTTGATACTATTGGCCCATCGACAACCGTCCCGACTTCGCTACGGGTGTTATCGGGAAAGTTGGCTATTACCTTGTCGCCGATTTCCATTATCTCATCCGCTGGTTAGTACGCCACCACCAATATCCAAACAACGATAGCCACCACAAATGCGCATGCCAACAGGTCTAATTGCTCCATCCTTCACCGCCTGTTATCACCCACAGCACTTGGCTTGTCAGCTATCGCGCTGCCTTTGCAATACGTAAAAAATCACCCGGGCGGCACGTTCCTGTTCGTCTTCTGCGGTGGAAAGGAACTCCACGAATTCCTCATCAGCGAACATTTCAGACGCCAAACTCTTCGCTGTGTTGATATCATGGTCAACAGTCGTCATCGGTTTTCCTATATACAGTACGCGAGCGAACCGGCAGTTGGAGCTTCTACGCGTTTCTATGGGCCACCCTTAGACTACACCAAGGTTCCTTCGCCGGAACTACCGCCACCAACTCCACCGGAAGCATGGCAAAACAACGCTCATTGCGTTTCAGAGCGCGAATATTCGCTTGGTGGGCAACTGCCGGAGTTCAGCCACTGTAGTTCACAACCCCAAGACCACGCTTGAATGAACACGCCAAAGACTGCCGCCATGACCGCCAAAGCACCGAAGCCGCGCTCAAACCACGCCAAACGCTGTATCTGTTGGGTAACAATTTGCTCACCGTCCCAATAGAGTCGGTGGCCCGCATCGATACCGATGTTGTCCATCTCATCTATGGAAATAGTCCTGACGCCATTAGGCCATTTTGCCGGGTCGGCTTTCTTAAAATTTGGTTTTTCATCTGCCATATCTCGGACTTTAACAGTTGACGATTTTCTTTCCACAATGACGAAAAGCCAGCACTGAAAACAAAGGGAAATTCCAACAGGGCGTGAGGTGCTATTTTACCTCACAATCACACAGATACTCCTGCCACGTTCTTGCTTTATTAGCGGTAATATGATACCCCAATTGCAATAAAATCGGGGGCAGGAAATGGAAGCAACACAGGAACAAGGTCAAAGCCCAAAACAGAAGGCGGAGCGCCTAGACCTTTCGGACGAAATGTCGCCCGAGGACTTTGAAGCTATTGACGATGACAAGGCTGCGCTAATCCAGTCCGGGCGCGTTCAGTTCTGGCGCATCAACGGCACTGTCGGTGTTTTCACTGAAAGTATCGTACCCGGTGTTTGGCAGCTTAGCGTGAACTTTGCAGACCTGGACCGTGACAATCTCGACCAAGAACTAAAGGCCGTTGTTCGGTCCTTCTGGGATGCGCAATCCCCCGAATATATCACCGCAACCTGCGCGGTGAACTGGGCAAACACGTGGCTGATGCAATCTGCCGGGTTTCGACAAGCTGGCGTCCTGCCACTCACGGACGGTCCATCAATCATATGGGGCTGGCGTCTGTACCAATGAACCAGCTACCGCAATCAAAGGAATTACAAGATGGGCAAGCCTAAAGCACCCAAGACCCCTGACCCGCGCGAAACATCAGCGGCACAGACGGGCACCAGCGTTGCCACAGCATTGGCAAATGCAAATCTGAACAACGTCTCTCAGGTCACACCTGACGGAACGCTGAACTATGACCAGACCGGCTCACATACGTTCCGCGACCCGTACACGAAGAAGAGTTACAAAATCCCGACGTTCACAGCGACACAAACGCTTTCGCGCGCGCAGCAGAATATCAAGGACCAGAACGACGCCGCGCAGCTAAATCTGGCGACACTGGCAAATGACCAATCCGCATTTCTCGGCGACTATATGGCCGAGCCGTTCCAATACAACGTTGGGGACCATGAGGCGTGGGCCGGGGGTTTGTATGATGACCTGAATTCCGAGCAAAACGCAAATGCGGTTGAGGCGCTCAATGCCCAGCTTTCGAACCGGGGCATACAAATGGGCTCGGAAGCATACGACCGAGAAATGGCTAATCTTCGTGAAAGCCAGATGGACTCTCGTAACAGGTTCATGCTGGACAGCTACAACACCGGCATGAATTCGGCCATGGCGCAGCGGAACCAGCCGATTAACGAGATTACGGCCTTGATGAGCGGTTCGCAGGTATCTCACCCCAACTTTGTGAACACGCCGACAAACTCAATCCCGACAACGGACGTCGCTGGGAATATCAACAAGAACTACAACCAGCGGCTCGGCATATGGCAGCAGGATGTGAACAACCGCAATCAAATTATGGGCGGACTGTTTGGGCTGGGTTCTGCAGGCATCATGGCAGGGAGACGCCCATGACGGAGATTTGTGGAGCAAAGTTATCAGACGGCTCGACCTGCACAGCAAAGCCGGTTGAGGGGAAAACACGCTGTCGCCTTCATGGCGGTCTGTCCACTGGGGCAAAGACTGCTGAGGGGCGAAAACGTCAGTCAGAAGGCGCCAAGGCCCGCTGGCGGGAAATTCACCAAGCGTTGGCAATGGCCAGCGTAGCTAATGAGGCAAGGGCATGATTGGATATAAAGGATATACAGGGCCTAAGAAATCTGGATTCGTCTTTGGGGGCGATACCGGCATTTCTCACGAGCAGTTGCAGACCAAGCGCAGGATTGCCGACGCATTGGCAGCGAATGTCGGACGAACACCCCGGAACGTTGGAGAGGGCCTAACCGCTATCGGCAACGCTCTGATGTATCGCGGCATGATGAACCAGATTGACGAAGGTGAGGCCCAGGGTCAGAGCAAGGCGCATGAGCTCATCTTGGCTGCGTTGCAAGGCCGCGAACCAAAGCCCTACGCATCGAGTACCGGTCCAATGACAATGCTCGGCATTCCACCGCGTACTGAAGAGCAAGTAATCGGCGACGATGCCATGGCCGCGCTCGGGAAAACCGACGCAATGTCTGACGGCGGATACTTCGCCATGTTGGAGCAACAGCACGGCCTGCCCTCTGGATACCTGACACGCACCGCCCAGATTGAAAGCGGCGGCAACCCGAATGCGCAGAACTCAAATTCCAGCGCTGGGGGTATGTTCCAATTCATCGACAGCACGGCTCAACAGTACGGGCTGACGGACAAGACTGACGTTCGCGCCTCGGCGTCTGCTGCGGCCCGTTTGGCGGCTGACAACACCGCCCACTTACGGCAAGTGCTTGGACGCGAGCCAACAGCGGCAGAACTCTACCTTGCTCACCAGCAGGGCGCTGGGGGTGCTGCTACATTGCTTTCAAACCCGAACGCCAATGCTGCCAGTTTGCTCGGCAATGACGCCGTGATGTTGAACGGTGGCAAATCACACATGACAGCCGCTGAATTCGCAAACAAGTGGACAGGTAAGTTTGGTGGCGCGGCCCCTGAGCCCCAACGCGCCGACTACAGCGCGTTCTATAAGGCGCTTAATAGCCCTTGGGTAAGCCAGGAACAGAAAGCCATGTTGATGGCAGAACTGGACGACCGCAGAGCGGCGGATGACCGGGCCTATGACCGCTGGGCACAGGCAAACGACCCGATGCGCCAGATGCAGCTTGAAAAAGCCCGACTAGAGATTGAGCGCATGCAGAACCCACCAGAGGAAAAGACCGCACTCATGCGCAATTATGAGGCGGCTGTAGAAGGCGGGTATCAGGGCGATATCGTTCAGTATCAGACCGATATCAAAAAGGCCGGTGCGGCGCAGAATAACATCACTGTTGGTCTTGGCCCGAATGGTGAGCAAACACCATATTCGCAACCCGTCACTCCCGCACAAGAAAAGGTGGACGAGGAATTTGCAAAGACCTACGTGCCTTGGTCGCAGGGCGGTGGCGCAGACATGGCGAGTCAGATTGCGCAAATCGAAACTGTTGCGGACCAGTTGGAGAACGGCAGCGCCAACTTGACTGGCCCGGTTCTCGGCAGTTTGCCAGACTTCATTGGAGCGGCAACGCACCCTAAAGCCGTCGCGGCGCGAGAGACGGTTGAAAACGTAGTGCAGCGCAACCTACGCCTGCTTCTAGGTGCGCAGTTTACAGCGAAAGAGGGCGAGCAACTGATAGCCCGTGCATACAACGCCCGGCTTCCAGAGGCTGAGAACGCCAAGCGCCTACGCCGTCTATCTCTGGCGATGAAGGCAGCGGCGCAGGATACGCAATCCCAAGTCGATTACTATCAGAAGAATGGCACCCTGACTGGCTGGGAAGGCCGTCAATGGACCATTGCCGACTTTGAGGCCGCAATTGAGGGAGGTGACGAAACTGAGCCGCCCCAACAGCAGCAATCGAGCAGAAATGGCCCCAAAGTCGGCACAATCGAAGACGGCTACCGCTTCCTTGGCGGCGACCCGCAAAACCCTGAGAATTGGGAGCAAGTGAACTGATGGCTGGACCGTGGGAAAAGTACAAAAAGCCCGAGGGCAAGCCTTGGGAGAAATACGAAAATCAGCAACCGCAGGGGGACGGCTCTACAGTCGCCCCCTATGACCCGTCCTTGTTTGAACGCGCCATGACAAGCCTGCGTCAGAGCGGGATTGTTCCCCGTGCCAATATCAGGGACTTCGAAAGCATCGGCGCAGGCGTTCGCAGTGCTGTAGATACCGGGCTGTTTGGGTTCGGTGACGAACTCTTGGCGGCGGGCAACACCGCTACTGGTATCGGCGGTGATTTTGGTGATTTCTCCGGCAATCTGCAAAGACAGCAGGCGCGGTCAAAGGCGGCTGACGTACACCACCCTACGGCTTCAACTGTTGGCGATGTGGCGGGCCTTGCGACAGGTGTTGCGGGCGCTGGAAAGCTTGGGCTGAGCCTTGCAAAGAATGCAAAAACACCGGGCGCAGCGATTAAGGGCTCGGCTGGCGACGGCTTGCTGTATGGCGGCGCAGCCGGAGCCGGTCACACAGATGGCGACCTAGCAGAGCGGGGCACAGGCGCGCTTGAAAGCGGCGCAATCGGCGCTGTTACTGGAGGCGCTGCATCTGGAATTCTGATGAGCGCTCCAGCAATGCAAGGATACCTTGCCCGCAGATTTGGCAAGCCCAACTCTCAAGCAAAGGCTCGGATTGCACAAATGCTATCACCTGATTCAGCGGCTAAACTGGATGAGCTCGGCCCCGATGGAATGCTGATAGACGTCATGGGCGAACGTGGGCGCGCTCTGGGGCGCGCTGCGGCCAATTCCAGCCCCGAGGCCCGCGAAGCACTGGAAACCGCCTCACGGACGCGTATGGCAGGCCAGAGCGACCGTTTGACCGATAGCCTGCTGACTGCATCTCGCATGGATGCGCCGCAATCGGCTGATGATTTGGTATCTGCCATTCGCAAACGAGCCCGCCCTGATATTAACGCGGCCTACAATCAGGCCCGCTCACTGGGTCACGATATCGACATGTCAGCTTTTGATGACCTGTTCTCAAGCGACATGGGTCAGAAAGCACTACAACAGGGCCAGCGCCTCGCACGTGACCGGATGATTGCAGAAGGCGTCCCCGGCGAACCCTCTACGCTGGCAATTCTGGACGAAGCCAAGAGGGCCTTGGACGACATGGCGCGCCCCAACCTTGGTCAGAGCCAGGACAATCAGCAAGCTATTGCTGGAATGCTGTCTAAGCAGGTTCGCCAACGCATTGATGACCTGATGCCTGAATACGGCGGCGCTCGGGAATTGGCAGCAAGCGCTCATAATCGGGTGAATGCTGTGAATATCGGCGCAGAGGGTGCAAAGCCCCGTGTTTCGGCAGACTATGCCCGACGCGCAGAGAAAGCCGCATTCGCGCACCCTGACGAAGTTGCGCAGGGCTATGCCAGCGGCAAGATTGATGCGCTGCAGAACCGCAGGGACACGCCGGGCGCTGTTGATACCCTATTCGGCCCACTTCGTCAGCAGGACGCCATGCAAGCCGCTCTGGGGCCAGAGGGCGCTGCTGCGGTTCAGAAACAGATTGCCAACGAACGCACCTTTGGCGAGACGCACAAGGCGCTTACTGGGAATTCAACCACGGCCCGCCAGTTGATTGAGCAAGGCATAGTTGGCAGCGCGGGTGCTGGCACTGGCTTTGCCGTCACGGGCGACATGACCGGCGCTGGTGGTGGTGTGGCCGCTGCGTTGCTGGCAAGGCGTGGCGGTGCTGCTGCGCTTCGGCATATGTCGGCGGGTCGAGAAGCTAAGGTTGCTCCTGTTATTGCCGAAATGCTGACAAGGGCGGGCGTACCGGCGCAGGTTCAGCAGGCAGTCACAAAGGCACCCGACAGGGTAAAGGAGATAATCGCCCGAGCGCTGATGATGAACGCAACCGGTCCTCAGTTTAGCCCTGAGTAAAGGATATAGGCCCCGTAAAGCGCGGGGCCTATCACACCAATTAGCGAAGCAATGCCTAACGCACCCCAGCCAAGCGGGGAAAGCTGTCTATCGGTGTCAGTGGCCACACCCCAAAGTGACCAGCAAATAAATCCGAACACCGACGCAGACGCCGCAACCACGCAATACAGTTCTAGAATAGTCAGGTCAGCAACTGTCATGTCCTCAACATGGGCACCGGCAAAGAGCGTTTAAAGCCCAGAGGCGTAGTTAGCCCCGGAATGCCCAATGATATCAATGCCAGTTCCTGGATAAGGTACACTCCATCGCAGACCGCAATAACGCGACAATCTGGATAGAGCATTACGACCCGCCCCACGTGAGTCTCAGTTTCAACCATTACCCGTGGCAGAGCGCGCACCGGATATCGCAGCGTGCCAACAAGATGGCGCAGAACTATTCGCGGGGCTGGCACTGCCTGTATTGCGGTGAGCTCATGCCGGAATGGAAACGGGTGGACGCCAAGTATTGCAAGGAAGGCTGTCGCAAGATGGCTGCGAGAAAGCGGGGCGAAACAATGGTGAAATGCAATTGAGGCAACAAGTTTAGTTGAACTAGTCAATCCGCGGTGACCTTGGCCTCATTGTCGTTCTCAAGGATATCAGACCACAAATCAGCCGAAGCTGTACTCCCATCCCCCGATTGCTTGTCGTCTACATCCATTGTTACCACAGGTACCCGTTCCTTCCCTTCGAGCGCAAGATAGACTTCATTAAACTGTTCAGCGGCCAGTTCCTTGCAAATAGTCGTTTCTTTAAGGCAATACGCAACACCCGAGGCAATTACCAAGAACTTTGCAATATCAAATTCTGGTGGTTCAAACTCGGCGTATCTGGTTTTCAATGAACGGTTTAGTTTAACAGTTACTGTATATCGACCGGGTTTAAAGGTGAACAGCGGTTCGTCTGATGTCTTTTGCTTTTTACTAAGTTCGTCCGTTACTAGCTCCGCAACATTCTTTTCGCCCTTGAGCCAGATGTCCTCAAAAAGATCCGGGTTCTTTTTCAAAACTTCGGCAATTACAGGGCCAAATTCTTCTTGAAACACTGCCCTAAATTCCGCCGTGGCCAAAGAGTTTTGAGACAACCGTTCAGGGAGAAGTTTGTCAATTTCTGCTTGGTACTTTTCAGCCGCCAATGCGCGTTTGATGTCTTCATCTGTCGGGTAGGTTTTTATTATTAAAGGGCTAGGCAACAATCCTCGGCTGGGAAGAACGTTCGCTGCATGGTTTGGATTTTCAGTTGGTCCTCGGAACTTGTGACGCCCGAAGGGACCTCCTGGTTCTTTGGCACCTCCATACTTGGATCCAGCTTTCGTTTTGGGTTTGTCTAAGCCCCTCTTTAAGTTTAGAAATTGGGCTGACACAGGCTCCATTAGAGATATGCTGAAGGCAAGTGCAACGGCAAATGCCACTGTCCGTCTAAAATGAATTTTTATCATGGTGGACCGCCTAGAAGGAACTTGTGACACTCAAGAATATGCAGTGATCCAAATAACCATATCACAGAAACGATTTACGCGCTAATTCGACTATTTCGACTTTGCGCATCTGCTTAGAATTAGGCGATGCATTCGTGTGTATAGCCTAAACGGGGGATCGAAGCCATTAACGTGGCAAGCACGTCGCATAGATGGCACTTCGAAGTTTGGCGGCATCAATCAAACGCTGTAGTCTTTGGGTAGTTTTTGAGAACCGGTTTTCAAAAAGTGTGTTTTGACAAGGAGTGAAGCTATGACCGAATTGAAAGTAACGTTTGATGAACGAGCTGAAAGAATCAGCAGTCTCAGAAGCTCTTTAATGCAAGGGACACAGTCCGACTTCATTGAACCTTCAAACGCTGATGAATCTACGGGACTTGTAGACATATCGATAAACGCAAAATTCGATATTTTAGGTAAGGATATGATTTTCGACGTTCAGTGCCAGGTTCTTGATGAAGACACTGAAATGATTGAAGTTTGGATACAGAACATATCAGAGGATCTATGGATTCCTCAATGGCACCCTTGGGTCGCTTCGCTAGGATACCCCAAGGCGAATGGAGGCGGAAAGTACTACAGGCATAAGCTTGCGGATTCCAAATGGATCGGCATTGAGGCTGGAGCTGAATATCAGTGTATCGTGGATGTGCTGCTATGGACCGCCACTGGAACTCGTAGAGCAAGCAAAGTGCACCGATACAAGTTTCCGGGGAACACCTAACTATTCGTCGAGAAGAAAGTGTTTGCCGCCGAGCAACAGAACTGTGAGTAACTTCTTCTTGCTTTCACCGATGCTGACGAAATCGACCGCCAGCTTTGGGAGTTTGATGAAAACCTGATGCGGTCGGAGTTGGATGAGGTTCAGAAATCCGAGCACCTAGCGAAGCGAAAAGAGTTATGGGAGTTGCGACGGAATAACGGAACAAGTTGTTCCGAAAGTGCAGCGCGCGGTAGGCCGAAAGAGCTTGCTGGTGAAACCGTTAAAACTGGCGTTTGCAGACAAAGAAATAAACCCGCCAGCACAAAGCAAACGGGCAGTTATCGAGAGGTTTGATGAATCTCTGTTCTCGCCGTAAGTGGCAACCCAAAGTCTGCCAGCAATAAATGTCGCGGATGAGGCAGGTCACTAAATGCTTGTCAGTGTGGAGAGGCTGGCTAAGACCCCCCTTGTCCAGCCCCTCCTACGCCGCGTCTCGCTATTCTGTTTGGAGACGGCAGCGCCCGTCGAAACCGCACCCCTTAGTCGAGTTCCGACGGATTTCGTGTTCGTGGCGCGACTGTCGGCGATTTTCACAGCCTGTGCAGTGAACGATTTCACAAACGAAAGAATCGAGGGCTGGACGCCAGCGGATTGCAAGGAATGCCACAGGAAGATGGCGGCGCGGAAACGAACTTAGCGTAAATCGGAAGCAAATGGGCTGCTTCGTTGGGACGTAAGCGCCTGATTGCCATGGCACGGAAGATGGATCAGGCGGCTTGATAGCTGTGTTCTTGCATCGCAAACTTCGAATGAAACTGAGAAGTGAAACACTTCGGCAAGCCGCTACATGCAGTCAACGAGATTGTTGGTTTCAACTTCAATCAAAAGGTATCCACTACAGTTCCCCGCTTCAGTACAATCTACCTCATACTCAAACCAGTCATTTTCCCCCTCTGAGCCCCACCCCCGGTGAAGACCTCTGCAAACAGAGAGATCAACCACATGGTCTTTACCCCCGCACCCAACATAACCCTGCTTTGCACTAGCATGGCTTTGCTCAAAGCTAGGGTAGTTACCCGGATGGTTTGATCTAATTCTTCGAAGCAAGTCTTGTAATGGAAACCATGGTCCATCTAGACGACCTACAGCACACCCGGCAAATCTGTCAGCTTGTGTCTCTTTTTCTCTCCGAGAGAGACCAGAGTTTTCAAAGAAATGTCCGCCGACAAAGTGACCAAGCTCGTGACCGAATATTCCGACGGCTTGCCAGCGGTTGTCGCTCGCCGCCAATTGAGCCCAGTCCGGATTGTATACGATGTAACGTCCTCTTGTCAGTCCACTCTCTTCTGGCGGAACCCAAGCCACAGCGTTTTCCACCAAGCGACACTCTCGAACTATTATTTCTGTAGCGGACAATCCTAGAGCATATGTGACTTCATCAATAATTTGCCTTGCGTCACTCTGAGCAACTCCAACCAAGTCACCCATATTCGGAGGCAACTCCTCCGCTTGAAAACAGGCGGGTGCATCAAGGTTATTCTGCGCGAGTGCGATTGTGTGCGTCTGACAAAACAACAAACATAGGCCTGAGAAAAAAGCAAAAGACTTATTCGCCCTCATAAACATCTATCAAATCTCCAGTTAAGTCCTGCGCTCCAATTGCTTCACAACGGCTGCGATCAAACTGTTCATTTTCATCGAATGTTAAAATGCCAAGGAACAATGCCTCTTCACATTTTCTTCGTATGACAAGACCAGGTAAGGTTCTGCCACCAGCTTTAACCCACCGCCGAAACTGTTTGGCGGATCCATTGTAATCACCCTGGTTCAATAGTCTCAAAAGCGTTGATTTCCTAAAGTTCTCAGACCCAACGTTGAACACGAACGAAGAAAGCGCGCTGAACTGTGCATGGTTTAAATCGACGGCCACTAAGCGTTGAACAGCGTATCTGGCGTCTCGCGTGTCAGACAAAAGTAACTCCTCGCCCGCTTTTTCTGAAAGAGGTGGGGAGAAGCCAGACAAGTTGGAGTTGGCGCAAGAAGTTAATGCAATAAGGTGACCGTACCCAATTGTACAATATCCTGCGGGATCGTCGTAGAACTCGGGTTCCCAGCCCTCAAAGTGTTTCAATAGCTCTAAGGCAATTTCCAGAATTTGACGAACGCTTTGGCCAGGTGGCGCGGCCCCAAGGCCGCCCTGAAGGCGTTCAATCTGAATTTGCGATGGAACTCTGTCAAGTTCATCGGCGAGGGTCGAAGTTGGCAGGATTACCCAGTATACCAGACCAATAATACATACGATGAGGTTTCTCATTAAAATCCCCTGGCACAAAGCTTTTCAAATCAAAAATACATGTGCAAAGCCCAATGAGATCAAAGTATCGCAATAGTGTGATTCGGTGAACGTGTTTCAAACTTCCTTCATTTCCTTCGGAAAGTTGAGGCGGAACAAACAGACTTGAAGGACACACAATTGGTTGACTTGGTGAGTTCGTTTAAACCTCTTGGAGAGATGATGCTCCTGGACGATCACACCAGTTGGAGGCTCTAAACCTCACATTTACACTTACCAACTTAATTCCCGATCCCGTCATCGGCAACCTGATCCTCAGCTCTTTTGAACATCAATTTTGACCACCTAACTCGGAGCTTCATGCCAAACCCGATGTGGCAGATGTAGCGAATGTAGCAGGCGGTGAGGTCCTAAGACTACTTAGGGGCGCAAACGCATCTCAGAGGCCAATGTGGCCGCGTGGACGGAGCGGAAGCGGCTAATAGCACTGGCGCGCGAAATGGAGCAGGCAGGGGCGTGAATTCAGCAAGGGGTAGTTAGCCCCGGAATGCCCATAAAATTAATGCCAGTTCCCGCGTAAACCGAGGTACGACGCGCCAAACTCGTACCCCCTCATTGAAATCGCAATCCCATCAAGGCGCGCCGCGTCTAACTGATATATGTGTTAAGTGTTCCAAATACGACCACTGCATGAAATCAGCGACAGCGCCCCAACATTCAAAAAACGCAATTCGTTTTATTCCGGATTGGTGTGTATTTCGTGGGGCGGCACGTCGTACTAGGTAACCCCCTCAAATCCAGTCGAAATAACTAGAACGTGCTAAAATCGAGACATGCCGCCCACGCGACGAGCGTCGCATTGCGGCAAAATTGTGTCCACAATTCATTGTGAAACTTACCGTTCCCAACTGGGAAACAACTCGTTTCGTTCTATTTTGAGGGATTACGGGAATCCCCCAATATCGCCCGACTCGCAAAATACGTATCTTAGAATCAGAAATACCACTCACCCCCTCGAGACTAGGAGCGGGGTTGGCTTCTACCCCCTCAGCCAGCCCTTGCTCTTGTTCCAGCTAAGCGAGTTGTCTAATCGTCTTTAACTGCTGCCCTAGTCTGTGCGCTCGTTGCAGTCCCCCAAAGCTGTCATCACTTCTCCAACGCTATCCTGCACGGACAGGTCTTCCCCAACCAATTTGATTGTCGTTCCACCGGTCCTGGTAAGTCCTTCGTAGTCTGGGCTCACCATTTGAATCTTATCCACCCTGATTAGAAATTCATCGCTGTTGAACAAAAAACCTTTAAGCCAAAAAGTTCCCGCTAAAAACACGCACTCAATCATCGCTCAACTCCTTTTCGTTTAAAATCATACTCCTTCGATGAAGATTTCGAACCCCGAGAGCACTAATTCTTTGCGAGTAGCAAGTCGCGCCATCAACAAAGGTCACCAAACGTTCGCGTGATTTCGCTATGCTCTCAAGATGTGCGGACGACTCGGTAGACCCGGAATGACATGGTCAGAGCTATTTGCTCTGCAAAACTGGATCGTGAATGGCGTTCCCATTCCAACTGCGCGTGATCCAAGTGCCAAAGACCTGCCGATGAGTTGGAACGTCAAACCGACCCAGATGCTGGACATTGGCTTTTTGCACGAGAACCAATTCATCAGCACGACGGCGCGTTGGTGGCTTGTCCCGCACTGGTTCAAGGGTGATGTGAAGGAGTGGAAGCCCACCACATTCAATGCGAAGATAGAAACCGCAAATACGCTGGGTTCATTCCGAGTCGCGTGGAACCACAACCGTTGCATCATACCGGCCAGCTTCTACTATGAATGGACAGGACCAAAAGGCGCAAAGCAGCCTTGGGTAATCAAGACTGAGACCAATGATCCCTGCATGTACTTTGCAGGGCTTTATTCGCGCCTGAAATCCGGGCCGCAAACTTGCACGATACTGACGAGACCGGCCCTGCATCAAATTGAACACATCCACGCTAGGTCGCCGGTCATACTTTCCAACGAAAATCTGGTGCCTTGGATGTCGGGCGAGATTGACCACACCGCAGCTCAAGAGCTTGGCACCGAATGGGATGGGCGCATGAAGTTTCACAAGGTCGCGCCTTTAGGCCGGGACGATGATGGGCCGGAACTGATTGAGGTGTTTGACGCCTGATGGCAACGCATAGCAGATCCCGGAAGAAAGCCTCAGATGAAAAGTTCTTTCCCATCAGGGTACGGGTGTGTTTGCCCCAGCTAGGTTTTGGCCGTCGATTGGATGAAATTGACGCTTGGCTGGATAGCCATGCAGGTCGAGGGCGTTGGGGCAGAAATGGCGACCACGTTCTGTCTCGCGAAGCGCAAGATGCCGTGTCATTCTATCTGCTGGATGAGAAGTTGATCGTGCCGTTCATTGAAACGTTTGACCTGGAATTGGCAGAAAGCGAAGCGGACCTTTGCGGGGATGGCTCGTTCAAGCTCTACGTCGCCGGGAGCAGAAATGTCTAATTTGGAAAAGATGCAGCAGTCCGCGTATTTCGTACCAAAAAAAAGCCCGACCAGTTGGCCGGGCAAGTCCGAGGAAATCTTAGTCATTCCAACATTCCACTTTTAGGTTAATTTTGTGTAAGCAAATCCACTTGGACATCCGGCTAATTGGTGGGTTTAAAGTCGAAGTTTCCCGAAGGGCGCGCGCGTGGTACGCGGCCATCACTTATCAATGTCTGCAAAGCCCCTTTGAACAGCTTCGATAATCTCGTCAATTCTCGGGCTGTTTTCACAGGCGCCTATAGAAACCCAACCACCACGCGCCAAACGGTAGATGTTCTCCGGCCTGCAATAGATACGGTTTCCAACTTTGTAAGCACTAAAGTACGCCTCCTTGTCTGGAGTCTTGGATCTTCTTGCGCATAGCTGCTCGTAAACCGAAAAATAGGCTGCCTCTATCCCAACTTCGCCATCGGCGAATCCGACCATCGACCAGTCGATTTTTCCAATGCAAGACTCAGGTGGGAAAATTCCAAGGAACCCACTGCCTCGCCACTCTTGAGCACTAACGGAAGACCCAGAATATCCTGCTGCAAAAACAGATCCTGCACTCACGACTGAAATTCGAAAGAAGTTTCTAGCTTGGTACCAGAGATCACTACCTATATTTCGCGGCTTGCTATTCGTCATATTGTTTTCTCCATCATAAGGCACCGCCTCAATCGCTGAAACAAAAAGCGGCTTGTTTCGGCTTGAGAGGACGCGAATTTTTGCTTTGGAATCTTGCTCTTAGGCTCGGGTTAAAATGGAAATTCGAGCGAAATAACCCCGATATTCTGATTTTCGACTTGTGAGTGAAACTCTTTGCCAAGATGGGTAAACCCCAAAAAGACCGATGCAGCAGCAATCCGAGCTTGTAATCCGACCCGTACTCGAATTCGTTCGTTCTTCATCTCGACATCAGACCAACTCGGAAAGAAGTCACTGTTGGTGACGTACGTGTAATCCACGCCCAACAAAAATGCTAAATCATTCATCCGTTCTGCGCGGTTCGGAGAGGATGGCTGAACAAAGCCCGATACAGGATCGCGCACATATCGCTCCGCCTCGGAATATCCCCCTAAAATGAAATCAAAGCCAATACGAGCGAACGTTTCGTAGCCAGCCTGAGCGCCAAGAAAAGGTCGAAACGAGAATTCGTCCGCTAACTTGTAGCTCCTGGCAATTTCACCCGAAACCATGCCCGTGACGTCATCACCGATATGTTCATGTGGCATGTCCCTCGGTAAGTACCCATCGATGCCGGTTGTTTCGTGGAAGCCTTGCTGAAAATCAGCTACTTTGGTCTGGTCGCCTGTAAACAGAATTTCAGCGCCAAGATTGTATTCGAGTTTTCCAATTCGGTCATTTGCAAATACACCGAATCCAAGCATTCCGACGTAGGGCCTGTCTTCGTTTGTTGGTTGAGCTCGCGCTCCCCAGGGCGAGATAATTTCTGCCCTGGCCCTAAGATCATGCGCAACTCCACCCGTTCTCTCGCCCTCGAAGCCAACGAAAAGCGTATAGCTAGCGGAACGCCAACGGTCTCTCCCATCTCCAAAGTAATCATTGGTGAAGAAGCTTGATTTAATTGGTTTCGCGGTGACAAAGGTTGCCATAAAGCTCGCACAAAGAGCTAGGACAAAGATTTTCATTAATTTCACCTCACTTTGACGAGAATCGAGAGAATGACCCCCTAACTCGTAGTGCGCAGGCATTAACAACGAACTAATGGGCGGCCTTGCTGGAGGCTAATTTGAGTGCTCCCGAGTTTTGCTTGGAGCCTGTCTCCTCAAATGCGTTGGGCGTCCAGCGCGGAGGTGCAAAAAAGAAACGGTATGTTAATTCGCTATTATGACTTTTGTTCAAAAACAAAGTTTGAGGTAGGCAGAAGGCATCCAAATTGTTTTGCGTTACAACAACACCATTTGATTTTCAGGACGCCCTGCCGATTCTTTCAAAAAAAGAATCGGAAATTGAGACTGCGTGGCGTATATTGCAACCTTATTTTGGAACCCAAATTATTTTTGGTTGTGGGCGACAAGTATCCGCGCCAAACTTCTTCGACATTGTGGCAATGAGTGTGATGTTAGAGCTTATAAAATCTCCTCAGTGTGTAGAAGAAGCCGTAATGACATCTATTTGTGTCGCTGAAGAGGTTGCGCTTTGTATGGATCAAACGGAGACAGAAGTCTCTACTACTTCTAGACTGCAGGACTCGGTTTGGAATTGTCTCGATGCTTTCTTTACTGAGAAAGAAAGAAATATTTCAGCGAGTTATTGTCCCCGCATGTCCAAGGACATCACGAACGCTATATTAGGAGTATTCGAAAGGGTTTATTTGGCATTGGCGCAAGTTGAGGCTTCGTCTGACGCGGCCTAAATGAATTCTAATCCGACGACAAATCGGGTTGCTCAATTGTCAATTCTTCAAACCGTTGATGTCATGAACTTACGTCGGTGAATTGCAACCGCGATGAGTGCAAGGGTGAATTTCACGTAATAATTCAAGCTGGCTGAATGTCGAAAACAATCGGAGTATCTCCCCACAAACGGGCACCAGCTATCTGCAGGGAGTTTAACCTGATACTATTAAAATCGAATTAGTGCGAGTAGCTCATTTCGCACAATCCTTGCGCATCTTCATGCATTAATCTTTCGACGATGAGTCTATCCTCATCTGTAAAATTGGCCTCTTCCTGAAAAACTTCGAAAGCGGTTCTTAGCCCACACACTACGTGTTTTTGGTTCTCGCTTCTTGCGTCGTTAATCATTTCGTAAACTGCTTCGACAAACCAGTGGCTCGGTTTCATGAAACCCCTCAACTTTTGTTTTTTTGTATCGTTGGGGCGGCTTGGTTAATGGGTAGTTAACCGAGCTTCTATTTCTGGGTCATTTCGGCCACACATTTGCATCGGTTTTTTTGTGTGGGCGCGGATGTACTCGTTTACCACTTGTCGAATAGCTTCAGCGGTTACAAACATTCCCTCAGCTTCAAGTCTGAGTTCTATCTCGGTTGCTCGTCGTAAAAACTCTTCATCCATGACAACAGTCCCCATTGATACGATTTGCTCCAAATTGAAGCGATTCCCTTAACGAATGGTAAATTGTCGCCTGGTCAGTCTCATTCGTAGACGTCTGCAAGTCAGGTGCTACCAGATATGGTAATGATTAAGGATTTAGCACGAACCAAAACTGCATTGTTTCCGTCACAGCATCAGATGTAGTGCGCGATGAGTCTGTCTGTCGTAAGGCGTACAGATTTCTTAACTATTAGAAAACAATCGCTAACGTTAGGTTACCAGCCTCCATCAGTGATGACTAACTATTAACCATAAGTCGCCACCACTTGGCTCCGTTGTGGAATCAAGAGGTGAAGCCAATGCTCCGCTATTTATTTTCGGATGAGTTACATCGGTACCCGGTTTTGGCCGATGGGATGTTTAGAGACCGAGCTGACCAGTTCAAAACCCGACTTGGATGGGATGTTGTGGTCAACGACAAAGGTGAAGAAAGGGATCAGTACGATGAGCTGAACCCGCTATACGTGATATGGGAAAACGAAGATGGCAGTCACGGTGGTTCGATGCGTGTACTACCTACCACTGGTCCCGTAATGGTGAACGAAGTCTTTGGACACCTGACTGGTGGTGAGCCGATCAGAAACCCTCGTGTTTGGGAGGTAACCCGCTTTTGCCTGTCTCGCGATTCAGGCCCGCACACTGCAGGTGCAATAATGCTGAGCGGGGGTGAATTAATGGAAGCTTTCAACTTGACCCACATCGCTGGCGTATTTGATGAACGAATGGTTCGGATTTATCGCCTTATAGGATCTTCGCCGACGATTCTCGGATGTGAAGGCAATGGCCGAAACAAAATATCGGTAGGACTTTGGCCCTATTCTGCAGAGGACTGTGCGCGGGTCGCACATAGGGCTGGGATTTCACGAGAACTTTCGCGGCTTTGGTTGAAGTCTTCTCTCGGTAGATTTGGCCGTCAAAATTCGAAGTTTCTACGGTCCGCATGATCTATTTTCTTTAGTAGGTCGAAATGGCAGAAGACAGGTCCCCTAGAGGCTTTGAGCCGCGCCCAGATTGGGAGCGGCCCTTGTTTGTTGGCCTCAACGACAGGTGACTATCCCCACGCCACCTGAGCAGGTGATGTACCGCACGTTTCCAGTTTGGCACCTAACGAAATCAGCTTACCCTTTGTTGCAGCAATTTCGCCTTCTAAATCGCCACCTGACAAACTCGACATCGGAACGCCAATTAAGAAGACTCCCAATGCATCGCCTGTGACAGCTTGCTTCTGAGCCGCCACAAGACTTGGAACTTTTGCGGCTTCCTGCTTGTACAATTCGGCAGCCTTGGAGCAAGTAACGTTACTGTAAGTGTCGCCCATTGACACGGGGGCGATAGAAGCGGGTTGTTGCGCGCACGCTGAGACAATAGACAGCCCGCACAGAGCCGCAAAAATCTTCTTCATTCACTTTTCCTAGTGTTTGAGATGTCAGAAACCTAACTAATCTGCTTCTTCGATCCCGATGTTCTCTGTATCGTTTCTCGACGACGCTAGTGGCAGTGATAGGGTTGTGATCCAGCGTGGCAGCACTGCCCTGCCGGACTACTTTTTCTGCACCCGCCTCCGTGTTCAATTTGAACGGTCTGTAGAGTTGCGTTCGCTGGGGTTACTTTGGCGCTTACGTTCATGGCAAAGGTTGCCCCAACGGCGAACACGCAAAAACTGAGGATTTTCATTTCTTCCTTTCTAGATTGTTTAGCGTTCAAGCACATGGAGCCGGACGGCTGACTGAGCTTGGACGTTGAGATGAAGTGGACGGCGTTTGTGTCAAAAATTAGATATCAAATTGATACTTTAAGGGCGACCGACGTCCACAAATGACAACTCGAACACAATGGTTAACAGACCGTTAAATAGTTGCTCTGTTCTGAGAATTTACTGTTGGTTGTAGCCCTATCCTTTGCGCAACTCGTCTTCTTTTTTCCTCAAGGTTCTGACGACAGCACCTGTTGCTTTACTGCGGTTCTTTTGTGGCCAGGACCAATTTGGCGCAACTTCGCCCTGAAGAGTCGCCCGAAGCTCATTGAGGCGAGAATCTGAACGAGGCTCTCTTAGGGATACAAACCTGCGTGAAATTTCCGCCTCAACCGAGTCGCAGCACAGGTGGCCATAGGTTCTGCTGACGGTATCGGTATTGGAGTGTCCGAGTTGCTTCGCGACAATCGCCAAGGGCGTTCCGGCCTGAACAAGTTGGCTCGCGTAGGTGTGGCGCAAGCCATGAAAAACGAACCCGTCCGGCAAACCTGCGCGTCGAACTGCATCTTTGAAAAGGTGTTTTTGGCAACCAGTCCACTGTTTTCCAGATGACATTCGGAACAACAGGTCTTCGTCGTCCAATGACTCCGCTTGATCCAAAAAGAAAGACATCCCTTCCTCGGGAAGGATCACATAGCGGCCCCGGTAGCTTTTTAAGGGCTCGACATACACACCAAATACATGCCCACCGACATCGCGAGCTTTGAGGTTCACCAGTTCGGAAATTCTACATCCTGTATAGAGCGCAGCCTGGACAAGAAGCGCCAGATCCGGCCTGCAGGAAGCAATCAAACGTTTTGCTTGCGCGCGGGTTAAGAAGAATTGTCTTGGCGAATCTGCATGCGGAATCCTACGTAGGATCCGCCAAGAACGCTCACTTTCGACGTCACCGTTTTCCCAAGACATCTCGATGGCAGTCCTAAGAATGCTTATGACCGTATTTAGAGTTTTCTTCCGCTTTCGTAGACGTTCGTGATCCAAAGCCTCAATGCGAATTCTTGGACCTTGTTTGCCGTTACCTCGTTTTGGCGCTGCCTCAAGAACATCGACGCAAAACCGTTGAAATGCAGCTTGATTGAGTTCTTCGATGGGTAACTCGCCCAATCTGGGAATTATGTGGTGGTTTATCAGAGATAGAGATGTTTCGAAGTATGTCTTTGCTGCCGCAATGCGTTTCCATTCAACAAAACCATGCATTGCGTCGCCGACCGTGAACCGCGCGCTGGTCTTTGTGTACTTCAGCCGAGAGTTCGCGCCCAAAGGGTAAGGTTGTGACGCAATTGCCTTGATGCCGGGGCTGCTGAACCAATCGTTTGCACAAGCAAGCGCCTGCTCGTAGTCCAAACCTTCCAAGTGGATTGGTGCAAGTGCTCCGAGTCGCGTTTGGCTGTACTTTCCATCTCTTCTACGAATCCGAGCCATCCAGTTGCAGTCACCTGATGGTAGTTTCACCACACCAATGTGTCGGCAATACTCGAGAATATTCCAATATGGGCTGCGCCTTGCTGGTAATTCGGCGATATTTTCCAGGCAAGATAAGTCTGGCGCGTGTTTCGCTTCGTTCATGTTCAATCCCTCTTCAATCGGGTTTCTAGCCCTTCGATCATGTCGTGGGTTCGGTTGAAAAACGACTGAGACAGAGTTCCCAGAACCCTTCTGCGCCCAATTTCTGTCTAGGTGACACACTTCACTGAACTCCAGCGCAGAGTCGGTCAAATCTGCCAATCGAAACAATGGAACACTTCCGTCCAAGGAGACATAAGGTGAAGATAGAAATCAACGAGATGGCTAAACTCGAAAAAGAGGCCGACCAAATTGGAGCAGCTATTGTTCGACAGGCCAAATTCATCGACCAAGCTGAAAAGGCATCTCCAGCGGCGAAGAAGATGCTGGCTCCGTTTAAAAAGGCCCTCACTGTCGCAATGAAACAAGGCAAGGCTGCGCAAAAGGCCATCTCTACTGCCAAAAAGAAAAAATGCGCCGACCCAAAAGCCAACAAAGAGCTACAGGTTCAGGTATCGAAGGCCGCAAAGACTGCATCTGCAGCACGAAAATTACTCAAACACGAAGTAGCGCACGTTGTGCAGCAGGCCGTCCCCAAAGCAAAACCGAAGGAGATGGAGAAGACCTTCGAGCAAAAGCTGAAGTTCTGGAAGAACTTTGAGAAAAAGGCCAAGTAGAAATTGGACAGATGGGGTCTCTGTGGTGCACAGAGCCCCCAAATACACCCGTCAGGTGCAATAACGGGTTCGATATCCCAGCTACCGCCAAACTCCTGTATCGCGCCCACAGGCCCGCAATTCGCGCTCAGTCAGTCGCAGTAGCCGGAGTTGCCTCTTCAACACCTAGGCCCTCATCTCCGGATCTCATGGCGGACAAACCTAGGACGACCACAATAATCACAGCCGCAATAATCAGAAAGTTCCTATTCATATTCGTCCTCCCAAATCAGCGAGTGGCGTGTAATGGTACAGAGCGTCACGCGGAAACGGGGTGTTTTTTGTTCTTGTCGTTTTCCTCGTATCGCTCAACCGCCTTTAGATACTCGTCCAGCTTGCGGCCTTCATCTGTGTCTGGTTCTGAACCCCAGAGATATTCGATTTCCCGGAGAGCAGCGTGATAGTCAGTTGGGGTGCGGACAAAGGTCATGGCAATGCCTCAGAGCAGAATGAAACGTTGGGTGCCTACCTGATAGATTGCATACCCGAAAACGCGCGATTCTGACAGGTGGCATTCCCGACACGGCGAAGACTGGCCTAAAGTCACGCAGCCATCATCTATTTTCGACTTGAGTACGCGAACCCCAAGAACTCAGCTTTTCGGCCCATATGTCGGCGTGTTCCTGATAGATGTCCGCTCGGCTGCCATAGAGCGCCATGAGTTGGCTTCCCGCCCACAGCGCAATGTGCCTCTCTGCATCGTTGTCACCGAGACTGTAGGCGTGGGAAACGACTGTTTGGGTTGTAGCGGGAACGTGCTTCATCAGTGCCTCACCTGGATACTTGTTCAGTACATCAAACACCCTAGCAATCAAAGCACAGTGAAGTTTGACACTCGCGCGGCAAGTTTTTGGAGGAAAGTTAAAGAAAGTCTGATGTACAGATTGTCAGTCCTGTCGTGTCGCTGCGAGCCTCATCCGAACCGCGCCGACAGGTTGGGTTCAAGGATTAGCTTCCGTGAGCGGCAACCCGCAGCGACTGGGCCGAACTATGAGTTTCGTTTTGAGACGTAAAGAGGCAGGGGCTCATGACCTTGGGTCACCCAAACCTGCATGCCAAAGAAAAAGGGCGCACCCACCACAAGCGCGCCCCTTCTCTGGGAGGATATTGTAAATTCCGCGTTCTCAAATACACCAACGCTCACTCATTAACTGCGCCTACTTTGGGCCATTCCAACGGGTTCGTCAGTGATGCGGGTTACACATCGTCCAGATTTTTGCAACCCAGGCCCTGCGGCTGAGAATGCCAATGTCTCCAAAGCGGACGCCGACAAAAGTGATTGGTCCATTTTGGCGAAAACAAAACTGTAGGAATTACGAACTTTCTAGATAACATGCTACGAAAGCAGTCTGTCTCAGGCGCAGCTGGAGAGCATGACTTTGAGGATGTTGGCATTAGTTACCACAATATTGCTGCTCATTAATTTGAGCTTAAGCGCTGCAAACGCTCAGACCAATCGTTCTGCTTTCCGAGAAGTGAAGTGGAACGGCACAAAGCCTATATTTTCCAATGGCTCACATATCTTTGAGCTTCGTCCTGGAGAGTGTGGAGCAAAAAAGTACGGTGATGGGCGAGGAGAAAGTGACTGCGGAGGTGGGCGGCTTCGTTCTCAAATCAGAACAAAAAAGCTGGCGCGCGTCGGGCAAACCGTGGAGTACAGCTTCGAGTTTTTTGTTCCGAAATCTTTCAACTATGACGGAGACAAACGGTACCCCGCATACAGCAGGCTGCTCATAGCGGAATGGAAGCGGAACAAAGGTGTAAAGAACCACGTCTATGAGATTCTACTCGATGGCGTTAGAGGCGCGACTTTTGAGCGTCAAGTTTGCGTCAAACCAAGCGAGTTTGGGAAATGGAATAATTTCCGCCTCAAGATAAAGTGGTCAGCAAAACCAGATGGCTTTTTGGAGGCGCAATGCAACGGCCGTGTGGTCCTAAGAAGATTAAATACACAGACAGTCATTCCCCCTGATTGCGCTGCGGAATACAAACTTCAGTGCGACCCAAGCAAACAGAAACCTAAAGCAGACATAATCTGGGCTATTGGGCCGAACTTTAGTGGATACGGTCGGGACTTTGGGCGACTTGGCAAGCCAAACCCATTTGCGCCCTTTCCAAAACGCGGGGTGAAAATTCAAGTTAGAAATATTTACTATGGACGACCTAAGTGACGTACAAGCGACGTTGTCGCCTTCGTCCAAGAACCGGAACCTCCGCGATTTAACTGCCGATGGACGCGAGACCAAAACCTAGCGCGGTGCTGGCGAGACCGCCAAGAAATCCGAGGGCCGCACCAGCTAACGGAACCCACCATCGGGAGGCTTGTTGCTGTTCGATGGCGCGGCTGTGCATATCCACAGCAGTTCCAATAAGGACGGCGGTTTCGTCTGGTGTCAGCGGTCGGCGTGACAATCGACCCCAAGATGCGGGGTTATCACGGCGCTCCATGACTTCAGGCTTGGGAATTTCTCGCGCCAGGTCCACGTCGTAGGAGCGGGTAAAACTTCGGCGCGCCACCAGGGCAGCCTTTCGGGAACCTTCATCACCACTCAACTGAAAAAACTCGGGATGGTCATAGAATAGCTCTTTAAGCGTCTCCACGTGGCTTTTGTCTTCGGTAATGCGTTCTGCCCAATCTTCCAGATTCAGCCTGTAGAACTTATAGTAAGCAAGCACTTGAATCGCTGCAATTACGTCACCCAATCTGCACTCTTTGAGGTAAGGTGAATCTTTCACTACGCGCCGTCTTTCTACTTTATCGCTGCTAATTTCGTTTGGTTATGAAGTATTCCGCTAACTGTGCGGCTGACGTCCCAGCTTTATTGTACCCTGACCTGAGCAAAGCTGCCAAATTTCCGGAGAAATGCGTCCAGCGAGTAATGCCCTGCGGACCAAAAACAAGCCAACAGGACATGCCATGTGCGAGACCACGGTTGCAAGGGGATAGGGCTTATGGCCGCTTTCCAACTAAAACCACACCCACCCCATTGGCCATGTCGCCCTCGTCCAGGAACTGAATACCTTGGGTTTCGTACCAAGATTTAAGCACAGCAATTGTAGCGGCATTTGGTCCGCGCCCGCTAAGTGGTGCCTCTGCCTCTACCCGTGAAACCGTGTTCGGAGTGACTCCAGTGTGTTGCGCGACATCCCGCACACCAGTTTTCAGAATTGCCCTTGCTGCCCGCGCCTGTGATGGCGTCATAATGAATACCCTGTATCTTTTTGAGTTCTACGTATTGACAATTACACCGTCTACTTATAGATACACTGTATCACTTTTAAGGGCAACAATTGGCTGCTCGAAACTCAGGAGGAAACAGCAATGACTGAACAACGCGTTTGCGCGAACGGGGAAGTTTTACCCTATCCCAGAAAAAGCTGCACCCGCGCTGAATTGCAGCAAGAGGCGCTCATCATCGAATGCCTGTTAGACGCTGCGACGTCTTTGATAAGCGGCAATGACGGGCGGGAACAAATGGTTGAGGTTATGGCTATGGCGCAGGAGCGAGCCCACAATCTCAACGTCGCCTTGGATTCGGTGAGTGAGCCGGAGTTGGTGTCATGAACGATACATTTGCACTGTACGAGGCTGAATACACCAAGTCCGCAGAGGGCAACTGCTACGCCATTTTCAATCTGTGTCGAGTTGGTATCGCTGCAAGTGATTCAGCAGTGAACATCGACCTGGCAAACAAGGGCGGCTACGACGCGCTGCTTGAAGCAATCGCTGAACTGGCGGCGGATGCAATTGAACGCCTTGAACTTGCTGCATCAGAGGTAAGAAAAGCGCAGAACAAAGCAGCCTAAATTTGAGTACCAAAAAAGGGCGCGGCATTACCTGCGCCCGTTTTTATTTTCGAGATTTGATATGAGTTTTTATACCGTCAACCGCCACTGGTCGGACCAGTTCTTGCCCGAGATAAAGAGCATCATCGGCTGCCACATCCTGCAGGCATCGCCAGATCCGCTGGACCACTTTCAGGCCACTGACCTGTTGATGCTGGACGCCAAGGACATGCGGATCGCCGCCAGGGTCAGGCGGTACGGGTACGCCGCCAGATATCCGCATCAGTTCACTATACGCGCCAAGCTACCAACCGGGGCCGAGACGGAGCTGTCCAAGATTGTAAACGGCCACGGAGACTGGATGTTCTACGGCCATGCAGGGCCAGACGGGCAGACTATCCTGAACTGGTGGTTGATAGACTTACGAGCATTCAGGGCGGCGCTGATACGGCATAGAACCACGGGCGCACACCTGAGCATGGGCGACAAGCGAAACGCGGATGGAACGTGCTTCAAGTGGTTCGATATCCGGTCGTTCCCGAAAGAACCGCCGTTAGTGGTGGCGCAAAGCACAAATTAGGACGCTACCGGAAAACGAAAAGCCAAGGCTGAGTAACATATAAATCACATGTCGCCTCCAAACCGGGTGTCTCTGTCAGCTTACCGAGGCGAGATAAACTATTGGACATTTCGCGTGACCAAGTTGTGGACACCATCCGGCCCCGCAACTGTGGCGACATTCTGAAGAAGCAGGATATCTTCAGCAGTCAGGTCGTTGTTGTGTGCCACAATTTTGTTGACGTTCGCGTCATAAGGAATATCCGCCAAGGCAACATACTTGGAGTTCACAGAATTCGCATGTGATGTGACTGTTTCAATCAGGGTTATCCCTTCAGATCCCTGAACCGCCAAATCGAACTTGTAGCGACGTCCACTTGCTCCTTTATACGGGTAGCTCTTTGATATTACTCCCGTGGGCAGGCTCGGAGCTAACAAGTCATATAGTTTGTCGGCAAGGGCGTGTTCCGTTTTTTTGGTGCTTTCCTTAAGCGCAATCCGAGCAGACATCGCACAAGTATTGGCAACAGAAATTATAGCTGGCTCCAGCCATTCCGTAGCATCGACTTTTAATGATACTCGACGTTTCCCGAAGGCGAGGCCGTATCGCTTACACTCGGATTTGATAACTTTTTTTGCGGCTTCACCAGACTGGCCATGCCCCATTATGACAGCAACCGTTTCCCCCGCATCGTGGACAACGAAACCGTCTCCTAGCTTCGCGATGTAGACAAAGACTGGCTCAAACGAAGGATAGACGCACATAGTACGCAGTTGCGCACCATTTTCCGTTTCAACGCATGACGTGAAGCTAGCGGTGTATTTTAGAAGTGTTTCACAAAGCGCCGTCATCAGAAAAGCTCCTCTCGCGCAGGCGGATTCAACTCTCGCTGCTCCGCTGTAAATTCTATATTACATTCGCTGCAAATGTAAGCCAGCAAATGTCCAAGCTTTTGAGTCGCTTGAGAAATTTCTTCCTTTATTGGAATCTCCCACTCATCTAGTGGCAAAGCCTCCAACACATACTGGCGGTTGTTCTTCCACTTATGAATATGCGTTCCATAAACGTGAGGAGGCAAGCCAAGTTTTGCTGCTTGAGGCGGATTCCCGTCGCTGACTGCCTCTGGCTTAATATCAACCCGACACACCTTCTTACCTTTGTAAATTAATGAAACACTGGGCTCTCCAGTGGAAACCCTGTTGTATCGAAAAGTAAGGTGGGAACGGCTGATACCGCCAGCCTCTATTACCGGCCACTTCGCATCCACTTGGTCCAAACGGCCATTTTCGCGCCAGATAGGCTGCTGTCCTTTGAGCGACTTTGGTGACCCCAAGTACTCATCAATTTCATCGCAAAGGCGAATCTTGTCTGCCTTGTTCATGCCGCAAAATTACTCTCGGTTATACGACTTATCGCCGCTACTAGACTTAAGCCCTTTGGCAAGTAAGACGTTTTCCACTTGAACCGGCAAGCGCCATAACGCCGCGCCCTTGAGCGCAATATGTCAAACGGTAAGCGCATCAAGGTGTCACCGGCACCGGAGATGTCCGAAGTCAGGGCGACCTTGCCTTTGTAGAGCGCCAAAGAACTTACTGGCGCAGCTAGTGGGCGAAAAACAAGCCCTTTGTCCCCCATATGTCCCCCAGAATCCAGGGTGGGAAATTCGGGCAGCGCCAATATTAATGTAAGTGGTTGATTTTAATGGTAGCGGAGGAGGGACTTGAACCCCCGACACGCGGATTATGATTCCGCTGCTCTAACCAACTGAGCTACTCCGCCATGAGTGAGAGGCGATGTAAGCGAGGGGGCGCAGGCGGTCAAGAGGAAAAGCGCAGTTTCGAGGATAAGAAAATGCACTGAATGCGCGACCGGTTTCCGTACACATTGCGACCACCCTGATCCCAGCGCCGCGTTCAGCAATTTGCTTTCCGTCACTCAGCACAGAGCGTTGCAGGCGCTGGGCTGGGCAAAGCGACCTCTCTGATCGGTCACAGCGAAAATGATTGTGGATTGGGATCATGGCGGTCGGAATAGCGGGTCCGTTTGCGTGACTACTCGCGCAGCTGGGCGTAAAATTCATCGAATGAATCGCTGAGGACATAGTTTGCATCGAGCGTGAAAAACACCGCCTCGGACCGGTCGGTCGGGGATCCATTTTTTGCCAGTTCCAGCATGATGCCACAGCGCAGGCTGCGGCGCGCGATCGGGTTGACCTCAAGCGCGGCGCGGATTTCCGCATCCGCTTCGTCAAAGCGTCTGGTTCGGGCCAGTGCAGCAGCATTGAAAAGATGGGCGTCAGTCGCGGCGCCAGACGGACCGTGACGCTCGATGTCAGAACTGGCCAAATCGATTGCCTGATTGAGATTGCCGCGCGCATAAGCAATGTAGAGGTTTGCGTGTAGTCCTGCCGCGCCGCAAAAAAGGTGGCAGGTGCTGGTGTTTTTTGATCTCAAGCCGGCGACATAATGGTGTGCCTTGAATTGACCACTTGAAAAGGCGACTCATGTCCGACAAGCATTTTTGCAATCCAGATTCACTTTCCAATGATGCCCCAAGGCAGTTTTCATTTTGTCCAAGTGACATGTTTCAAAGGCTAACGATGCGCGCAGTCGGCATATTTCTTTCGCTTTTTTTCATGCAACTCGGCGCGACGGCGCATGCGCAGGACATCATCCCGCTTTCGGACAAAGGCGGGCTTTATGCGGCTTATGTTGTACCAAGAGACGACTTTGATCGCGTAGACGTGCAGCTTATCGTCCTCTCGGGGTCATATGATGATCCAGAACCGTCCGGAACGGCGCATCTGGCAGAACATCTGGCTGCTTTTTCGGCGGATGCCACCGTGCTCAGAAGGCCGCGGCAGCGTGATATCTATGCGACGACCAATAATGTGTCGACGGTCTACACAAATTCCGGCGCACCTTCCGACATTGAAATGATGTTGCGGCTGTCTCGGGCAGTTCTGGACACGCCGAAACTGCCAGATGGCTTCGCGGAAAGCGAAATTGACATCGTGCAGCGCGAAACGTTGCTCCGTGAACGGCAATCTCCGTATCTCTGGCTGAGAAGAATTGCGTTGCAAAACCTCTATGGCACGCTGCGCGGTCGCGCGGACAATACGATCGAAGACCTTCCGAAATTGAGCCTTGATAAGGCGTATCAATTTCACAAACAGCACTACGCGCCCTCAAATGTCACCTTGATTGTGTCAGGTAAGATCGAGCCGGATGCGGCGGCCCAACTTGTTGCGCGCTATTTTGGCGACACCAAACCGTCCAAAGCCCCTGCAAAGCCATGGCTGGACCGGAAACCGGATCCCTCACTCAGAGCTGTCGAACGCATCGAATCTGACAGATTGGCGCAAGATATGGTGCAGTTTGCGAAATTCGTGGATTTCGCGGACCGGTCAACCAGCATCGACATGCAGGGGGCTTTTTTCATTACCACCACGGTCTTGGGGAACCGGATTTCCCGGGCCTTGTACTTTGAAGACGAACGATTTCTTGACGTCAACTCAGAATGGTATTTTGCCAAAAATGCCGATCTGGAACTAACCATAGATATGCAACTCATGCCCGGTTTCAGCTTGGACGAGGCGCATGACAGCTTAAAGGCAGCTTTGGCTAACTTGCTGAACGAACCGATCAGCAAAAAAGAGATCGACAAGGCCCGCCAGAAAGATGTTGTCTGGGCTCAGAATTCGGCGCGGCGACCGACGGCTTTCTTGTGGTTCCTGAAGAATGTGGCCGCCGACGGTTTCCCGCCAATCAGCCCCTCGGTCTTTGCTGAGATCCTGAGCAATACCACAGATCAGGACGTCATCGAATTCGCGGAAACAGTCATGAAGCCATCCGCCACTTCCGTCGTGTTGGCCCAAAAAGTAGAATAAAATGCAGGCGTTTAAAGGTAAGATACTCTCGGCACTATTGGCAGTTACATGCCTTTTGCCGGTGCAGCGGGCACACGCCGAGCTGATCGCGACAGGTGGCGAAACAAAGATCATCTACCTCGAACCACTTCGCACCGGCATTTCTGCAATTACATTGGCATGGGAAATCGATCACCCGACGAAAGACCGGGTTGCTGCGTTGCAAGCGGGTCTTTTGAGTGTGGCCTTCGGCGGCACATCGAGCCGATCACCCACCAAAGTTTTTGAGTTCCTAGAGCTGAAAGGCGTCACGCAGAACGTCAGTATTAGCGACCGACATTTGATGCTTACGGTTTCGGCACCAGAAGGTGTTTTTCCCGAAACTCTGATCCACCTTGAGAACCTGCTGCTTGAACCGGAATACTCAAGCGGCTGGTATGCGCGGGCGCTTCAAAGGCTCAGCCCTGTTAAATCAATCGTCACCAGACGGCCCGAAGATGTGCTGTACGAGGTCGCTGATTTTCTGACCTATGAACCGGATGACGCGGAAATCGACGGCACCGATGGCGTCTTTCGATTTGGCCGTCCGAAACAGGCGATCCTGCGATCGGGTGATCCGGAGGTCGAACGCCGGACCGAGCGTCTGATTGAAAAGCTGCCGAACGCACGAACCGCCTGGAAACTTCCATTTTCTGATTGGGCCGAAACTTTGACCGGCACCGGCGCCAAGCCCATGGCGCTGCCGACAGGCACCATTCATTTTGCCGATCCTAGCTCGACCGAGATGCTGATCTTGCTGGTAAAGGCCGAGGAGTTCGACGACGAGAAGGCCCAAATCGGTACACATTTATTGGTCGATTATGTTGGCGCCAATCAGGGTTCTGAAATGTTCGAGATCATTCGGCAGGAAATGCGCGCCGCCTACGATCCGCGCTCGGATTTCATTGTCTTGAGAAAGAACAATGCGATCATTTCGCTGAGCGCGACCGTAGAAGCGCTGAAATGGCCCGAAATCTATGACAAAATTTCCGAAATTTATAAGACTGCGCGTGCCGGAAACGTCGATCAACGGGGTTTGGAGATTCAATTGGACCGTTTGAACAGGGCATATTATGGGGACTTCTTCAGCGATCCTGTCTGGGGGGCACAGCAATATTTGTTCGAATACCCCAAAGGCGTTGATGGCGCGTTCAACTTTCCGCTTTTCGAGGCGGCCGAAACGGCGTCTCCGGTTGAGATCGCCGCAAACTCGGGAAGGCACTTACCGCCATTGGACGATTTTCTTCTGGTGCTGATCGGCGGCGGTGAAGGCCCGACAGATGAATTGAAATCGAATGGGTATTGCGCGCAGCCGAAAAACGCGCCGCTCAGCTTTTGTCTCGACGCGCTTTCAAATGCTCAGAATTGAGCCCGGGTTTGTTCGCGACAGAAAGGCTTGATCGACCAAAGCAAAGGATGCGTTGGTCTGCGCCCTTTGCTGCGCGCAATCTTCGGTACATTCGCCAAGCGCGGGCCGAATGCACAAAACCACCAAACCGCTCGGGCTTTTAGCCAACAGCAATCAGACCCTTGCCTTTTCAAAGGCTGTCCAAGCGGTTTCGAATGCGTCAAAGTCAAAATCTGGCTTGGTGGCTGCCTCAAGGACAATGCGCTCGGTCGTCAGCAGCTTGTGGATTGCGGCTTCCAGGTAGTCGACAACGTCATCCGGTACGATCAACGCGCCGTGGCGGTCGGCATGGACCAATTCTCCCGGTTTGACCGTCAAGCCAAATACCGAAACCTCTGTATCAATCTCGCGGATGTGGACAAAACCGTGGCTTGGTCCGACTGAACCGGCGACGACGGGAAACCCGTCGGGTAGATCCCCGAGATCGCGCATCACCCCATTGGTCACAACGCCGGAAACACCAAACCCTTTGTGGACCGTCGTGTTGATCTCGCCCCAATAAGCGCCAATGCAATCAGGGTAATCCAGGTCCTCGATCACCGCGACCGAAGGCCGGGGCGCGTCGGCCATGTATTTGTAATACGCCATGCGGCGGGTTTTGATGACATCCGCAGGCTCGGACGGCGGGTTGATCGCCGCAATCTTGGCGGTACGGGCATAGCCGACCAAAGCGGGCTCGTCGGGAGCAGAGCACAGCATGGTGCCGCGGGTAAACCTGTTGAACCCGCGTTTGCCCTGCGCCACTTCGATGGCGTTGCAGACAGTTGGAGTGTCGACCTTGCGGAGAAGGGATAATAGGGACGGTGTCATGTGTCCTCCAGCCAGCGGATCAGCGCCGCTGTCGTTTTATTTGGTTGTTCCAGCGTGGGCATGTGGCCAGCCCCCTCGATTACTTGCAAAGTACTGTTTGGCAGCAGATCGTGCATCAGTTGATGCCGCTCGACAGGGCACAACCCGTCCTCTCGTCCGCACAAAACCAATGCCTTGCCGGAATAGGTCGTAAGGACGCCGCGTTGGTCGGGGCGGCTCATCAAGGCTTGGGACTGCCGCAGGAAGACCTGCGGCCCCAAATCCGTCGCCATCACCATGCACAGATCCAGAATCGCGCCCTGGCGGGGACCGTCAGCCAGATAATTGGGCTTCATTTCGTCCCGCATCACCTGCGATAGATGCCCGTCGCGCACCGCCGCCATCTGGGGCGCACGCCGGGCTTTCACCTCGGGCGTCTCAGCCAGCGGGTTTGTGTCGAGCAGCGCAAGGCGCGTCACACGGTTGGGCGCCTGACGCAGCACCTCCATCGCCACAATCCCCCCCATCGACAGGCCTGCCAGGGCAAAGTCCGGCGGGGCGTTGTACAATACGTCCGCAGCCATGGCCTCGACGGTATCGTGCTGGTTCAACGGAAAGGTCGTGATGGGCATCCTGCCAGACAAGGCTTCGATCTGAGGACCAAACAAACGTGCATCGCACATCATGCCGGGCAAGAAGATCAGCGGCGTCATGATGAGGCCAGTTTTGCCCCCTCGGACAGCGTCGCCAGCTTGGCGTAGGCAATCTGAGGGTCCACGGCGCCAAAGCCCGCAAAGGTTCCAAAGCCGCAATCGCTGCCCGCGATCACCCGATCGGCTCCGACGATCCCGGCAAACCGATCAATCCGCTGGGCCACAAGATCGGGGTGTTCGACGAAATTGGTGGTGGTATCAACCACCCCGGGGACCAGCACCTTGTCATCAGGAATTTCAGCTTTGCGGTCACGAAACACCGTCCATTCATGGGCATGGCGCGGGTTCGAGGTTTCGAACAGCACATAGCGCGACTTGGTCGCCATCAGGGTACTGAAAACCTTGTCCATTGCGATGTCGCAGCAATGTGGCCCTTCGTAGTTCCCCCAGCAAATATGAACCCGCACCCTGTCCTGCGGGACATTCTGAAGAGCGTGGTTCAGGGCCTCGACATGCATGTCGGCGATTTTGACAAACTCGTCGTCCGACAAATCGGTGAACAGCATATGACGCGACAAAGCCAGATCAGGACAATCCAGTTGCAGATCCAGACCAGCGGCCACGATGGTTTCGTATTCTTCTTTCATCGCATCGGCCAATGCGGCCAGATACGCCTCACGCGTTGAATAAAAGTCGTTCTGCAAAAACAGCGAGATCACGCCCGGCGAAGCCGCATTCATGAACCCCCGTTCGGCCCCGTGCTGCGCCATCGCGGCCTTGAGGTTGGCAATGTCCTTTTCCAGCTCTCCCTGCCCCTTCGAGCGCACTTCGCCAGTGCACATGGGACGCGCGTATTGCGGCGTCCCGCCGTCATCGGCAAGACGCTGCAGGAAACCCGGAAACATCTTCAGATCCGCGGGTGCATTGCGCGGACTGTCGCCGGAAAATCCAGTATAGCGATCTTTGACGTAGGTTGCGTAAGAGATCTTGGAGGTCTCACCGTCGCTGACAATATCGATTCCGGCCTCGACCTGTTTGCGCACAGTCTCGGATACTGCATCTGTCATGCAGGCATCGAAGGCGTCGGTCTCGTAAGGCGTTCCATTTTCGCGGGCAAAGATGAAATCCACGACCTTTTGTGTCCGGGGCAATGACCCGACATGTGTGGTTTTGACGGTCATAAAGGCCTCCTTACGTCTTTCGTGCCATTGGTATGGAATTCTATCGGGCCCACCTTCATCCAGTCCAGGTTGCGCCGGCCGGATCGTCGGTTGCGGTGATCCTGTAAAGGCCCGCCTGCCCGGTCATCGAGGGTTGTGCGCTGTAGGTTTCACCGGGCAGAACCACCGCGGTGTCGCCATTGGCCAAAGTGGTCTCGTGCCCGTCAATCGAGACAAACCAGTGACCGCTGGCGGGCATCAGTACAACGGGTCTTTCGGCCTGCACGGCGTCGGTCACGCTGGATCCCCGCCCCAGGAAATCGACCTCAAACCCCGGCTTGTCCCTGATCAGACCGTGCTCGCCAATCACCAGGGCTGGTTTGTTCGCTGACAATGCCATCAGATCCCAGTAGCGCGCCACATATTTGCCAACCACATCCTCGACCGGCACTTCGGGATAGTCTTTCAGTTGCTCTTCGCTCAGCACGGGCATGGGACGCACGTTATGGGGCAATTCCTGGCCCTGTTTGGAATCGTACAACACGCCATTGTCACCCAGCATCAGACCATGCGCCTGCGCGTCTTCGATCACCTGAGGCGCCCAGGTGACGCCACCACCAGCATCATCGCCACCCAGGATCGACATGATCATTCCATAGTCCTGGCCGACATTCTCAAAACCACGGAAAATACCGGTTGGGATGTTAAATATGTCGCCTTCTTCGGCGATGAATTCTCCGGCCGTTCCATAGCGGCCCCAGAAGAAACGCCAACGGCCTTTGGCGACAAAGAAAACCTCGGCTGTTGTGTGGCTGTGCAATGAGTTGCGGCATTTCGGCGGCTGGCCCGCAGCACCGATATTGAATCCGATCTTGTCAGTGATATGGACATGCTGATCGGGAGATTCCGACACGCCGCCGCCGACGATCGTAAAGTTCTCTTTTTGATCGCTGCCCGGAGTGTGGGCGTCGATAAAGGCGGTTTTGCAGGGTTTCAGCTCGCCATAGCGAACGATGCGTTGTTGGATGGTGCTCATGACTGGGTCTCCTTGGGTTTGGGGGGATGATGGGATCAATCCCCGCCCCCTGGAGGTCGGTTGTTCAATCGTCGCGCACGCAGTGAGGCGCGATGCGCATGAAAGCGCCGCGCCGCTGCGCTGGAGTTGAGTGCAGGCACATTCTCGGTCACTCAGTTCTCCCCGCTCTGCAACAAGATCTGCTTCCAGACCGAGGTTTCATCGAACAGCGTATATTCGCGGCGCAACTGCGGCTGGCCAGCAATCAACGCGCCAAATTCTGCATGGCTGATACCCAGAACATAGACCTGCGCACCGGTTGGTGCGCCAAAGGCACCCCAGCCGTCATGCTTGCCCCACAGGCTCCAGCGAATTGCGGCGCGCGGTGGCATCGACGGGTCGTCCCGACCGATCTGGTGCTCAATCTTGAATTCGGCATTGGGGAAACTTGCGCGCAATCCCATCCAAAACCGATCGACCGGGTCCCATCCGTGACCGGTCACACCACCCACATATTCCGACTGCGCGGCGCGATCATATTCGGCCTCGATCACTCCCATATCGGCGTTCATGATCCGGGTCAGGATGTCGGCATAGCGCTGCCCCCATTCATTGTCATTCCCCCTGCCCTTATACGGGCCGGGCTGATCATTTTCTGGGGTCAAAGGCTTAATGCAGCTCGCCGGGCCACCTTCGCGGGCTATCAGATCCGCGGCATATTCTTTTGGGTCCCACCCCATCTGCCGCACGATCGCCCCCTGGTCGCGAATGAGCCATTCATCATTGATCTGATTGTCAATCGCGTGGCAGTCGGCAAGAATCCGATAGCGCAATTTGGTACCCGTGGGTTTGCCATAGACGCCCTCGGCCAGATGCGTGGCCGTGGAAATGATGCGGTGCGAGCTTAGCATCCCCTCTTCCGGGGTGCCTGACCAGATCACGTCCTCACCCAGCAACTGCCGGTCGGGAAACTCGGCCAGCGTCGCCATGGTCGCACCGATCACATTCTGATTGCCCAGAACGACCGAACCGGGCGAGCGCACAACGATATCTTCGCTGTAATAGGCGTGCAGCGTCGCGATACCCCGGTCTTCCCAAATCTCTTTGGTGATACCGATGATATAGTCGGGAAAATCCCGGAACTTGGGATCAAAGCCTTTCATGTATTCATCCTTTGAGGGGTCCAGCCTTTGGGCAATCGTGCCGATGTGCGCACAATCAGCGGCCCATCGATCGCGACCTTGCGCGCGCGCGCGGCTGTTGGGTTTTCGATATGATCCAATAGGGCGTCAACGGTTTCGGCAACCATCAGATTGGCCCGTTGACGGATGGTGGTGAGGTTATAGGCAAGCCAACCCGCCTGCGGCACGTCGTCATAACCGACAACGGATACATCCTCGGGCACGCAAAGGCCCAGTTCGAACCGGATGACGTCCATCACGGCAAGGGCCATGTGATCATTGGCGACAAAGACGGCATCGGGCCTTTTTTTCGGCTCGACCTCAAACATCCGGCGCGCGGCCAGTCGAGCGTCTTCTGTCAGGAACTCGCCGATTTCATAGGCGTACAAGGCCTGGCCCGCATCATTGAGAGCGGCGCGGAATCCGGCCTCGCGATCGCGTTGTGTGGAAGCACCTTGCCATCCGGCGATATAGGCGATGCGGCTGTGCCCCGCAGCAACGAAGAACTCGGCCACCTTGCGACCGCCCGCATAGTTGTCTGACGTCACCGAGGTGATCCCGTCGATATCCTGACTGCGGTTGAACAGAACCACCGGCACACCGGCCTGCTGGCACCGTGTCGCAATATCCGATGACATCGCAACCGAGGCCAGAATGACGCCATCGACCTGGTAGTCGAGGATTTCCTCCATCACGTCGTCTATATTTCCGGCGGTTCTGGACGCCATGAAGATCAGGACGTGATAGCCCTGCTCCTGCAACGCATTTGACAGTTTCTCAAGCGCTTCGGGGTAGAAATAATTGTCCAGATAAGCCACCACCAAACCGATGATGCGGCTTTTGCCCGACACCATCGCACGCGCCAGAACATTGGGACGATAGCCAAGTTCAGCGGCGGCCTTTCGCACTTTTTCTTCGGTCTTCTTGCTGACCGATGCACCGGGCGTGAACACCCGGCTTACAGCGGACTGGCTGACCCCGGCAAGCTGGGCGACCTGGAGTGATGTTACCTTCTCAGCCATCAATCCGCCGTCCACCCCCCGTCAATCAACATCGACGTGCCCGTGACCAGCGCCGAGGCATCCGAGGCCAGATAAGCGACCGCGCCCATGATGTCTTCGACTTCTCCCACCCGGTCCAGCTTGATCTTTTCCATGATCCATGCGGCGCGGTCGGGGTTGTCGAAAGTGGATTGGGTCAACGGCGTTCGGATGAAGGTCGGGCAGACAGTATTGATCCGGATACCCTGCTTGCCCCATTCGACCGCCATGGCTTTGACCATGCCTTCGAGCCCGTGTTTGGTTGCGCAGTAAACCGCGCGGTCGATCCCGCCCACATGCCCCATCTGGCTGGAAATATGGATGATCGAACCCCGCTTACCAGCCGCCATCAAAGCCTTGGCCGCATAGGATGACAGGAAATACGCAGACCGCAGGTTGACGTTGAATACTGCGTCAAAGTCTTCGGATGTTGTCTCGACCGCAGGGCTATGCCGCGCCAGACCGGCAGAGTTCACAACCACCTCGAAACCGCGAGTTTCAAACAGGGTCCTCAGAACACTCAGATCGCCCTGATCCAAAACCAGAGCCTCGGCTGACCATCCCTGCGCCTGCAAGGCGGCGACGGTTTCATTCAACCGCTCCGCGCCCCGGGCCGCGCAGACCACATGCGCACCGGCCTCGGCCAAAGCCACCGCACAGCCCTGCCCGATACCCGAGGACGCTCCGGTCACAAGGGCGGTCTTGCCGTTCAGGGAAAACGAAGGTGTGCGGGGCAGATTTGTCATCAGCTCATTCCATCCGGTATTTCAATGCGCCCCATATTCCGGGCTTTGTTGAATTCCCGCAGACGAGCAAAAACGTCAACGCCAAGCTGCGCATAAGCGTCCAGCAAATCGACCAGAACCCAGTTTTCCCGAATGCGCCCGTTTTCCAGCCTCCAGAAATCGAGGCTGCGCATGGTGATCTTTTTGCCAGAGGGCGCGATGCCCAGCCAGCCATCATGGGTGACGGTCTGGATCATGTTCGGCCACCCCGTCACGGCCGCGTATTCGCCATCGCCAAAGAAGTGATAGGTGATCTCGTCCACAAATTGCCCCCGGTCCGGCATGCCGTTCAGGAATGGGATCTGGTGCCAGTTTCGGAACCCCGCATAGCCGCGCCCGGTGCCGATCCCCGAAGGGCCATACCAGTTCATGCGTGGGTGCCAGAAGCGCTCCATCTCCATCACCTCGGGACCACCCTGAGAGGGGTGTTTCTTGAGATATTCCAGCATGTCGATGATGTGCTGGCATGTCTCTTTGCCTTTGGCCGCATCATAAGGTCCGGGCACGAAACCGTCCTGCGTCGCCGGACCCGGCACATGCCATTCCCGGCCGAGACTGGGCGCCATCGGCCAGGCACCTGCCTGCATCATCACCTCGGGAATATCCCAAAGTGCCTGAAACTCGACAACCTTACCGTCCTGGAACCGATAGAATTCGTGGAACCGCATGGTGACCTGATGTCCGGTCGGCGGAATGTCCTGCCAAGGGCCGGTGAATGTCCCGGTGTAGTAGCCACCACAGCCGACCCAATCCGCACCCTGTTCATCCGGACCGGCCATGACGATATAGTCGCGCCGTTCGAGGTCGGGCCAGGCGTCCAACAGACCTTTATAGGCGCAGTCATAGAACGCTTCACTACCGACGCTGTCCCCAAACGGATGACACAGACGGAACAGGGCCTCACTCTCCGAAACCTCGGCCAGCGCCTTGCGGACACCGGCCTCGGAGAAATCGTACATCGCTGCCCTGAGCGGTGCAATCAGCGCTTTGTGTTGGGTGTGCGGGTCACTCATTCCGCAGCATCTCGGTATGGGGCCGGCGCGCCATAGGGTACATTGATGCCACCGTAGCGACGCACCCGGACGTTGCACTGTTCGGCGTGCCCCACAAATCCTTCCAACAAGCATAGGCGCGAGCCGTATTCGCCGATCAGCGTCGCTGCCTCGTCAGTCAGAACCTTCTGATAGCTGTGGGTTTTCAGGTATTTCCCGACCCAGAGCCCGCCCGTATAACGCCCTGCCTTCTTGGTTGGCAGCGTATGGTTGGTTCCGATCACCTTGTCACCATTCGAGACATTTGTGCGCGGTCCAAGGAACAGCGCGCCATAGCAGGTCATGTTTTCAAGGAACCAGTCATCGCGATCGGTCATCACCTGCACATGCTCGGATGCGATCTCATCAGCCACCTTCAGCATTTCATCATAGGTGTCGCAGACGATCACCTCGCCATATTCCTCCCATGACACTTTCGCGGTCCCTGCCGTCGGCAGGATACCCAGCAGACGATCGACCTCGGACAGGGTTTCTTCGGCCAGTTTGCGCGAATTGGTCAGCAGCACGCAGGGGCTGTTATAGCCATGCTCGGCCTGCCCCAGCAGGTCGGTTGCGCACAGCTCGGCATCTGCGGCGGTCTCATCGGCGATGACCATCGTCTCGGTCGGACCAGCGAACAGGTCGATACCGACACGGCCAAACAGCTGCCGCTTTGCTTCGGCCACAAAGGCGTTGCCGGGACCGACCAGCATATGCACAGGGTCAATCGTTTCAGTGCCCAGCGCCATCGCGCCGATGGCCTGAATGCCGCCCATGACATAGATCTCATGCGCGCCGCCCAGATGCATCGCAGCGATCACCGCCGGGTTCGGCTTGCCATTGAACGGAGGAGTGCAGGCAATGATCCGTGGCACACCTGCGACCGAGGCCGTCGCCACCGACATATGCGCCGAGGCCACCATCGGGAACTTGCCGCCCGGAACATAACAGCCGACCGACTGCACCGGGATGTTCTTGTGCCCCAGAATGACACCCGGCAGTGTTTCCACCTCAATGTCCAACATTGAATCGCGCTGGGCTTGCGCAAAATTGCGCACCTGTGCCTGCGCGAATTTGATGTCAGCCAATTCCCGGTCGGTCAGCTGACCAATCAGGCCGTCAATCTCGTCCTGAGACAGCCGGAATGACGCCGGAGAATAGTTGTCGAACTTCTCGCTCAATTCACGCACAGCCGTGTCGCCACGCAGTTCGATATCTTTCAGGGTCGCTTCGACAACGGCACGGGTTTTGGCGTCATCCTCGGCCCGGTCAGCGTCAGATTTGCCGCGTTTTAGATACTCGATTGCCATTCTTAGATCCTCAGTTCTCGGGCCGGGGCGGGGTCTTTTCCCCCCGGTCAAATGCTTCCCAGCCTTCGCCGTTGAAAATGTCCACGCCCAGCTGAGCCGCAACATGGGCAAAATCGACATTCACCCAGTTGTCGACGATCTTGCCGTCCACGACTTTCCAGAAGTCCATGTACCGGATCTCGACGCGTTTGCCGGTGGGCGCGATGCCCAGAAACTCACCCGAATGGGTCGCTTCCTGACGGCCAAAAGCGGCTGCCCATTCGCCCATGTAAAGACGTGCCTCGTCTATGCAGGTCTTGTCCGAAAACGCAGCCTGAAACGGGCGTTGCCAGTTGTCCTGAAACTCTTTCAGGCCGGTTTTGGTGCCGCAGCCCTGATTGCCCATCCAGCGAAAACCGCCAGCGAAGAATTCACCAATATCGTCGATGCGGTGGTCGTTCAGTCCATCCACCATGGTTTCGATCACACGGCGCGTGTCTTCGGTCTTGCTGAGATCCGTGTCACGGGTCAGAACCGCTTGTTCCGGGCGGGAACCTTTCATTTTTCATGTCCTTTCAGTTTGTCCAGGGAAGAGATTGGGGAGACGCGTCCCAATGCTCAGAAAGTCCCTTGGCATCCTGTTCAACGCCGGATGGCGAGACATGGCGTTATGTCGGGCATTGTTGCTCATCAGCCTTTGACCGCTCCGGCTGTCAGGCCGCTGACGATCTGGCGCTGGAAGATCAGCACAAGGAAGATCAGCGGAGCGGTGATCGACACGGCGGCGGCCACGGCGACCACCTGATCGGTTGTCGTCGTCTCGCGATTGAACATGCCGACAATGGCGGGAACCATGGTCTGGTTCTGCGCGTCCAGCAGCAGCGCTGTGACCAGAAAGTCGTTATAGGCCAGCAGGAAGCTGAACAGCCCGGTGGTGATCACACCCGGCCACATCACCGGCATGATCACACGGCGGAACGCCTGGAAGTGGCTGCACCCGTCGACACGGGCGGCCTCGTCCAGTTCGGCGGGGATGTTCTGAAAGAACGACCGCAGCATCCAGATGGTGAAGGGCTGATTGATGGCCACGAGCACAGCAATCACCGCGAAGGGTTTGCCGTAAAGAGTCGGCGCGTTTTCACCCAGTATCGGAGCCAGCCATTCGGCCGAGTTGATGAAGACCGGCAAATAGCCCGCCACCAGGACCGAGTGCGGCAAAGCGCGGAAAACCAATGCCACGATCAAAATCCAGAAGGCCAGCGTCGATCCTGATCGCGCCAGACCATAGCCCGCCAGCGTACCCACTGTCAGCGAAACCGTTACCACGCCTGTTGTGACAATCAGCGAGTTTTTGAAGTTGTTCGAAAAGCCCCGGTCGATCCAGACTGTCTTGTAATGTTCGGTGGTCAGGCCCAGCACGTCCCGACCCAACGGCCCAAACCACGGGTTCAGCACGCTCAGTATGGCAGGCAGAACAACAAAGAAGACCAGCAGAAATCCGACCAGGACAGCCAGTACCCCGATGACCCACCCGAACCATTCCTGCCCGGGTTTCGAGTAAGATTTCACCATCGACGGCAGGATTTTTGTTGAGATCACAATCGTGGCCCAGATCACCGCGATGCCAAAGATGATATCCAGCAGCGAAAGTCCCTTGCCACCGCCCAGCGTGGCCGGACCAAAGATCACGTTCAACGCATTGCTGTCGAAGGCATCAACCGGTGACTTGAAGCTCATCACCACGATCCAGAAAATCGGGAACGCCGCGATCAGGCACCAAAGCGCCAGAAAGATGTTCGAGGTCAGTCGCAGGCTGAAAGGTTGGCGAAGCGCGCGCGAGGACATGTCAGTGACCTCCTTTGTGATCGCGCCAGGTGCGGCGCAGAGGCAGGATAAGAAGGATGACGACACCAATCATGGTCAGCATCGAGTTGGCCGAGGCCCGGCTGATCGACCTGTTGCCCGCCTGATCCGGCGTCAGGTAATCGAAGGTCAGCCATTGCAGCGAGATGACATAGCCCTGGCTCGAGAAACCGACGATTTCTTCGAAGACGCGATAGCTGTCCATCAGGTGGATCATCGCCACAAAGATGATCAGGGGCATCAGGTGTGGAATGACGATGTACTTCAATCGCTGCCAACGCGTCGCCCCGTCAATCACTGCGCTTTCCAGGCTGTCCTGATTGACCGTTTGCAGCCCGGCGTAGAAGATGATCGCCGCGAAAGGGGCGACGTGCCAGACGCGGTAAAGCATCATCAGGATCTCGATGGTCCAGGCCTGCGCAAACAAAGCGATGTCGCGGTTCAGCCACCATTCCATCATTGCGGTTAGGATACCGTCACCGCGGAACAGCCAGTTGATCGACAGCACACCGATCACAGGTGTGATGATGAACGGCAGCAATGAGACGAAGATCACCGGCCCGCGGATTGATCGCGCGGCGTTGTTGATCAGGATTGCTATCCCAAGCCCGCACCCGACCACCAGTGGCAGCGTGATCAGCGTGAAGGTCAGCGTGAACCGTAGCGCCTTCCAGAAGTTGATCGTCGAAAGCACTTGCCAATTGCCATCGCTGATGGCGCGCCACGCCCGTTCCGGCTCCAGTACATTGCGATAGCTTTGCAACCCGACATATTCGGTTTGGGTGATGATCTCACCATGCTCATCCAGCTTTGGTTGCGAAACCTGCTCGGTCACGCAGGTCTGCGTCAGAAATCCCGGAGTACAGGTTTCCTTTTCGACCGTCTCATAGATCGGCTGGGTGACGTAAAAGCTTTGCTTGAACACGCTGACCAGCGGGAATGCGATGAAGAGAAGCATCATAAAGACAGAGGGGCCGACAAAGGCGGCAAATGTCCGGAAATTCATGGCTCTGCCTTTCTCATGGTTCGCGAGGGAAATGGTCGGGAGGGCCGTAGCCCTCCCGCAGGAAGGATCAGTTGCTGATCAGACCGGCTTCTTTCGCGGCGGTGATGTAATCCGCCTCGATATCGGCCAGCGTGGTTTGCGCATCCTTTGCGCCGGTCAGATAGTCGGCCAGACCGTTACCAAGCGAGGTGTGCATGATGCCCATCGGACCAGAGGCCGGATACGCCTTGGCACCCGCTTGTGCGGACGCCGCAGCACCGGCGGCCAAAGCCCCTGCCGAGTAGGCCGGGCTCAGCCAAACGGCGACATCGTTATTCGCGCTGACCATGTCGCTGTCCATGCCTTCCAATGCGACGCGGAACGCTGCATCAGCCTCTTCATCCGACATGTTCGCGGCCAGAACGATACCGTCCCACCAGACAGTGGTTGCCGGGACAGATGAGCCCATCGGTGCCGCAGCCATAGTCACTTTGCCAACAACCTGGCTTTCGGCCTCATCATTCATCGCGGCGGCACGGCTGGCCCACAGGTTCGCCATGGCGATCTTGCCCTGCTGGAACTGCTGCTGCACATAGGTCGAGTCGGACACCAGATACTCGGGGTCCATATACTCGGTCATGGCCTTCAGGGTCTCAAGCGCCGCGACGCCCTGATCGTTGTTGATCGCAGGCATGTTGCCATCGCCGAAGAACGAACCGCCTTCGCCCAGATACATGTTGACGAATTCCTGACCCAGATTCCAACCGGTCTTGAAGGTCCCCCCGATCGGGTAATCCATCATGCCCGCCTCTTTGATCTTGGCGGCAGCGGCAAGAACATCGCCATATGACTTGGGCTCTTCGATGCCCAGTTCGGCCAGAACATCATCGCGATACATCAGGTGCTGCGCGTTGACCATCATGGCGATGGCCATGGTCTTCCCGTCCACCTTGATCAATTGGTTGGGCAGCAGATCCTGACCGTACTTCTCGACCAGATCGTCCAGCGGGCGAATTGTGCCCGCGTTCAGCAACGGCACCAGCGTGGCATTCGACACGCCACCGATCTGATAGAGCGCCGGATCAGCGGCAAATGCCTCTGGCTGCTTTTCACGGAATTCCTGGTCCAGCGAAGCGCTGAAATTGCCGCATTCGGCCATCGCATCGGTCACCGCTTTCCAGGCTTCAAAGCCAGCTGAAAGCGATTTCAGCGGCACTTCATTTTCAAAGGCACAGTCTGCCCACGCGCCCGCGGCGGCAAAGGACATGGCGCCTGCCATGAGGATCGTCTTGAGTTTCATGCGTTTCTCCCTGTCAGGATCGGTCCGTCGTCGACGTCCGGACCGGTGTTATGCCCGTGCGGGCCATTTGTGGGGTCAACCCCCGATCCGCGCACCGCTTCCAGCTTCGAAGAGGTGACAGATTTCTGTTGGCACCGAGAACGAGACCGTCTCGCCAATCTCAGCGCGGAAAGCTTTGTCGGCTTTGACCGAGACCAAAGCACCGCCAACCCGAACCGAGATCATGGTCGCATCGCCCAGCAACTCGAGCGTGTAGATCGGTGCGGTGATCTGGCCGCTTCCTTCGGCAAGGCTTGCGTCTTCGGCCCGAAAACCCAGCGTCATCGGGCCATCCGGAGCATCGACCGGAATCTCGACATGCTCGGCGCGGAATACACCGCCCGAAACTTCGCCATCCATCAGGTTCATCGCAGGTGAGCCAATGAAACTGGCGACGAAAGTATTCGCGGGTCGGTCATAAATTTCGGTCGGGCTGCCAACTTGTTGGACCACGCCCTGTTTCATCACCACGACGCGATCGGCCAGTGTCATGGCCTCGATCTGGTCGTGCGTTACGTAGATGGTTGTGACTGCCAGTTCATGACTGAGGTTCTTGATCTGCGCCCGCGTCGAAACCCGCAGTTTGGCGTCGAGGTTCGATAGCGGTTCGTCCATCAGGAACACGTTCGGCTCACGCACAATGGCCCGTGCAAGCGCGACACGCTGCCTTTGACCACCAGACAGTTCCGCTGGTTTGCGATGCAGAAAATCGTCCAGCTCAACCATCGCACTTGCGCGGCGCACCTTTTCGTCGTGGGTCGCCGGATCGGTTCCACGCACCTTCAGGGGAAAACGGATGTTTTCGTAGACATTCATGTTGGGATAGAGCGCATAGCTCTGGAACACCATCGCCACGTCCCGGTCCTTGGGCTCCAGATCATTGACGACATTTCCGTCGATCAGAATGTTGCCCTCGGTCACGTCCTCGAGACCCGCGATCATGCGCATCGTGGTGGTCTTGCCGCAGCCCGAAGGACCCAGCAGCACCAGAAACTCGCGATCCGCGATCGTCAGGTCGAAGTTATGAACCCCAACGAAAGAGCCCCACCGCTTGCCGACGTTCCGCAATTGAATTTCCGCCATGGTGCCCCCTGCAAGGAATCATTTTGCATACGTTTGCAAAACTGTAGTTCGTAAATATCAAATCAGGCAAGACATTTTTGCATACGTATGCAAAACTGAAGCGAATACCCGACTCACTTCGGCGAAAAACCGAGCACAACACACTGATAAAATGGCGAAAACCGTGAACTTTCAGACCGAAAAAGAACTTGTCACCGAATTCCACATCGCTTTGGATTCAGCGACAGCGAAGGAATCCCCAGCAGCAATGTCACGCTTCTGCGCGGCTGATCTGCTTTGGCGCGGTTTCCATCCCTTCGGTCAAATCAATGGTGCGGAATCGGTTGCCCTGCAGTTCTGGCAACCGCTGAAAAATAGCCTCACCAGAATGCAGAACCGTGTGGATATTCTTTTTGCGGGGCATAATTCGCTTACCGAAGGGACCGAAGTCTGGGTTGTGGCGATGGGCCATTTGATGGGGCTGTTCGACCAGCCCTGGCTGGGCATTCGACCGACCGGAAAACTGGCATTTCTGCGCTATTGTGCATTTTACAAGGTCGACAACGGCAAGATCACAGAAACGGCGATGTATTTCGACATTCCCCACCTGATGGTGCAAGCCGGACAGAACCCGTTTCCCCCTCAGACAGCGGCGCATCTGGTGCAACCGGGGCCAAGACCGCATGACGGTCTGCTGCTGAGCGAGCAGCCATCAGCAGAGGGCGAAAAAACGTTGGCGGTCATCAATGCGATGATCGCGGATCTGGGCCAATGGGACAGCGGATTGTCGCTTGAGGACGAATTGGCCCGAACCTGGCATCAGGACATGATCTGGTGGGGTCCCGAAGGGATCGGCGCCACGTACACGATAGAACGCTATGCAAAGCAACACTCAGGCCCGTTCCGCGCGGCTTTTAAAGACCGATCAAAAACCAGCCACATCTGCCGCCTTGCCGAAGGTCATTACGGCGGCTTTTTCGGCTGGCCCAACTTCACGGCAACGCCGACCGGCGGGTTTATGGGGATGCCAGCCACCGGCAGGCCTGGAGAATTCAGGGTGATCGACATCTATCGCCGTGCTGGCGACAAGCTGGCCGAAAACTGGATCTTCATCGACCTGCTCCACTTCTGGAAATGTCAGGGCGTTGATATTCTGGCACGAACCACCAGGATCGAAACACCATGAAGATAGATGCACATCACCACCTGTGGGACCTCTCAGCAGTGGATTACCCCTGGCTCAAGGAGCAAGGCGCGGTTCGCTTCTTTGGCGACCCGTCGTCGATTCAGCGTGATTATCTGCTCCCGGAATTTCGCTCAGATGCCGAGGCCGAGGGCTTTGGAGCATCGGTACACATCCAGGTTGGCGCGGCCGATCCCTGGGCCGAAGCACAATGGGTGCAATCCATCGCCGACGAGTTCCCGGACTGGCCGCTGGTGCAAGTCGCATTCTGCGATCTGACATCTGATGATGTGGATGCACAGCTTGACCGGCTTCAGACCCTGCCCTCGCTGCGCGGCGTTCGTCAGATTGTTGGCCGCGCACCCGGTGAGGACGCGCAGACGGGTACGAATGCACTGCTTCAAGATCCCGCGTTTCTGGCGGGCCTCAAAAAATTGGGCGCGCGCGGCCTGTCCTTCGATCTGCAACTGCTGCCCGAGCTGATGCCTCAGACCGCAGCTGTTCTTACACAGGCTCCTGAAACCCCAATCGCGCTTTGCCACGCCGGATCACCCCACGACCGGACACCGCAGGGGTTGCAAAGATGGGCAGAGGCTTTGAAATCGCTGTCAGAGCTGCCGCAGGTCCATTGCAAGCTCTCCGGCTTGGGGATGTTTGATCATGATTGGAGCGCAAAAAGCGTTTCACCTATCGTTTCAACCTGCCTGTCACAGTTTGGCGCTGATCGCTGCATGTTCGGATCGAATTTTCCGGTCGACAGCCTCAGCTCAACCTACAAAGAACTCGTTTCGCGGCACCAGGACCTTGTCCCAAGCTCGGTCCAAGACGCAGTGTTTCAAGGCACTTCAAAGCAATTTTACCGTATTGCGTAGCGGCGAAACATTGCGATCCTTGAAACACGCCCGCTTTGCCGGGAGCGCGCACTAGGGTCTGATCACCGACAAAACAGTCCGGCTTCGTTGAAATAGCCGCTGCCAGAAAAACAGTAACAGAGTTTTGGTTTGATCTGGTCAATTTGCAGACTGTCGCTGGTGTTCACAACTGTAAAATGGCCCATAGTTTGCCCATTTGATAAACACTTTTGGTATGCAAATCATAGCCTTAACCGAGACCCATCTTTGAATATTACTCTTTGGCGTCCACAAAAAAACATAGCATGTTCATTAATTCTAAGTACTATTTCTCATGAAATTTGAGCATTCAGTTTGAGCTGATGGTTGTTTTGATACCTTACGGCCCACGAAGTCGCCCTCTCGCATCACTGAAAATCGAAGACCAACTGCTGTGAGGCATTCAGCAACCTGATTTTTCGCCCCATTGAAGCTTCTGCTTTCAAAGTAACTTCGGCAGCAGCACGTGCATCTTCTCCGGCATCATGGTGTTTGAATTGAAGCCCTAACACCTCTTTGAGATTGGCCAGTCCATGCCCACCATTGCCCCGCAACTCCGGCCAGGCTTGGCGAGCGATGGCAACGCTGTCTGACCATACCGATTTCAACACTTGAAGTCCTGCAACTCGGCACGCTGCATCAAAGGCTTTCTCATCGAAACGGCTATGTTGAATAAGCGGGTATGCTTCAAGAATCGGACGCAGGTTTGGCAATACTTCTGCAAATTTGGGGGCGTTCTTCACAGTTGCAGCATCAATGCCATGCAATCGGGTATTGCCTGCAGCGAATGGCGTGCGGGGATCGATGTATGCACTATAAGTGACAATTGAGCTGTCAAACCCAACAAAAGCGAGGCCGATTTGACAGATGCTCGCGATATCGTATCCGGCAGTCTCGACGTCTACAGCTATGAATCTGAGATTGTCGCTCAGTGGCTCGGCCTGCTTGAAACAGGTTGGTAAAGACAAAGATGTAGCATTGGCCATGAGAACGATTTTCACACGCTTACTGACTGATGCAAAGCCCGACCAGCAGCTGAGCAAAGCAGCCAGGCTTCTTTTCCAGACCGCGCAGCACATTATAGCAGTCATTGGTACAGTTTGTAGAGAACAGCGGAAGAGAGCCCAAAACAGACTGTAACTCGAGCAAGTTGTGAGTTTTGCTGGGCTGGGTTTGCAGTTGTAATCTTAGTCGCTAGCAACTCAAATAGCGGATGTGGAAGACATCTCTTTTTTGAGGTTGCGGTATCGGTCGCTGCGGCCGTTGTTCTCTTTATCTATGCACTGAAAGGTTTTAGCCACGACGTGCAAAAATATGGCGGGCAAGCACTCGCTCAATGGCTTGGGCGCCTCACTCGAAGACCCCTGTCGGGATTTGCGCTCGGCGCTGCACTCACGGCACTTGTTCAATCCTCCAGTGCAGTTTCTGGCATCACGGTCGCGCTGGTCGAAGCAGGAACAATTCCAATGCGCGGCAGTCTTCCGGTTTTGCTGGGTGCTAATGTCGGGACGACTTCAACGGCCTGGCTAGTAGTTATCGACGCCAAATTTCTCGGGCCGTTTCTAATCATTATCAGCGCCGTGTTGTCTTTGTTACCTGGCAGGATTTCCCTTTTCGGTCGGTCTATTCTTTATGCGGTTCTGATTGATGAAAAAATCCTGCGCTTCATCAATGAACAACACCAGAACCCCCGATTTCTTTAAATACTGCCGAACAAGGTTCCAGATGTAGTGGGCTTCCTTATTGTTGAGATTGAGGGGATCATCATCGCTTCGATACCCAAGTTCAGCTAAGATATTTTGTCCAACGGATTTCAGCGTCGCAGGAGAAGATGCTTTGATAGCGCATACGCCAGTTTTGGTTATCCGCTACACGCCGCGCCTAACAATTCGCTTCGGCTGAAGATGGGGATGGTGATCCAGCACATAATCGATGACCGTACTTTTTCCGAAGCCTGAATTGCCGAAAAGAACAATGCCCTCGCATTTCCGGCGTTTTGGAGCGGCGATTTCAATATCTAGGCTTAAGTCAGCCAAAATGGATGTGAACGCCCTTGAGAAGTCTCTATGAAGTTGGTTTTCAACAAAGATGTCGTTGAGTTTGCGGGTCTCTTTCGAGACCCGCATTGCATTGTCAAAATCATTCATTGTGGCCTGTCCCATGAAAAACCAGACCACTTGCCTCAACAATGGCTTCGTCATCTATGGTTGGACATTCCGGTTTCTGATCGACCTCGCTGGCTTCAGGATTTGCTGCCTCTGACCCAGCAGTACTCACCTTGAACGAGGTAGCGACAAAGTTTTTCTCCATCTCCGCCGTGGTCAAAGCTTCGGCTTCAAGCCCTAAGAAGACAGATTTCTCAGCCCGGTTAATCTGCTTCGCCGTGCACCCGAATGGAGTCATGTCCATCAACAGGAATGGCTCGTTATTCATTGCTCGAATATCTGCCTGCGCCTCCAGAACGACTTGTCGCTTCAGTAGGGATTGATCATGGTTGTATTGGCGAATGGCCCTCACCTTCGCGATCCAGAGATCCATGCGAATGCCGTCAAACCCACCACCGACAGCCTTGGCAGGAAACCACATCCCATCGATCAGCACGTCAACAGTTCCGATGTTTTCGGGGTTTATCCGCACTTTGACATTGTGTTCATCGTCTGGTCGACGAAGGAATAACTGGTCAAGTTGGTCGCATCGATACTGAATACCGCACACCAAGACGCCGTTCCCGCGCACCTTTCTGCGCACATTCAGACCGAAAATTGCGCGGCGAACCTTAGGCAGCGGCGGTGGGCACATCGGATACCGTCGGCTCAATCGATCCCATGCGTTGTTTGGCGTTTCACCATTCAAGCCCTCATGTGGCCGATTGTGGTAAACATCGACAACAAAACGCACCAACATCATCGCGAGCATGTCATCAGTTAGCGTCGCCGTTCCCTCGGAGTCGAAATCTCCCTTCTCGGCAGGATTTGAAAACACCCTGCCATTGGCCTCTTGAAACAAATCGGTATTGAATGTTCCAAACACCCGTTCGATGAACGGGCGCAACCACGGAGTTGCCCCTGCAGGTGTATCGTGCGTGGCGCCTAACGCCGCCAGAGCTTCCGCAAACTGATACGATAGAAAAGCCGTTCCTTGGTCCGTTGACACGAAAGACAGCCCGCAAAACTTATCCCAACGATCTTGCGCCCCGGCTGCAATTGCAATGTCTGCTTTATCTCTCGTTGCCAATGATAAGCATCTAACGGCTTCTGCGCCGGATGGGTTTTTGCAAATGTGGATCGCTAAAATGCACTTGGTCGTCGCACAAATCGCAACGTACATCCAACGCCGTTGCTTTGGGATTTTCTTGCGTTGCTCTTCTGTCAATTGCTCCCAAATGAAGGTTGTCGTTGCCAGTGTCATCAAGTCGATTTTGCCCTCATCGATCTCGACATGCTCACCAGGAAACTGAAGAGGAACCCCTCTTTCAAACAAAGCATATTTCTTGCGTGCAGCATCGAGCCCCCGACGCTGGCAGTAGACGTAGAACGCATCCATCTTTTTGATCGCCCGGCGCACGGCGCTGAGTTTTGGGATCTTCCATTCATGCAGGCCTGCTTCACGGCGCTCAGCATTGACTTTAGTAAACGCCTCCTCGGTCTCTTCCGCTATTTTCTTTTGGCTCTTTCTGCGTCGGGTAGCGTATTCCTGAACACACTTTGTCAGCAGTGCCACCACTCCGGGTTCAAACCGTTGTGTATAGTTTCCTGACTCGCCAATGCGGCTTCTCAGACCTTCAATGCGAAATCCCGCATCTTCATAATCCCAATACCATCGAAGCAATGTGCGAGCCCCTGGTTCATCCGGTACTTCGCATATCTTTCCAGCCCGCTTGTTTTTGCCGTTACGCTGGAAGGCTTTCCACTTCTCTGTCACCGATGACGTGATGCTCGGCAGAAGAGCTTCGATTGAGGCATCTGTTCGAACAGCCTCTTTCAGTTCGAGCGCGCGGTGCAAATCATCGCAAAAGAGCTTCTTCCAAAACACATCTCTGCGCTCGTCTTCGGGGAGGTCAGCAAACTGCAGGCCATCATCAACTCGCGGTTTTCGTGACTTGCGAAAACTGTAGTCGTCCCGCTTGTAAACCAACCGCTCGGCCTGGCCGAGTTCGTAGATTTCTTCATGTGAAAATGTCTCAACCACGCGTGGTTCGATTACTGTTTCAAGCATGGCGCACTTGGCGTCTTGTCTGACAAATCTATAAGCGGTCTGGTCGATTACAAATTTGTCGCCGGTGCAGTAGTTCCAGAAGTTATGATTGATAAAACTCATGACAGTGCCCCCAAGCGGCCAACTGTGCCGTAGTCGATCAGTCCAGTTGAGACTTGGGCAGGGCACCACGATAGATGGAGTTTAGGATCGCCCCATAGGCTCTTCCTGCGAGCCCTACAGCGTCAATTAGGTCGCTAATTGTTGTATTTCCCGTTCAGTTGGCGTATTACCCGATCAACCGCCAGTTCAGCTTCCTGGTCGACAATCCTCCGGATGGCATGGTACCGCGAGTTATTGACCGGTTGTTGGCGCGATATCGTGCGGTCCGTGAACAAAGCGATTTCGTTTGCAAATCCTGCAGGGACGTAGGCAGCGATTTGCTGAAGGGTCAGATCAAGCCGATCTCGTACAGCGGTTTCAAATGGTTTGACGGCCACTAGAATCTTGTAACCATCTGAACGATGAGCAAGTAAATCAAAAGTGTGCTTCTTCTGGTTACCGTCAGCATCCATGTAACCAACTGGGCCAGCCTGCCCAGTAACGTTAACAATACCTGGTTGGGACAGGTAATGCTGGAGCGCTTTTCGCTCCAGAATAGCCTCAACTGAAACAACGTGGTTTGGACCGGAGCCCTCGTTTGGTAGCACCACGTTGCTTGTACCAAGTCCTTTTGTTCGGCGATTGATAGCTCTCGCCCCCGGTAGGAAACCGGGTTGAGGAAAGCCATGGGTAGTAGCATTTGAAGACATGCTGTCTCCCTTCTTTTGGTGAAATTGACCAAAAGTCATCTGTCGCTGCCCCAGGTAGGGCGGCGTTAACTTGACTTTTGGCGTTAAAAGAGGGATCAAAGCAGTGTGATGGATCGACCAGATTGTCACGGCAGCTTTCAAAGGTCGGAGCGCTCCAACGCTTCGGCCTTTGCCTTTTACGGAACCCCAGAAACTTTGTCGTTCTGAACCTCCTTTTGCTGATTTTCGTTTTGTGATTGATCTGGATGGTCAGAATATCGCGACGGCCATATGGCGGCCGGATCCTCATCAAGCTTAGCGGCGATAGCGCTCTGAATTCGCTTGCTTTTTATAACACCCGAGCAGCAATTTGAGACGGCTCCAGTATTGATTTTGAGTTCCGCCGCAATGCTACTGAAGCTATGTCCGAGCAGCCGAAGCCGGTACTTCAGATTTTCTCTCAAGGCCACTTCTTTTTGCATCTCTTCGACACCAAACCGCTAGATGTAGTATAATTTCATACCGATCTTTATGCGGGTGATTCTCGGCTGGCAAGAGTAGGGAATCATCAAACAGGCAAGGTTTTCCCACTTGTCAGACGTGGAGCTTCTTGTTCGGAAAAGATATTTTTATTCAATGCCTTCACTGCTTTCTCAAGGGTAGAATTAACTATGAACTTTAGGAAATTCAGCAATCACCAATGAAACTTGACTGTTCGAGATCCGAAGGGCGTTCTAGCGTTAAATTGGGGTCAGCGAACGGTCGCATCGAATTTCAAACGCTTCATGTATGAAACACGGACTTAGTGAAGTTAAATTGCCCGTAAGTGCGACAATTCGACTCGCCACACATCAAGTACGTCCGGCACTGCTTTCGAAGCGCATGACGGCCCAAAGCGGACCTTAGACCTACCTTCAAGATGCTGCAGTCGCAGCACGTTTACCGGACATTCACTGCAGGCACATAACTCAACGCTGATCGAACTTACAGAACGCGGGACAAAGGGGCCATTGCAAGTCCATGGTTAGAGGTCCGCTTACACCCGAGCGCAGCAAGTCGAAATGATTGGGTGCGTTTGTTTTTTTGGCCTCTAGGATTGTAAGAAATCCAGCAAAGTCTGCATCATGCGTGGCCATTCCGTTTGGCCGGGCAAGGGTTGCAGATTGGCTGTCTCCATTACGATAAGTTCGGCATTGGGAATGCCAGCGGCAAGTTTTCTGGCCTCTGATAGCGGATGCACGCCATCATTCCTCGAATGAATGACAAGGGTTGGACATTGGACGTAGTCAAGATACCCCGCGATGGAGGCGGCATTGCTTGCGTCTCGGATCCTGAGGACTTGATCACGCGGACAAGATGCCGTGGTGATCCGGACATAATCCTGAACTGCTTCGAGCGGACCCTCAGGAAAATATGACATCATGAAGGCTGTGCTAAACGCGCTATCTGGTGTGTCCCATCCTTCGGCAAGCATCGCCCGAATTGCGTCCGGCTCAGGGTCGACTTGGCGGCGCATACGTCCCTCCACATATCCCGCTATTATTACAAGATGAGTGACGCGTTCAGGTGCACGTGCGGCAGCGCGGACCCCAGAAAGCACTCCACCGGAATGTGTGACGATTGCAAATTTTTTGAAACCCGCCGCCGTCGCCACTGCCAGAATGTCTTCCGCCATTTCGTCAAAGTCCACATCAACAGGTGCGGGTTCTGACAGACCAACACCAGCAGGATCGAAGCGGATCAAAGTATGGTGCTCGCTCATTTGGCCAAAGAAAGGCCTGTCGGCTTCTAGCTTCCATTCTTCTTCCAAGTGCGTGAGATTATATCCGACTCGAACGACAGGCGATCCGGATCCGGTCACGGCATAAGCAATCGAATGGCCGCGTATGTTTTTTGTATATCGTATGTGCTGCGTATCTGCCCTTGCTGCAAGTTGGTCTCTGCTTTGTGGCGCTTTCATTGACACGTCCGCGGACATCTGAAACCCGCGACGGGCCACTGTCCGGATAACAGATTGCCGTTTGCCGTCATCTCCCACCGACTTGCGTACAGCAGCAATTCGAGCGCTGATTGCACTTTCAGAGACAATCCGCCCACCCCATACGACATCAATGATCTCGTCTTTTGTAACCACGCGATCCGCGTTTTTTGCCAGCAACAAAAGCAGATCGAACACCTGAGGCTCGATTGCGACAAGCGCACCCCTGCGCATGAGTATGCGTTTCGCATCATCGAGTACGCAATCTGCGAAATAAAATTCCATGTGACAGAACATACAGTACGCGTTTCAAATGTCCCTGAGAAAGTACTCAGGGTTAAAACAGGATTTCCTAAGGGTTCTCAGCAAGCGTGGTGGTGGGCATTGAACCAAGGTCGTGGCAACAACAATGGAGAAAAACCATGATGCCCGTATCAAACCTCAACCTGCTAAAACACCCCTGCGAACGGTTCAGATGGTGCTGTCAGACGAATTCGAACCAGTCTCAGTGTGCTGCGGGAACCGCGAACCTATCCGGAACAAAGTTGACGCCACTCGGCGAGAGCGGCGGTGCGTGTCAGCTTGAAGGTATCTCTGCTGCTTAGCGATCTTTGCTGGTTGAAGTGGTTGTAGACGGAAGAGTGGACGGAGGCGAATTTCTGTAAACTTCGCATGCGCCTGAAACGTTGCAATGCGCGTTCGCGTCGTCGAAACGGCAGGTGCGAATTCTCGACGCGGTTGTTGAGCCACCTGCCCGTCTGTTGTTTTTCGAGCGCGCCCATTTCTCTGAGCGCAGCCTTGTAGGAAGCGAAGCGATCTGTGACGATCTCTTCGGCGCAACCGTGCCGCTTTATCAATTTCTTGAGGAATTTCAGTGCTGCAGCTTTGATTCGGCGTTTGGTGACAACGGCTTCCAGCACCTCGCCTTCATGATCAACAGCCCGCCAAAGATAATGCCGCTTGCCATTCACCTTTACGAAAACCTCGTCCACGTGCCACTTCCATTTGGAGAACGCGCGTAGCTGCTGAACACGCTTCCGCCTGATCTCAGCAGCAAACATAGGGCCAAACCTGTTCCACCAATATCGGACAGTTTCGTGGCTCAAGACGATGCCTCGCTCGTGCAACAGATCTTCGACGTTCCGAAGCGAGAGCGGGAAACGGACGTACAGCATCACCGCTAAGCGGATGATCTCGGGACTGGTTTTGAAGTACTTAAAAGAGGCAGGTCTGGTCATCCCTAAACGCTACGCAACCGCCGTGCCCCGCTCAAGCAAAGTTAATCTGACAAGACCAATCAAAGGTCCGCGTAAGGCGTTATGCCAATCAATCTCGTCGTCTGAGATTCCTGAATCTTGCCGTTCAACCCTGCTCATTCTGGTTGGGTCTATTCGCTTTGCAAACAGCGAACGGAGCGACCCTTTGACTTTTTCGCACAAGGCGTACGCACTTTTGACTCCTGAGACCGGGACTTCACGATGTGATACAAAATCACGAGTATAGGCGTACTTCATGGATCTCTCCTTTATTGGTCATGCACCTACTCTCTTAGAAAGCTTGGCATCCCACAAACGCCGTTTCTTGACATTTGTTGTTCCAAAAAGTCACAATCGATCATGCCAAGAAACTTACCTCCCCTAAATCCGCTGCGTGCCTTCGAGGCAGCTGGGAGGTTGGGTAGCTTTACCCGTGCAGCGGAGGAATTGAACGTATCTCACTCCGCAATTTCCCGTCACATACGCGGGTTGGAAAAGCGGCTGAACGTGCATCTTTTCCGGACGCAAAAATCTGGTGTTGCCCTCACCAAACAAGGGCAAATCTACTTGGGGCAGATCACACCCGCTCTTGACCAAATTGCCATCGCAACTGACGCTCTGACGTCTGCACCAAAGGGTGTTGTTACCATGACAACAGAGAGCGCCGTCGCGCAAAAATGGCTCGTACCACGGCTACCACGACTGAAAGCCGCGCATCCGGAGATAGACTTACGTCTTTCAATCACAACAGAGGTCATGAATATTGAGGCGCACGATTTCGATCTGGGCCTAAGATATCTGCGCATCCACCCAGACGAAGGGTACGACCTGTTGTTCCCATCTCTGGTAAGAGCTTTTGCCGCGCCAAACTTTGCGCCAATTATAGGTTCTGAGACCGACCTTAAAGTTCTGGCTACGGGCCCATTGATTGAAGAGGCAACATTCCGTCTTTGGCCAGAATGGTTCTCGAAATCTGGTTTGAAAGAAGTTCCTACTCTTGATCTGCCTCATCCATTAGGAGCACTCCTGTCAATCCAATCGGCAGTGGCGGGCCTGGGTGCGGTTCTGATGGACAAGCACCTTTGTCAAACAGAAGTTGAGACGGGTGCATTGGTAAGCCTTAATGGCATAGAGATTCCCTTTGGCGGATATTACCTCGCCACCAACCAGCGCGCAGGACGGCGGCGAGCCGTCCGTGTTGTACGAAAATGGCTGCAGCAGGAGGCGCTATCTCTTGAAGAGGTGGCTACTGCTTAATTTTGCTATGCGCAGTAAGAAATCTCTGCCACTCTGACGACGGACACTCGGTCACCGCGTAGGCAAAAGCAACGCAACCGCCCTGCCCCGCTCAACCAAAGTTCATCTGACAAGACCGTCGAAAACGCATCTCAGAGGCCAAATTAGCCGCTTGGGCTGAGCGTGAGCGGCTGATAGCTTTGGCGCGGGAAGTGGAATTTGCGTTAGTTTGAGGCACCACCACCTTTCACATGCGTTCTAAATCCCTTTGATGATGAGTGAACGCAATTCGGCACTCGGCGTTCCGCATTTTTCAATGCCTTCATTTATTTCCGACAGGCCAATAACTCTTGCTCAAGTTTGTAATTCTGCCGATTTAGCCAAGTCTTCTGGAAGCAAATCCGGTTTCAGTTCATCATCATAATAGCTCTCCACGGCCCATGCCGAAATGTCACACACGCCTACAAGACGGCGGAGAGGGGCTGGAATCGACCCCCTCGCCAGCCCCTCTCTCACTACCGCTCACAAACTCGCGTTTGCGTGGCGGCAGCGTTCCATCTGCTCGTTGGCACCTTCGAGAGCATAGTTTTTGTGTGGCAATGTCTAAAACGGCAACGCTCAATCCAACTCGGGCTCTAACGCAACAAGCACTTAAAAATTGACACGTTCAGTTCAGACAGTGAGTCGCAACTGCGGACGAACGCGCGCTTCGATGTCATTGACCGTCAGAATTCCAGATATACACCGAGAACACGCGCGGTTCTGGAATACCAAAGCGATAGACAACATTTCAGAAACTAGTTGCTCTAATCAGGAACGATGCGGGCAATCGAAACTGCCCGCCAAATGTTCCATATCCTAGTCGTGTTACCGCCCTTCGAACCTATCAAGCGCCGAAGGATAGTTTCTGTCGTTGCGCGAGCCGCCGTTTGTGCTCTTTGACGAACTGGTGCCGCCTGAGAAACTCCCGGCATTTGTCGTATCGGCACCGTTGCCCCAGCCGTTATCACCCTTCTTGGTTTCAGACGGTGGTTCTGGGTCATCAGGTACGTCCTCTGCGTAGACAGGTGCGGAGAAAGCCATGGTTGCGGCTAAAAAGCTGATGATAGTAAGTTTGGATTTTGGCATAATATTCCCCCAAAAAAAGTTGGATAATCGCATGGCCATAATTGAGGCCAGCAAAACCAGTTTACCTGAGCGAGATTGAACCAATTGGGAATGCGTCGTTCACGTAACGTTAACTTTCTCCAACGCCCCCTAAAGTTGCGGAGCACTGATTTAAGGCCCTATGCAATCGACACCGTTTATTGGGTTTAGCGATTTTAGCTTGGGGATAGTTCCAATTCCGAGTTTTGGACACCGGTTGATACCGGTGGATATCGGCCCTGATAGTACAGGCGGAAGCAGGTTAGATTGGATTGCCCTATCCAAATTTAGGGCTGGCAACAAAACATCGCGAACCGAAGGATTGTTAACTGAATGTTAACGGCGTGTTTTCCTAGTATTAAACTGGATTGTTGCAACTTGACCCAGTCGCTTGTTCAAAGACACGGCGACATACCTCTGACGTGTTGGGATGAGAGATTGGATGTTAAATTGCTTATTGAATGCCTCAGTTGCTTTGACAGCAATATTCCTTGGTTTCATTTTGGCCGCTGCCCTCGCCTGAAAGCTAGAGCACTGCGAAACCGGCCAGAAAATACCTCAACCCCTAACTCTCAATGTAACGACCGCGGCAAATCCTGCCCGGTTTAGCTCGGTGGGGCTGGCACTACCCCCCGGCCAGCCCCGCCAATCAGACAATGACGTGATTGCGCGAAAAAGCCGAGTGGTGCAGCTTGCATCGGCAATAGTCTCGGTCCGACGGCTTTGGAACAAGCTGCTCCAAATGCTCCTAAGTATCCCCTTCGCAGCGATGTTTATGTGTTGTCAAAAAATTGCGGCTGACTTTGAAGCGTGATTGTTGGCCATTTGAACTTGTACAGCTTGGTATTTGATAATTCAAAAAAACACATCTTCCATAAACCCTGTGAATTCGTACTCTGCGGGCACTTCATTGGGTAAGTCTTCGATGCCAAAGGCAGTTGAACGCAGCGACTGAAATTTTGCTTCGCTAACCGTGACCTCTAGCGCGTAGCCTTCGTCTACACCCCACCTCTCCGCGCTTGTAGATGAGATGTACAAGTTTTCTCCAACATATTCCGGATCCGCTTCATCGATATTGCCGAAAAGAAATTCATCGCTAGACATAACTCATTACCTTTCACTGATTGGCCCTCAGAGAAAACTTGGACCGGTGAAATCACACGTTCAAAACCCAGATTGAACGCTAAGTTGTTAATGCAGCGAGGCTGGTTGATTCTTGGACATATGTCAGTGATGCCGGTCACAGGTTTTGTATTTGCCCCCTAAAATTGGGCCACTACTTTGGCCGAGAAGGGGGGATATTAGTTCGCTTACCCAGTCATTGTTGTCTGGTCAGGCGAAACCAATTTTAGGACGTAAATTGAATTGTCATGGAACTCATGACTGACGTTTTAAAATAGCCTCTGTCCGTTATCCATCGCAATCACTCGAATCCGAATTGTTGCTGATACACTCGATCTCAGGGTTTCAGCCAGTTTAATGTGGCACCATGCCAAAGGTAACGACAACAACGGACGATCTTGCAACACAGATCATTGCTGCGTTTGACGGCCTTGATCCACCTGCTGATGATGAACTACTTCACCCCGAATGTCTGGATGACGTGGATATTCTTGAATTCTACGGCGGGGTCAAATGGCATGAGATGACCGATCAAATGATCGTTTACGGTTACGCTGCCCCCACGGCTTTCAGCCCCAAGGCCTTTCAGTACTACTTGCCTGCGTATCTGATTTGGACTCTGCGAAATTCGGACAGTCCGGAATATGCCAATGAAAGCATCCTACTTGCACTCGACCCCGGCACATCGAAAGAAATGCTGCACGAGTTCAGGAAGTCCAAGTTCAACCAACTGACGCCTGCGCAGAACGAGGCCGTGTTGAGATTTTTGTACTTTTTCTGCGACCATCCTGATCTCGGCGAAATTGCGGAAGCCGCTTTGGTTAATTACTGGATTGAATAAGGCGTGTGGTCACCGGTTCGATGATTTTTACGTATTTGATGTGGCTCTTCGCAGCGCTTTTTGTCCTAACCGGTTTCCCGCCATTCGCAACATTTGCGAAACCAAGGCTGATACAAATTCACCATTGCGCAACCAAATCGGGACTATGATTGAGCTACGCTACTTTTACCAAAACAAGATCGGTAATTCGCGCGCGGTGACCAACTAGGGCTGGTTACCGCGCGTGTGCCATGTGCATCAGTTGTTCGCGGTAAGCGGGTCGATGATTTGGTGAACCTCGGTTATCTTACCCACTGGAATCCCCGACAACTCTGAATGTTTCTGAATCTCGGCTTCGCTTTCAGCCAGATAGATGCAAAATGTCTTGTCTCCGGCAACATAGGAATGTTGCCATTGAATTGACGGGCCGACATCGGCAAGTGCTTTATTTGAAGCACGCGACGCAGCGCAAAGCTCAGTCAACGAAAAATCTCCGATGCCAGGAATGTCCCGTTCGATTACAAATCTCTTCAACATTTCTCAACCTCCGTTTTACCGTGTACAGAGATTGTGGCACCCAAGCTTCAAGATTCCGAACCAAATTTTCTTTGCTGAACTAAAGAAAAACTGGCGTGGTCGCGTAGAAATTTGCGTCATCGAAAGAAAATCTTTATCAATTTACTATGGCGACGCACCTAAAGTCTCTTCAAGCTATCGAAGTAGCTCTTCGAACTGGTTCGCTCAAAGCAGCCGCCAGCGAATTGGGGATCACCCCTGCTGCAGTCGGTCAAAGGATCCGAGCGCTGGAAGATTACCTTGGAACAGACC